>PLPU01000434.1:5372-10642 GCA_003159975.1 Acidobacteriaceae bacterium
CTAACCGAGTCAAGCTACGATCCGAACATTTTCGAAATGCAAACTGTTCAAAACGTTGTAACCGCATTTCGAATTCTCCGAAAGGAAAATGGGGTTCCAGATAAGGAGTTCGTCCCGGGTCAATTGAATCCAGATCCAATGCGTGGAATGAACGCAGCGGGCGCTGCAGCCCATCATGGAGACATTTTCCGCCTGCTGGCAAAAGTGAGTGATGTGAGATTAGAACCGCTAACATACGGCAAAGTTCGGCGAGAGGCGAATTTTGATATCGCGATCGAATACCAAGCCACCATCGACGTCGCCGCCGAACGCGCGCGTCTGAGAAAAGACATTGCGCAATACGAGAAGATAATCGCCAACGCCGAGCGTCAATTAGGCAACGAGGGTTTCCTGCTCAAGGCCCCACCGCACATCGTTGAGGGGCTCAAGAAGCAACGGGATGAGGCAAAGAGGCTACTGGATCAGGCGCGCGGCGATCTCGGCGTCCTGCCGCCGGAATGACGGTTCAGCCCAAGCGAAGTCCGCGCGGGCCGACAATCCGGTTCCCACGGGTTTGCTCCCATGCCATAGAATGAGGGAAAAGCGAGGAACAGGAGGTATCGATGGCCGGTCTGAACCCGCGCATCACCGTTGAATCGGGCAAAATGGGAGGAAAACCCTGCATTCGTGGCCTGCGTTTTACGGTCTACGACCTTGCCTCCTATCTCGCCTCGGGCATGACCGAAGACGAGATTCTCAAGGAGTTCCCTTACCTGGAACGCGAAGACTTCCAGGCAGTCTACGAGTTCTTCGCCAGCATTCCAGAGAGGATCGCGGTACTTGAAGCTTCTCGTTGATGAGAATCTGCCGCCGCGGATTGCCGTGGACTTAGCCGACTTGTTTCCGGAGTCAGCTCATGTCGATTCCGTTGGACTAGGCAGTACTAGCGACTCGATAATCTGGGAGTATACAAAAACGCATGGATTCGCGTTCTTGACCAAGGACAAAGATTTCGCAAACCTCAGCATCGCCCGAGGCGCACCTCCCAAGGTAATCCTGCTTCAGACAGGGAACTGCTCCACCGAGCAGATCATTCGAATCGTGCGAAACAACGGCGTGCGTTTTGCCGATTTCGAGGACGATGCCCACCGAAGTTTGCTTGTTTTGAGGTGAGAACCACCGAACCCTGAACTGAGCCCTATGTGGACTGAAAAAACAGCCGCATCGACGTTTCGGCCGGAGCTAGCCCCGGCCGAAACCCCGACCGCCCTCCCCGAGTGAAGGCCCGGCATGCCGTGTGTCTGCCAACAATGTCTTCAGCACTCCAAAACCCTTGGTCTCGGACAAACTGCGTCTTCGGGCGCCGCAATTCGCAAGGCCTTCCGGGCCGCAGCCAAACTTTGGCACCCGGATCGATTTGAAAATAATCCGCGCGCCCGAAAGGACGCGGAAGAGCATTTCAAGCGGATTCAAGTCGCCTACCGCGAGCTATGGGAGCACCACCAAACCCCGCGCGAACGGCCCATTGAAGTCCCGCTTGAAGCCGCGCCCGAAGAGCCCGTTGAAACTCCGTTTGCCGAGGCAAAAAGGACCAGGCCCGCCGCGCCTTTCCCATCCATCTCTTTCGGCGGCGCGCCACGCTGCTTCCTGGCGCCTGATTTTCCTCGACACGCCCAACAAATCATTGCCGATCATCTGGGAGACCCGGAGAACGCGCTGGCAATCGTCGACCTATCCAGCGGCGGGTCGCCGGCGGACAGCTTTTCCCAGTACATTCTTTTCACGCTCCACGGCATCCTCGTGCGCAACGCCCACAAGATCGTCTCCCTGCTCTGGTATACCGACCTGGGAGAAGTCAAACTCATGGTTCGGCGCCGGTACGGTAAACTCAGGTTTTGGCATAAGCTGGTCGATAAGCTCTATGGAGCCCAGCCAAGGTACTCGATCCTGATCTACCGGCGGAACGGAGCACTGTTTTGCGCGTTCGCCGATGAAATGGATGACAGCGCAAAGAAGGTCGTTTATAACTTTCTACTGCGCAGAAAATCCGAAAACGATCGCTAACACTGGCTGAAGATTGATCGTTGTTGCACTCGTTCACTGTTTCACTTGTTCACTACTTCACTGTTCCCTGTACACTGTCCACTGTTCACTTTTTCACTCGTTCACTGACCACTGATCACTGACAACTGACAACTGATTTATGGATTGGAAAAGCACCCGCATCGACGCATTGCTGGAGCAGGCCCTGGTTGAAGACCAGGCCACCCGCGACGCTACCACCAACCTCACCATCGATCCCGACCTGCGCGCCGCCGCCTCCATCATCGCCCGCCAGGACATGGTCGTCTGCGGCCTCGGCGCGGTCCCCCGCCTGCTTGAAATCTTTGCCCGTCTCGACGCCCATCCGGACGCGAAGCTCCACCCGCATCCCCAATCGCAAACCCGCTTTGAAGTCGTCAGCCATCACGAAATCTTCGACGGCGTCCGCGTGCACACGGGCCAGGTCCTCGCCGTCATCCGCCACAACGCACGCGTACTCCTCAGTTGCGAGCGCGTCATCCTCAACCTGATGCAGCACCTCAGCGGCATCGCCACCCTCACCCGCACCTATGTTGACGCCATTCAAGGCACCCATGCCCGCGTCCTCGACACCCGCAAGACCGTCCCCGGCCTGCGCGTCCTTGAGAAATACGCGGTCCAGTGCGGCGGAGGCACCAACCACCGCATCGACCTCGCCTCCGGCATCCTCATCAAGAACAATCACATCTCGCTCGGCGGCGGCATTCCCACCGTGATCTCGAAGGCTCTAGAAAAGCGCCACAAAGGCCAGCGCATCCAGGTGGAGGTGCGCAACGCCCGTGAGCTCGAAGAAGCCCTCAAATGCGGCGCCGAAGCCATCCTGCTCGACAACATGACGCCCCAGCAGGTCAAGCAATCCGTCGAGCGCATCAAGCAGGAAACCGCGGCGGAAGCGCCCGCACCCGAAGTCACCCCAGGAGACGCGACCCAAGAAGTCGAACATCGCTGGATCCCCACCGAAGCCTCCGGCGGCATCGTCCTCGAAAACATCCGCTCCTATGCCGAAACCGGCGTCGACTTCATCTCGGTCGGCGCCCTCACCCACTCCGCCAAAGCCGCCGACATCTCCATGACCATCCTCGCCGAGTAAGACACCCAGCGTCCTGTCGCTAAACTTCATCACAGAATTGAGACCGTCATTCTGAGCGAACGGGGCCCCGAACGTTTTTCAGTTCGGGGGTGGTGAGTCGAAGAATCTGCTTTTGTACTTTCGGGCATTTTACAAAGAACTTTAGAGACGGGATACTAGGGTGGGATCGAATCGACCTTCACCCCACGACCATGAACCCGCAATCCAAAAATCCCTTATTCGATCTCCCCACCCTCGAATCCTCTCTCGCCCGCACCATCTTTGCCGGCAAGCTCCACTTCTCGCCCGTCACTGGCTCCACCAACACCGACGCAATGGAAGCCGCCCGCAGCGGTGCACCCCACGGCTCCTTTTACTTCACCGACGAGCAACTAGCAGGCCGAGGCCGCAGCGATCACACCTGGCACTCCGCCGCCGGCGAGGGCCTGTACGTCAGCGTGTTGATGCGCCCATGCACTTTTCCAAATTCTTTGCCGATGCTGCCATTGATTGCCGGCCTGGCCGCAGCGAGAGCGGTCAAGGAAGTGTCCGGCCTGACTGTGGACCTGCGCTGGCCCAACGATCTGCTGCTAGGCCCGCGCAAGACCGGCGGGATTCTTGTCGAGGCGCGTACCGAACCGGACAAGATCGCCTACGCTGTCATCGGCATCGGCATCAATGTGCATCAGCGAGAGTTTGCCCCTGGCTTAGCCACTCCCGCAACTTCTCTCGATCTTGAGTCGGGTCGCTGCACCTCGCGTCAGGAACTTCTCGTTGCCCTGCTGAAATCGCTGGAGTTGGAGATGCGCTCCTACTATGTCGCACATGCATTTGAGACGATTCCGGCCGCGGTTGAAGCGGCCTCAACCTGGATCCGTGGTAAACGCGTTCACATTCACGGCCCGCAGGCGTGTACGGGGGTTACAGCGGGATTGGATTTGTACGGTTTTCTTCGAGTACAGACGGAAAACGGACTTGTAACGGTGCAAACCGGCGGTCTGCGCGCCGCCGAAGACGCCGCAACGGATATAAGCTAAGAACACCATGCTGCTCGCTCTCGATGTAGGCAACACCAACACCAAGCTCGGCCTCTACCGCCTCGACGAGGACAACGCGGGCGTCCCTGCCACACCTCAATCTCCTGAAGCCCCCAAAAAGCCCACCCTCGTCGCCCACTGGCGTGTCACCACCCATCACCAGCAGACCGCCGACGAGTACAGCGTGCTCTTCGTCAATCTCTTCAAGATGAATGGCATCGAGCCCAGCCAGGTGACGCACATCATCATCTCCTCGGTCGTGCCGCCCGTCGAAACCACGCTGCGCCAGGTCTGCGAAACCTGCTTCCACGTCGATCCTCTCTTCGTTGAACCCGGCATCAAAACCGGCATGCCCGTCCTGGTCGACAATCCCTCTGAACTGGGCGCGGACCGCCTCGCCGACTCCATTGCCGCCTTTGAGCGCTACGGCGGCCCGTGCATCGTCGTCAACTTCGGCACCGCCACCCGCTTTGAAGTCGTATCCGCGCGCGGCGAATACCTCGGCGGCGCCATCTCCCCCGGCCTCGGCATCAGCGCCGATGCGCTTTTCACACATGCCGCGCGCCTCAGCCGCGTCGACATCAAGCGCCCCGCCAAAGTCATCGGCACCAACACCATCACCCACCTNNCTCGGCGCGCAGCCCAAGGTCATCGCCTGCGGAGGCCTCGCGCACATGATCGCCGAAGGCTCGCGCTTCATCACCGACATCGACGACATGCTCACCCTCGACGGCCTGCTCATCCTCTTCGAGCGCAACCGCGCCACCCGCCCCCGCAACCGCCCTCACTAGAGCGAACACAAGATGAATCGTCAAATCGCGGTGCCCGCGAAACTTCGATGTAGAGAAAAAGGATTTGAAAGGAGGCATGTGAGATCGAAGCTTGCGTGTCTCGCTTTGGTCATCGCCATCGTTGCCATGAATGCCTGCCTGGCAAGATGCCAAGTGTCTGATCTTTCTGACCAGCAGCAGATCCAGGCTCTTATTCAAAAGCTCGTCACACACGTAGCGGCAGGCGAACTTCTGGACCCCTCTTTACCAGCGGTGGAGCGCGAAGAGCAGACGCGCCCCTTTGCAATTTCCTATGAAATCAAACTTGATTCA
>PLPU01000265.1:0-9846 GCA_003159975.1 Acidobacteriaceae bacterium
GACAAATGCGGAGGCTTTTTCGTCCCAGTCGAGTTTGAAGCTGGTGGAGAGCGCTGATATCCAGATCTGGCGCACAGGGGTGTTGGGCGTGATCACGAACTTGCCTGGCGGTTCCTCGAACAACACGTTGAGCACACCGTTCTGCTCCTCGACCTCAAAGCCGGCATCGTCTTCCTCTTCAAGCAGAATTAAATGCTGCTTGAGGGAGTCAAGAGCAATTTCGACCAGTTTGCGGAATGCGAGCTCATCTACCATGGCCTCAGTTTAACAAGCCGATGGGTGAAGCAGTGAGAGAGTGAAGAAGCGAAAAAGTGAAAAAGTGAAGCGGGGAAGTAGGGGCAGACGGCGGAGAATTAGTGAATTGCTGTGATTTGTCGACATTTATACGGGTTTCTTTGGGAATTGACCGAGTTATTCATGGACATTCGCGGGTTTTTAACGGGATGGTTGCAATTCTTTTATTGCGGCACCTTCATAATCCACTCAGGTCTCAAACCTTCGGTCGGGAGGGCAACGGGATGCGTGTGCTTTGGAGAACGATTGGCATGCTGGCGGTGACGCAGGGCGTTTGTTGGGCGCAAGTCGCGCCCGTGCCGCAGCAACCGCGGCCGGCGATGCCAGAGGCGCAACTGGTGCGTGAGGTCGTCTACAACGAGCTGAACGACCACCAGGGGCACGGCTATTGGCGCTACTGGATTGAGCGCCACACGCCCAAAGAAACCAAGCTGGAGAACCAGATTGAAACCGCGCAGGGGCCGGTGACGCGGCTGGCGCTCACCAACGGCCATCCAATCAGCCCTGAGACGCAGCAGCAGGAGGGGGCGCGCCTGCGGCGGCTTCTGAGTTCGCCGGCGGAGCAGGCCAGGCACATCCGGGATTATGCGGAAGACGAGGAGCGCATTGGCCATGTGGTGGCTCTGATGGCGGACGCGTTTGTCTATCGGTATGCGGGCGAAGAGAACGGGTGCTACAAGCTGACGTTCAGCCCCAATCCGAATTATCCCGCGCACTCCATTGAAGCCCGGGTTATTCATGCCATGAGCGGGACGCTTTGGGTGGATGCACGGATGAAGCGGATGGTGCGGCTGGACGCACAGGTGCAGGAGAACCTTGATTTTGGCTTCGGCTTGCTGGGTCGCCTGTACAAGGGCGGATGGTTCCAGATTGAGCGTACGCGGGTGAGCGCGACGGACTGGAAGACGGAGCGGCTGGAGGTGCACATAGCGGGGCGCGCGCTGCTGGTCAAGTCGTTTGCCCGCGAGACGAGCGAGAGACGCGGCGGGTTTGTCCCTGTCCCCGCGGGCATGAATCTGGCGCAGGGGATGGCGGCACTTGACCAGACCCAGGCGCAGTCTCAAACTGAGGCCGCCCCCCGGCCCAAAGGATTGGTGGCGCCTACGGTCCTGGGTCTGCGGCCGTAGGTTGCAGTGCGACCCTGACATGAAAAGCGCGGCGCGCTTTTGCGTGAGAATCGCTGAATGTCCAAAATCTGTACAGAAGATCTCGACGAAGATTAAAGTTTCCCATCCTTGTGTCGATATATTTCGCATGGGGAGTCCTTGAACGGGGAGCGGAAATGGAGATCAGCCCAATCGCCGGAATTCGAGCCATGCCGGTCGTGAAAGCGCCGCCTGCCGATCCAGAGCTGACTGCGGTTTTCGACATCGACAACTCGGCCAGGATTGGGGACGAGACCTGGACGCCGAGCGACAAGAAATCCGGGCGCGGAGGGGAAGACGATGGGACGGACGAGGAATTAGACGAATTCGAAGATTCCGCCGATCTTGAGGCTGAGCCCCACACTGAGGTGTCTGCTGGGGAACAACCGCAGGCACGACAGATCAGTTTCTTCGCTTGAAACGCAGCCCAGGAGCGGGTTCCTGCTCTCTTCTAAAATATTTCCGTTCTAGAAACGTCTGTCTATAAAGTGATGAATGTAAATGGGATGAATGTCCACTCCTAGTTTTTCCACACGACGGGCTTGCGAAATTGCCGTCGTGGGAGTAATTTACTAACCAGTTAGTTAAAAACATGTCATCCGCCACTCCAGCCCGCACGCAGACTGAACGCGCCGACCAGACGCGAGCCCGGATCCTCGAAGCCGCAGTTCTTGAATTCAGTGCCAACGGCATGGCCGGCGCGCGCACGGAGCAGATTGCCGAAGCGGCGGGTGTGAACAAGGCGCTGCTTTACTACTACTTCAACAGCAAACAGGCGCTGTATGACGCGGCGCTGGAGTCGGTGGCTGATCGCGTGGTGGCCAGCAGCATCGCCGCGATGGGTGCGGAGTGCTCGGCAGGCGAGCGCATGGTGCGGTTCACGCTCAGCCATTTTGACCGCATTCACTCGCAACACGCCTTTCAGAACCTGATGCAGCAGGAGATGATCCGCCTGCATCGCGGCGAAGAAAATGCGATGGCTCCGTTGGTGGAGAAGGTGTTTCGCCCCATGCTTACGCGCATGAGGCAGGTCTACGCCGAGGGACGCGACTCCGGCGAACTGATCCGGGTGGACGAGATGCAGGTGATGTACGCGGCGCTGGGGGCGAATGTTTTTTATTTTCTTTCCTCGCCCATGATCAGCATGCTGTTGGACACCAATCCGTTTGAACCTGGCGCGATTGATTTTCGGCGCAAAGCGGCCATTGAGTATTTGGGCAACACGATTTTTATTGATCGCGAACACGGCGCAACCGTCGCGGCGCGGGTGCTTGCATCCACTCCGATGCCGCAGCCGGACGATAAAGAACCGCGCCCGTTCGCGTTGAATAGATTTGGTAACCACAGACACAAGATCGACGTAACAAAGACAGAGCAAGTGAGGCAAAAGTGAACGCACGCAATCGAGTTTTCATGATCCTGGGCCTGCTCACCATCGGATCGCTGATCTGGTACCTTGCCACGACGCGGCGGACGGGCGATCTGCAACTGATTGGGACTGTTGACGCCAACGAAATCCTGGTGAGCTCGAAGATCCCCGGCCGGATTCAGACGCTGACCGTGGACGAGGGCGACACTGTGAAGGCCGGCCAACTGATCGCCGTGATCGAGAGCGAAGACCTGCAGGCCGCGCGCAAGGCGGCCGAGGCGACCGCCAGCAGCCAGCAATCCAAGCTTGGCGAAACGGTCGAGACCGAGCGCCAGACGCGCGGCGAAACCGGGAGCGCGGCGGGCAACGCGGAAGCGCTGCTGAGTTCGGCGAAGGCTTCGCTCGAGCAGGCGCAGGCCAACTACTTACACCAGCAGGCCGACACCAGCCGCACGGTAGCGCTGACCCAGCAGGGAATCATGAGCGAGCAGGCCAAGGACGATGCGGTGACCAGCCTGCAGGCTGATAAAGCCGCCGTCGACGCCGCGAAGGAAAACGTGGCCGCCGCGGAAGCGTCGCTGCGCCAGGCCCGTGCGCACGAGCTGCTCACGGCGGTCGCCGCACGCACCGTGGATTCGACGCGCGGCGAAGTGGAGAACGCGCGGGCGCTGGCGGAACAGGCGAAGGTGGAGCTTGGATACTCGCAGGTGTTTGCGCCGGTGGGCGGCAAGATCAATGTGCGCGCGGCGCGGCAGGGCGAAGTGGTGGCCACCGGCGCAACCATCGTCACCATCATGGACCTTACACAAACGTGGATCTATGCGCCGCTGCCTGAAACCCAGGCCGATGCGGTGCAACTAGGCGACTCATTGCGGGTGGTGATGCCCTCTGGCGCGACGATTCAGGGCAAGGTGATCTCAAAATCGGCTGAGGCGGATTTCGCCACGCAGCGAGATGTGAACAGCCGCAAGCGCGATATCAGAACTGTTCAATTGAAGCTGCTGATCGACAATCCCGGCGAAGAGTTTGTTCCGGGGATGACGGCCGAGGTGTACGTACCCAAAGCGAAGCTGGTGAAACAGTGAGCGAGCCAAACAAGATTGGCGCAACACAGAGCGGTCCGACAGAGGGCGGGCCGGCGATCAACGGCGCCTTAGGGCCGCCGGCGGGTGTGCCGATCGCTATTGCCGTCGAGAACATCGTGAAGCGGTACGGGACGTTTGAAGCCGTGAAGGGCGTGAGCTTCTCGGTGGCGGATGGCGAGATTTTCGGTCTTCTCGGTCCGAACGGCGCAGGGAAGAGCACGCTGATCCGCATGATGACTACGCTCATCCCGATCACCGGCGGCAAGGCAATTGTTGCGGGACACGATGTGCAAAAGGAAGCGGACGCGGTGCGCAATATCATTGGCGTGATTCCGCAGGCACTGACCAGCGACCAGGACCTTACGGTCGAAGAAAACCTCAGCATTTACGCGAAGCTCTACAGCGTTCCCAAGGCGCGGCGCGAAAAGAATATTCAGGAAGTGCTGGAGGCCGTCGACCTGGTGAAATGGCGTGGGGCGCAGACGAAGACACTCTCTGGCGGAATGCGGCGGCGGCTGGAGATTGCACGGGGGCTGGTTCACAACCCGCGCATTTTCTTTCTTGACGAGCCGACGACTGGGCTCGATCCCGTCTCGCGCATTGCTGTGTGGGAGATGCTGGACCACCTGAGAAAGACGCGCAACCTCACCATGCTCATCACGACTCATTACATGGAGGAGGCGGACAAATTGTGCGACCGCATCGCGATTGTCGATCACGGCACTCTCGTGGCGCTGGGCACGCCGATCCAGCTCAAGCAGAGTGTGCCGGGCGCGAATGTGGTTGAAGTGCACTTCGACCGCGAATCCGCGGAGTGGAAAGCGCGGCTCGAAAGGCTGGACGGAGTTACAAGCGTTCAGGCGGAGTCGGCTGGGTTCTATCGCGTGCTAACTTCGTCCGGCTCAAGAACCACAATGGAGTTAGTTGAGTTAGCGGCGTCGCTGGGCGAAACGCTAACTTCTCTAAGTGTGCAGAACACCACGCTGGACGATGTGTTTGTCCATTATACGGGTAGGCAATTGCGCGATGAGCAGGTTAAGGCACACGCCTTCATCATGCCAGATCGGCCGGGGATGCGACCATGAATCGAATGTTTGCCATTGTCGAGCGCGAGATGCGCAAGTTTTTCCGTTCGCCGATCCTCATGATCATGTCGATGATGCTGCCGCTGGTGCAGTTGATCATTCTGGGCAACGCATTTGGGGGGAAAATCACAGGCGCCCGCGTGGCCGTAGTCGATTACGATCATGGACCGGAATCGGTCAAGATCCGCGAGGCTTTCGCCGCGATCGCGGTCAATATCAGGACGTTCAGTACCATCGATTACAACGACGAGCGCCGGGCCCGGGAGGACGTGCGTACCGGAAAGATCGACGCCGCCGTCATCATTCCCGCGCAGTTTTCACGCCGTGTTTACTCGCAGGATGCTCCGCAACTAGGGCTGGTGGTCGACAACTCCGACCAGTTCACTTCGGGCTCACTTGAAGTCGAGATGCAATCGCTGGTCGATGCACTCAATGCGCCGGTTATTCAGCCGAAGATTGTCAATAACATCGCGCTTGAAATCGTCGAGCTTTACCCGTATGTGGCCTATATGAAATATCTGCTTGCCGGGTCCATCGCGCTGGCGATGTATATCTCGGTGATGATCGGCGGCGGGATGTTATATATCGACGACAAGGCGCGTGGTGTTCACGAGGGATATCTTGTAACTCCGATCACCAAGCTTGAGTTAGTCTTCGGACTGAACATTGCGGGAGCAATCAAGGCTGTGCTGGCGGGCATCGCCATCACGCTGATCGGCTCGCTGATGGCGGGATTGCCGGCCATCTTCAACCCTGTTGCGGACCTTGAGTTGCTGTGCATGATCGTGGTTACTTCCATCGCCTTCAACGGCATGATGTTTCTGATGATGGTACGTGTGGACGACCCGCTGGTGCCGCGCGCAATGTTCGGCGTTCTCAACACGCTCCTGTTTTTCCCATCGGGCGCCATCTATCCCATTGCCGCATTTCCACCGTGGCTGAGGGCGATCGCCATCGCCGATCCATTCACCTATGCGATTCATGGCTTCAAAGCTATCTTGTTGAAAGACGGTGGGTTCCAGGCCATTCAATACGACTTGCTGTTTCTGAGCGTCTTTGGCCTGGCGACGTTGCTGATCGCCACGCCGTTGTTTAAGCGGACGCTGTAAATGCAAAGAGATTTCCGGCCGGCAAGACGGATGTGTCGGAATGCAAACAGGCGGTCCATTCCTTGTGGGAGGATGGGCCGCCTCGCTGCTCTTGGAGAGAAAGAGGCAATTTGAGAGCGAAAGAGGACAGATTCTCATGCTGCCGCCGATTTATAATCCAATCTCGGAGGTATGTGTGTAAGCGTATTGTTTTATTGTTCTTAGGCCTTTATAATGCACTGGTTTAGGTGCACTTAGCTGATGTGCTAAAGGAGATTTCCACCTATTTATCTAGATTTCCGCGATATCCACAGCAATATCTTTTCAAAACATATTGACACTGCGAATCGCGGAAGAGCATAGTTACTTTCATTCCGGGTTGAAAAGTAAGTCCGGGCATCATCACTTCGTGAAGTTGGACGGACTTACCACTGGCCCCAGCAGGAAGCACTCAGTGTTAGAGACGGAGCAATCCGGAACTAACACCAGGCGCCAAGTGTGGAACGCGGAGCAATCCGCGGGAAGCATGGAACGCCGAGTACCGGGAACGGAAGGATCCGCAAGGAGAATTCAAGGAACGGTGCGGGCGCTAAGTGTCGAGCGAGGAGACGTCTGAGCGAGACAGTTAGTGCTAAGCGTTGAGCGCGGAGCAATCCGCAAGCAACGCAGGGCGGGAAGCAACGAGCACGGAGCGATCCGCAAGGAGAGAGCCGGGCGCGATGCGGAAGGCCAAGTGTCGAGCACGAAGCAATTCGTGCCTGGTGCGAGCGTTAAGCGATGCACCAGCGGAGCGATCCGCGGGCAGCGCGGGGCGGGAAGCGTCGAGCGAGGAGCAATCCGAGCGCGATGCGGAAGGCCAAGTGTCGAGCGCGAAGCAATTCGCGACCGGTGCGAGGAGCGCGGCGACGAGCGAGGAGCAATCCAACGCAGACGCCGAGGCAGAAAGTGCTGAGCACGGAGCGAACCGAAAGGAGCGAGCCGAGAACAGCACAGGGCGGGAAACACCGGGCAGGGAGCAATCCAGGTACGGTGCGGAAGGCCAAGTATCGAGCGCGGAGCAATCCGCGAATGGTGCGAAGCGCTGAAGTGTTGAGCACGGCGTACGCCGTGGGCAACACAGGCACTCGATGTCAACCACGGAGCAATCCGTGTATAGCATCGGGAGCAAGTGTCGAGCAGGGAGCAATTCCTGAACGGTGCAAAGTGCGAATGGTTGGGACCAGCAACTCGGGACGTAAGAAGCTATCAGTAACTGCGCCGCGCTTAGTCTTCTAAGTGCGGCTTGTTATTTGTGGGCCGGCTTCGCGGACATTTTAGAGATTGAGGCCGATAACTTAAGTGGAGTTCTTCCTCGCTTATATGCGGTTCCTTTAGCTGCGCTTGCGCATGCGCTCGCGGATCGGCTCGTTGTCGGCGTAGACGCGCCACTCGGCGACCTTGCCGTCTTCGACAAGGGCGCGGAAGACAGCGGGGGTCTTCCAGCGATTCTCCGGCTTGAGCTTGCCGTCGGGGGTATAGGTTCCCTCGGCGACGCCCAGCATGACGACGGCCGGGCCGTCGCCGTAGGTTTCCTCGACGGCAATCGAGTAGTCGGGGCACATCATAAAGTAGGCTGCCCAGCCAGCCTGCATCTGCTCGCGGCCTCGCGCTACGTTGCCCATTGAGTCGATGAAGGAATGCTGCTCGGTCATCAGCTCTGCGAGGGCATCGAGGTCGTGCCGGTTGATGGCGCGGACGAAGGCTTGTGCGATGGATGCGGGTGAATCGGTCATGCGGGTATTGTATGCGCGTTTCCAGCGCAGATACAGGAGATTGGGTCTAAGATATCTCTATGGGCCGCTCTGTCTACATCACGACTCCAATCCCCACCCTTGAAGAGGTTGGCAAGAGCTTGAAGATTAGTAAGACGCGCCAGAGGCGTCTCATCGAGATTGTCACGGGCAGCGCGCCGCCGCATCTCTCGGTGGTTCATCGGGCCGTTGTGGGTTCGGCCAATGGGCGCTTGAGCAACAGAAACGGCGCCAGCAAGCTCTCTTCGTCACGCACTGCAGCCAAGGTTTCTGCGCCAAGCAAGAAGAGCACGCGTGCCGCCACCGCCAGTTAAGCCAAACGCTGTATTCGTTAATATTCCATACGACGAGCGTTTTCGGCGTCTCTATCTTGCATATATCGTCGGATTGACTCAACTTGGCCTTGAACCACGCGCTACGCTCGGAATTTCTGGAAGCGAGAGGAGGCTTGATCGGATTCTTGCTCTCATTCAGAGTTGCCGATATTCGATTCACGATCTCTCCCGAGTTGAAGTCGACCGAACTCCGCCACGCACACCAAGATTCAATATGCCGTTTGAGCTGGGGATGGCCGTCACCTGGGCCAGCATCAACCCTCGGCAGCACAGCTGGTTCAACTTCGAGAGCAGGGACCGGAGGGTGCAGAAGTCGCTGAGCGATTTGAACGGGACGGACCCGAACATCCACGGCGGAGCGGTCGAGGGTGTCATGCGGGAGCTCTGCAGTGCGTTTGTTCGCGCGCGAACGGCGCGGCCCGTTGTTCCGGAGATGATGCGAACCTATCGGGAGCTGTCGCGAAAGCTGGACGCCATTATGGCCGCCGCCGGTTCACGGAGCGTTTTCGAGGCTCGCGTATTCGACGATCTTTGCTTTGCGGCCAAAGCTGCGATGAGCCATCCCTGAATCGGATGCTCGTCGCTGCGGGCGAATGCATTCCTTGCAAGCCACGACGGAGTGCTGTACCTTCCCGGTTCCCAGCCGCACCGCCTACAATATGGAAAGAACTTCAATCACCGAGGAAACCGATGCCGCTGTCTGGAGAAGCTATCCGCCTGATGAACTATATTGACGACGTCGCTGTGACCCTGCGGCGCGTGCTGGCCACCATCCCTACGCTGACCGATGAGGAACGCGCGCGGGTTGCCGAGCATCTGCACCAGGCCAGTCCCAACGCCGACGATGTTGCCAAGGCTCTTGCCGCCAAGCCAACCCTCGTTGCCTAAAACGGTTGCCATTATCGGAGCAGGACCGCTGGGGCGCTGGCTGGCGCTTTCGGCGGCTCGCGCGGGTTTCAGTGTGCTGCTGGAAGACGTGATGCCGGCGAACCTGCACCACGCGCAGGAGGCGCTTCGGGCGGAGCTTGGTCTGGAGACGCTGCCGAACGTGACCTTCGTTTCCACCATTGAGGATGCGGTGCGGGGCGCCGACCTGGCGATCGACTGCGTTCCGGATGAGCTGGAATCGAAGCTGGAGATTTTTTGGCTACTGGACCGGATGGCTCCGCCGCGCACCGTGCTGGCGACGCCGACGACGCGGCTCTCGATTGCCGACCTGGCGGCTTGTACCTACAGGGCCGGGCAGTGCGTCGGGATTGCCGTTGAAGCGTCGAGCCTGGCAGCGGGGGCGCAGACCGAGATACTGCTGCGGACCACTTCAAAGACGACGCCGGGGACGGTGGCGCTGGTGGGGGATTTTTGGAGGCGGCTGGGATTTACGCCCGCGTTTGAGGCGGATCCGGCGGAGCAGACTGCGGCCTGAGCGAACAGAGCTTCGCGCGATGGTTTCAAAGGCGAGAAATTGTCGACGATTAAGGGCATGCGCAGCAGCTAAAGCGCGAGTCGTTTTTTGGTTTTATTGGCACGACTGAAGTCGTGCCCTTTCGCACATCTACCTCAAGTCGGAGTTTTTCAGTGAGCTGTCAAGCCACCCCAAACGGCGAAGACCTGTTGGCGGGGACCCCGGGTCTCCCACCCCACCGACGAAGACCTGT
>PLPU01000408.1:0-3193 GCA_003159975.1 Acidobacteriaceae bacterium
ATCTACCTCAAAGCTGAATCCCTCCAGCCCATCGGCGCCTTTAAAATCCGTGGCGCGGCCAACAAAATTCTCCAGCTCACCCCTGAAGAAGTCTCCCGCGGCGTCATCACTTATTCCAGCGGCAACCACGGCCAGGCCACGGCCTACGTGGCCCGCGAAGTCGGCGCAAAAGCCGTCATCGTAATGCCCTCCAACGCGCCCGCCATCAAGCGCGCCGCCACCATCTCCTTTGGCGCCGAAATAGTCGATGTCGGCCTCGCCTCTTCAGAACGCCTCGCCAAATCCGACGAACTCGTCCGCAAGCATGGCTATGTCGTCATCCCGCCCTACGACGACGAGCAGATCATCGCCGGCCAGGGAACCTGCGGTCTCGAAATCGTCGAATCCCTGCCCAGCGTCGACCTCGTCCTCGTCCCCGTCTCTGGCGGCGGATTGCTCTCCGGCATCGCCGCCGCCGTCAAGCGGCTCAGCCCACAAACCAAGGTTTACGGCGTCGAGCCTGAACTGGCCGGCGACACNNCGCACCCTCGCCGACGGCCTCCGCACTCAATCCGTAGGCGAGCGCAACTTCGCCCACATTCAGGCATTCGTTGACGGCATCGTCACCGTGACCGAACCGGAAATCCGCGCCGCCATGCGCGCCATCGTCGCCGCCACGCGTCTCGTTCCCGAGCCCAGCGGCGCCGTCGCCGCGGCCGCCCTGCTCTTCCACGCCGACAAGCTCCCCGCCTACAAAACCGCAGTAGCCGTAGTAAGCGGCGGCAACGTCGANNCCAGATTGCTTTGGAACGGAATCATGCTTACCTTGTAGTAAGCCGAAGGCAGGTACTTCACCCCAAGGTTCCCCATCAGATGGTTCAGCGATCCCAGATCCAGGTTTGTGAATTCGAACCGAAGCTTGTCAATCACCGGATCTAAATCAGGCAGATTGTCACGCGTAAAGACCGGGTTCTGCTGAAAGAAAGCGATCACCCGCGAGATCATTGTGAGGCCTTCGATATAGTTCCGATCGGCAAAGTTGGCGTAGAACAGCACGAAGAGATCGACGTAAAGCGGCGGCGCAACCACGCCAACTCGTCCGGCTTCAACCGGCCCACTTTGCGGCAAGCCACTGATGCTCGTCTCCGACCGCATGTTCGCCAGCACCATAACGACCTTATCTCGCGTCTCAGGGAACTCCCGCCCGGCCTGGTCCATGATGTTCGACAAGATCACCCAATCATCTGGGCGTGGATCGATGTTTTGAAGCGTGTCATTTAACTGCTGCCGCACAATCTCCAGTGTCGTACGAAGAATCGCCATGGTCTGAATCCTCACTTCCCGTAACCCCTTTTGTCAAAACTCTCCACGCATCCCGCCCCCGATTCACGTATGGACCGGTCTCGAGTCCAACCCACTGAGGCTCATAAGTCTCAACTCCGCGAGCCACCCGGTGGCGTCCCAATGCTCTATCATTTTCCTGTGACAAATCCCCGAAATTCCGCGCGCAATACCCTGCTTTTCGTCCTAGCGCTTCTCTGCTTCGCTGTCCCCGCTTTCACCCAGAAAAAGCAGCCCAAACTCGAAAAGCCCATGGCCGGCCCCCGCGCCGTCGCCCTCCGCATCACCCCGCTCTACATCGCCCCCGACACCAGTTCGCAAAAGGTTGACCGCGTGCAAATCGGCCGCGAAATGGTGGTCGCCGAGAAAAACGGCCCCTGGATTCGCGTCTACGCTAATACCGACATCCAGGAAGAGACCCAGAAAGACGCCCCTGTCTTCGGCCACGACGACACCCCGCCCCCCATCTCCGGCTGGATGCAATCCAAAGGCGTCGTCGTTGAGAACACACCCAATGGCGACCAGATCCTCATGGGTGAAGCCGCCAACCAGGAGTCGCTTGCCTCCGATCCGCGCGGCCCCGCCAACGCCGCCCGCAGCGCCCGGCTTCTCTACCGTCGCCTCGTTGAAATGTTCCCAAATTCTCCCCTCGCCCCTGAAGCCGCCTGGCGAGCCGCCGACGATCTATGGCAAATCCAGAAGGCCGACGCCTCCAGCCGCCCTTCGGCCCATGAAAAAGAGGCCTACCTCCGCGACCAGATGGATGAAGACGAGCTTCACAAGGTGCTCAAGTTCTATCCCAACACCAGGTGGGCCGCCTTCGCCGCCTTTGAACTGATTGACAACAAGCTCTGCGGCGACTGGCAGGGCTCTCCCAAATGCCCCGAAAAGGAAGCCGAATACTACGAGAAATACGCCGCTGAATTTCCCGACGGCCCCCGCACCGCCCAGGCGCTTTACCAGGCCACCTACCGCATGGCCGTTCTCCACGACATGTTTGCCGCCGACGGCAGCGACAAGAAAGCCGAAGACGCCCGCAACCACGCCAAAGAGCTGGTCGCCCACCTCAAAGACAAGTTCCCTCAATCCGACTACACCTGGCGCGCCGGTACCCTGGTGTACAAATTGGAACAGGGTGTTCCCGTTTACGGCATCGACCAGGAATAGTGCCCGGTCTCCAATGTTCATTTGAGGAGGAGGCGGTCATCCTGAGCGAACGGGGCCCCGAACGCTTTTCAGTTCGGGGGTGGTGAGNNGGTGAGTCGAAGGATCTGCTTCTTTCCTTGACGCCCGCTAACTCGCAACGTGCGCGCAACGCACGCCCACCAGCTGACTCAATCCTGTATTCCGGAGGCTTCTTGAATCCCTATCTTCAGTCCGTCCTGCTCGGCATCGTAGAAGGCTTGACCGAATTCCTGCCCGTCAGCTCCACCGCCCACCTCCGCATCACTGAAGCGCTCATGCACATCCCGCTCGACGACGCCTACTGGAAGATGTACACCATCGTCATCCAGCTCGGCGCCATCGTGGCACTCTGTCTCCTGTTCCTCAGCCGCATCGTTGGCTTCATCCGCACCTTCCCCAAAGGCGAAAACGGCGACCGCACCTGGCTCACCCACCCCATCTCCCTCACCCTCATCGCCTTCGCCGTCACCTCGGCGCCGGCGCTCGCGCTGCACAAGTGGAGCGAGAAGAATCTCCAAAGCATCCAGGTCATGGCCCTCGCGCTGCTCATCGGCGGCATCGTCATGTGGGCCGTCGACGTCTGGTCTACGCGCTACGAGTCCACCACTCTCCATGTCGAGGAGATGGGACTCGGCCAGGCCATCTGGATCGGCCTCTGCCAGACCCTCTCGGCCATCTTCCCCGGCAC
>PLPU01000408.1:3229-8096 GCA_003159975.1 Acidobacteriaceae bacterium
GCCCACGTCGTCATGAACAGCGAACGATGGATCGTCCTCCTCATCGGCCTCGTCGTCTCCTTCATCGTCGCCCTCGGCGTCGTCGAGTGGTTCCTCCACTGGGTCCGCAAGCACGGCTTCACCGTCTTCGCCATCTACCGCATCCTGTTAGGCGGAGCCCTGCTGATCTGGGGCTCCAAACTCCTCGGCAGCTAACTTTCGAAATGCGAGCTGAGGGTTCCAGAGGGAGCCGGGGGTTTCAACCCCCGGAAAAGTGCACGCAGATTTGCACGGCCTTTAGGCCCGGGCCCCGTGGGCGGACTAGGCAATCAAAGCTGTAGAATTGGCTCCATTATGAAGCCCTCCAGATTTCTCCTGCTATTTGCCTTTGGTCTCTCCATCGCACACGCACAGGTCACCATGGAACCAGAAAACAAGCCCGTCACATTGACAGGGACAATTCGATTGCTGCAGGGATATGGCCCTCCCGGCTGGGGCGAAAACAAAAAGACCGATCCCAAGTTCACTTATCTGGTCATCGAGTTATCCAATCCGATCAACACGCCCTGCACCCCAAGCCGGCCAGAATGGAAATCGGCCGAGTGCAGTTCCGCAAAGCAGCTTGAGCTATTCTTCGACTCAAGCACCGCGGATGGCCTCGAAGCATCAGCCAAGAAGTTGGTTGGACGAAGAGCTACTGTGGCGGGCACTCTTCAGAGAGCAATCGCACCAGCTGAGATGACGCCCATCTACATCGAAGTGACCGCAATTCAGGCAGCCAAATCAGAGATCGGAAGTAACCTGCGCTGAAGCGTTGCCATTTTCTTAATTAGCCCCCTGCAGGCTGGATTGTGCGATGCTCTAAACATATCGGCGGGCACTATCATGAAAACCAATCGCGCAATCGACCAGCTCATCGACGAAGCCCGCCGCGTCGGCAATCACAAAACCAACGAGGAAGCCGTTACGGCCGCTTTGAAGGAATACATCAACCGCCGAAAGCGGCTTGAAATTCTAAAATTCTCTGGCACCATCGACTACGATCCGACGTACGACTACAAAAAGAATCGCATGCTTGATCGAATCGATCTGGAGCCGTGAAGATTTTGGCATTTGTCACCTTCGCCAGGTCTCACATTTAGACTTGGGAATCCAGGAACCGAGGAGCTAAGAGCTAGCCCTTCCTTAACTCCCTCTTCAATATCTTCCCCGTCCCCGTCTTCGGCAATACCTCAAAAAACTCGATCGAATGCGGGCACTTATACCGCGCCAGGCAAGACCTGCACAGCTCCAGCAATTCGCTCTCCGTCACCATTGTCCCCGGCTTAAGCACAACGCACGCCTTGGGCACCTCGCCCCACTTCTCATGCGGCACCGCGATCACCGCCGTCTCATAGACGCACGGGTGCGAATTGAGCGTCCTCTCCAACTCCAGAGATGAAATGTTTTCGCCTCCGCTGACAATGATGTCCTTCTCGCGGTCCACAATCAGCACATAGCGCTCTTCGTCCATCGTAGCCAGGTCGCCGGTATGAAACCATCCCCCGCGGAACACATGTTCCGTCTCCTCCGGCTGACCCCAATAGCCCTCCATCACGCCGTCGCCCCGCGCCACCACCAGGCCCACGGTCTTTCCATCCGCCGGCACATCGTTCCCCTCCGCATCCACCACGCGCACCTCGGCGCCGGGAATCGCAAACCCCGCCATCGCCTGGCGCGCGTGGCGCTCACTGCCCGTCAACTCGAGTCCGTCCTTGATGGATGAAAAGGTCAGCACGGGCGAAGTCTCCGTCAATCCGTAACCGGAAATGCAAGCGCATTCCAGCTTCTCTTCCACCTCGCGGACCAGCGTGGGCGACGAAGCGGCGCCGCCAATCGTGATTCTCCGCAGGCTTCTCAAATCGTATTGGGTCCGCTCAGGAGAATTCACCAGCGCCGTCGCCATGGTCGGCACCAGGCAACAGGCCTGCACCCGCTCCCGCTCAATCAGCCGGAACACCTCCGCCGGATTGAACTGATGGATCATCACATGTGTGCCGCCCATCAGCGTTACCGAGTGCGCTTTACCCCAGCCATTCGCGTGAAACAGCGGAATGGTGTGCAGATCCACCGTGTCGCCGGAGAGCTGCAGCGCCAGGCCGGTATTGAGCGCATGCAGATAAATGTTCCGGTGCGTCAGCATCACGCCTTTGGGATTTGCCGACGTTCCGCTCGTGTAAAACAGCTCTGCCGTTGAATCTTCATCAACCTCCATCACATCGCGCCGATAAACATCCGAGCCCGCCAGCAGATCTTCGTAGTTCTGCGGCCACATCCACTCGGCCTGCGGCTCGCCATCGAGCAGAACGAATGCCTTCACTGAACCGACCGCCTTGCGAAAGCCTTCCACCAACGGCAGAAACTGCTTCTCAAAGAACAGAACCGTCGCCTTCGAGTCGTTCAGAATGTAAGCAAGCTCCGGCGCAGCCAGCCGGATATTCAACGGCAGCAGCACCGCGCTGGCTTCAAGCACACCGTAATATGCCTCCAGCAAACGGTGGCAGTTTGAACTGAGAAACGCGACGCGGTCGCCGGCAGCGACACCCAGCGCGCGCAATCCGCCGCCCAGCCGCCCGGCCCGCTCCGCAAACTCCGCGTAGGTGAATCGCCGATCGTCGCACACCACGGCGACTTTGCGGGTAAACTGCTCTTCCGCGTGCCGCAGGCATCGCAGCGGCGTAAGGGGAATGTTCATCGTGGGTCTCGTTCCTGCTGCGCGGGACCAGCAAGTGCGGAGGAAGCCTGGTCAGTTGCGTGCGCAGCTTGTGCCGAATCTGGTTTTGCCCATTTGGCTACCGACCAATATACCTTCCAACTTCGCCGCTGGCGACCCCTTTCGATAGCCATGGGTATCCCGCATAGGCCTGGCCGCCCTCGACCTCAGCCGCAACGACACCTCATAGCGCAGCCGCTCTTAATCCAGCCTGTCCCTGAGTCCCTGAGTCCCTTAGTCCCTTAGTCCCTAATCCCTATTCCCTGATACCTGACAAGGTTCCCCCCGCCNNCAGGTCCACGGGCAGTCACGGAACGGGAGCGCCCCTGCCATGAAGCCAATTCGCATTGTTCTCTCGCCCACGCGAAGCCGCCCCCTGAACGTATTCCTGGGGCTTGTGCTGTTGCTGGTCTCGCTCCTCGGCCTCCTCGCGCTCGCTACCTGGCACGCCGCCGACCCCTCGCTCAACACCGCGACCGATCCCGGACTGCCCCACGCCGTCCGCAACTGGATCGGCCTTTTTGGCGCATACCTGAGCGATGTCCTGCTCCAATCCCTCGGCGTCACCGCCTTTCTCCTGCCCCTCTGGCTCGGCGGCCTCGGCTGGGCCTGGATGCAATCCCGCCCCGGCGGCTCGGCCTGGCTGCGCTGGGCCGGAACTGNNCATGCCATCCCCATTGAGGGCGTCGTTGGCCGCCTGATGTCCGGCCTGCTCGTCACCTATCTCAACATCCAGGGCGCGTGGATTGTCGCCATCGTGCTCGCCGCTGCCGGACTCTACTTTGCCTCCGCCGTCAGCTTCTGGGCCCTCGCCGAGAGCGTTCAGGACCGCTGGATCCACGGCCAGTCCCTCTACGACCGCTGGCGCAACTGGCGTGAGGAACGCGCCGAGCGCAAAGCCGACCTGCTTGCCGAGCAGGAAGCCCTTCATGCCCATGACCCTGAACCCATGGAAGCGGAACATCGTCCCGGCTTTTTCGCCTCGCTCTTCCGCCGCCGGCCCGCACCCCCGCCCGATCCCATCGACGAAATCCCCGCCTACCAGCGCGTCGCTCCCGCCGATGCACCCGCGCAGCCCCGCCCCAGCATCTGGGAGCGCCAGGTTGCTGCCACAGCGGCCCCTTTCGCGGCACCCGCTGAGCCAATCCGACCGGGGACGCCAGGCTACCCGTCCGCAGGCTGGGAATCAGCACAGCCCGCGGCAAAGCCCACCCCAGCCCTCTCAAGAGATCTCGATTTCGAGTCGTGGGCGACACCTGCGCCAATCGCTCCCACAATCCAGGAGACCCCGCGCCCCGTCCCCGTACGTCCCGTAGCCGAAGCCTGGGACCCGACTCCCGCGCCGGCCGCCGCACCTGAAGCCATCGCCATCCACTACCGCGCCGACACCCGCACCGCCGCCGTCGCGCCCAGGCACGTCAGCGGCTTCAAGCTTCCTCCCAGCACCCTCCTCAACACCGGCGAAGGCCCGCAAATCGTCCGCGAAGACGAACTCCGTGAAGAAGCCAAAGTCCTGGTCGAGAAATGCGGCGAGTTCGACGTCCGCGGCCAGGTGGTGCGCATCAATCCTGGCCCCATGGTCACCACTTACGAGTTCAAGCCCGAAGCCGGCGTCAAATACTCCCGCGTCACCGGCCTCGCCGACGACCTCTGCCTCGCCATGCGCGCCGAGTCCATCCTCATCGAGCGCATGGCCGGCCAATCCACCGTCGGCATTCAGGTGCCCAACCACGAGCGCGAAACCATCCATCTGCGCGACGTGATCGAGAGCGACACCTTCGCCAAATCCAAGGCTCGCCTCACCATCGCCATGGGCAAGGACATCAACGGCCGCATCGTTACCGCCGACCTCGCCTCCATGCCCCACGTGCTCATCGCCGGCAGCACCGGCAGCGGTAAATCCGTGGCCATCAACGCCATGATCATGAGCCTGCTGTTCCGCACCACGCCGTCGCAGGTGCGCCTCATCCTCGTCGATCCCAAGCGTGTCGAGCTCGGCATGTACGAAGGCATTCCGCATCTCTTTACGCCCATCATCACCGAGCCCAAGCTGGCCGCCAACGCCCTCCGCAACGCCGTCCGCGAAATGGAGCGCCGCCTCAAGCTGCTTGCCAGCCGCAGCGTGCGCAACATCGA
>PLPU01000458.1:0-10586 GCA_003159975.1 Acidobacteriaceae bacterium
CGCTTATGTAGTGCACCACATAAGCGCAAATATGTTGTGATGTTGGTTATGTTGTCTTGATTCATAAAACGGCCCTGAGTGGGAGGCAATACGGCTGTAATGACCACATAAAATATCTGGGAAATGGACTATCGATTGCGAGATTTTTTCGATGCTTGTCGGATACAGTTCTGCGCGCGGGAATTGTCGGTGAGCGACTCGGAGATTTTGCACTCATTCATGACCGTGACATCCTTGAATGCCGGAATCGCGTGAGACCAGTCATTCGCACTCCGATGGAGCTACGTGACTGCGCAGCAATTTCTCTGCCTTGAACCGACCAGAGCATTTTCCCCCCGGAATTGTTCGCCTGCCGCGCCCTCGCGGTCCACGAGTTTCAGCGTCGCGCCGCAAACATCCCGTCAACCGACAAGGGCAATCTGTGAGCAGGCTCACCTTGAAAATTCCACCGAGATAGTACAATTGCCGAAAGTTATCTGGCTACATATCCCAGGTCATCGAAGCCGCACCCCGAATCGTGGCGCGCCCATTCGGTTGCTGCGCGTAAAGGGGTCCAATTGAAACGCTCGACGCAACTCTGCTCTGTGCTCTCTTTCTTTCTCCTCGCCTGCGGTTGCCTGAATGCCCAAACCGGCGACAACCATGGCAAGGACCAGCAAGATTTTGCAATCGCCGTGGCCAAAGCGCACGCCCTCACGAATCCATTTGGCGCCGGAGCCGCGCCCTTCACCGTCCACGCCACCGCTGTTTCCAGCCTGGCACTGCGTGGCGTGGGGAAAGGAACCTACGAAAACCAATGGGTGGATGCGCAACATTGGCAGCGCATCATCCGCTTTCCCGACTTTCAGCAAACCGAGATGAGAAACGATTCCGGTCCTTCCTGGTATGAACGGTCCGCCGAGCTTTTGCCCATACGGGTCATGCAAGTGCTGCGCTTCGTCGTCATTCACTTGCCCGGCAAGAAGAGTGTGTCATCCTACGCGGTGTCGGAATCTGCCGCGGTCAGCGACCAGGGTGCTCCGGTCACCTGCTATTCGGCCACCGCGGCCCCTCGTCCCGATGGTTTCGACCGGCATTATCGCTGGTGCTTTGATTCCTCAAGCGGGCTCCTTGCATCCGAAGACTATCCGCTCGATCTGCACATCACCTACGGAAACTACATTCCTTTCCAGGGCAAGCAGGAGTTCACCAAGGTTCATGTGACTGAAAGCGGGATCCCCGTTCTAGACCTCGACATCCAATATGCGCCGCTCGATCCGCATGCATTGAGCGGGCTTGCTCCCACCGCCGCGATGAAGCAGATCGGGAGCGCTTCTCCCGGTCCAAACTCTGAGGAAGTGGAGCACGGCACAGTAGAGTATCGCTACAGTCCTCCGTTGCCCGGTGGAACACCGGAAGGCGACGGCACATTCCCGACAATCAAGCAGGTGAGAATTATGCTCAGTCAAAGAAGCAACTGGGCGGAGGTCTCTACTGCTGTAGCAATGGTACGAAAAGAGTTCAGGGCGATCACGTAGATCTTCTCGTCAGTTGAACCATAATCTGCCCACCTGAAGTTCCTTGCTTTCAGTCTCACCCTCAACTGCGGGCTTGGTGTTGAAGCATAATGTGACCAGAACGAGAAGATTGAAGCATATTATACGAATTCATCAGGGTAAGCAGAGTCCTCGTATTGGAGCTGCCTCGTTCAAGCCTGAAAGCCAACTGTCCGCAAAGCGGACTATTCGCTCAGGTGGAAATCGTCACCTGCGGTGACAGCAAATAGGAAATGCGTAACCCATTTTGTACGGTGAGAACGGTTGAAAGGATAGTTTCTATCGCCGCCCTGAGGGAACTCCAGACAGCCCTCATTGCACCCACTTCCCTGACTTACTGACGTCTGGCCAACTTGCCCATTTCACGGTGGCTTGGCCCTCAACCATTCATTCCGTCACGACGCCGTTTGGCGCGCGGCTAGGTGCTGACCTTCACTTTGGAAATACTCACTTGACCGCCAGTGGCGCTAAGCTTCAATGCATTCGCATCCAGTGGAGCTGTCAACAGCGCAGACATCGATGACTCGCCATTGTTCAGGAATACTTCGATAGATACTGCGTCAAGAAAAATGCTAATGGAAACCGGCTTAGTGAAATCACATGGAACGGAGCGACGAGAGTTCCAAGCATCTCCTTCTTTCGGAATGGGGCCGCATCGTTCGCGATCAAGGATTGCATTGCCTGAACCTGGGTTGAATCCGAGTTGCGTCGAGTAGCCGGCTCCTCCACGAACAGACAGGGAAATGGCCTTGGGCCAAGATCCACTTACGGGTGACATTGTCAGATCTATCCGGCAGCAAGTTTGCGCTGCACCGTTTGGCCACGCGTAATCGTGTCCATCAGCGACGATCTGCTGCTTACCGAGAACAGTGGCGCCAAATAGCAATCGCACTGCATCGACGGGGCGGTTCTGCAGGATCGGTTTTCCGTCTACGAGTTGGAGACGAAGTTCCCTCACTAAGCTCAGTTGCCCGATGTAGCCCTTTTGCTGAACCGCGTCTGCATAGTTCCAGTTGTTCATCCAAGCAATTGCAAAGGTGTGCTCCAAAGGGTCTGCTGAGTCCCCGCTGAATGCTGTCGCGGCGTAAAAGTCCGGCCCTCCGTCCAACCAGCTGCCAGCCCGCTCGTCTGGCTCAAAGTTATGGCCATCGAAGCCGCCCACCCAGTAATGAGTTCCTGTGGTAAACCCGCTGGACGTTCCGTTTGCCCCGCACAGAAGAACCCACTTTTCGCTAGCTATCTTTCCGTCTGGGCCGTGTAAATGCAAAGGAAACAGATTCGGGCATTCGAGCGTGCCGAGTTCAGCGTTTTGCAGGCTACCGCTTGGCTTCCACGACTTCAAGTCGGAAGACCGGTAAAAGCCTATTTGGCCTGGTTCCGCTAGGCACATCACCCAGCTTTGAGTAGGCTCGTGCCAGCGAACATTGGGGTCGCGAAAAACCTTGTCCCTAAGATTCGAATCCTTAGCTCGCGGATTCGTCATAACTACTGAGTCGAACTGAAAGGACGCACCACCATCATGTGAGTACCAACGCCCTGTTCCCTGTCCTCCCATTGGCCTACACGGCATCGTCATAAGTGCAACTACGGTGTCTCGGCCAAATCCTGCAGTATTTGCCTTATCAACTAACGAGGAGCCTGTCCACACGTCACCATAAGGAGTCGTGTTCTTGGGGATTGAGGTGCCTCGCTCGGCCCAGTGCACCAGGTCTTCAGAGGTAAAGTGCAACCAAACTGTGCCACGCCCGTCAGGGAAATCTTTGTTCCACAAAATCCACAGATTCCAACAGCCATTCATCCAAAGTGGTCTCTGTGGATCGTTAATCCGACCAGTTACAGTGTTTACGTGAAATCTCGGGACCCTCGATCCAACCGCAGCAGTGGCTTCTGAGAGCAAATTCAATGTCGATGATTGCAACAAACTGGTGCCACCGATCCAGCCAAGCGCTCGGCGTCTCGTGATGAAGGTACGCATCCTATTCTCCATTAACAATGTCCCACTCAAATGCCCTGCAGGACTCAAAGTGAATCTGTGAATGAAATTGCATAGCGGTCGTTCCCGTCGTGGTCCCCAATCGCCGTAACAACAGTTGATTCGCCCCGAAGCAGGCTCCGGGTCGCGCGCGTTCAGGACCCAGCTTCGTTGAGAATTTGATTCAGAAACTGCGCTCCTGTCGAGGCGATCTCCTCCGGAGATACGGAGGTATCGGCCCAGAGTGCTCCCGGCGCATTTGTCTCCTGCGGAGAATAGCCAAATCCCTCGATCATCAAGTAACCGTTGTATCCAATCTTCTTAAGAGCAGCGACAATGCCCGGAAAATCGATGTGGCCTTTACCTAGAAGACCGCGGTCGTTCTCGCTCGCGTGGACGTGCTTAAGCCGCGGGCTTATCGATGTCAAGGCTTCCGGTATGTCCCGCTCTTCGATGTTGGCGTGGAATGTATCGATCGTTACACCGAATCGAGGATGATCGATCGCATCACAAAGCGAGCTTGCTTCTCTTGCGGTTCTGACGAAGAATGTCTCGGACCGATTGACAGGCTCGATTGAGATGCTCACGTTGCAGGAATCGAGAACGTCACAGACGGACTGAAATGCATCTACAGCCCACGACCATTCGTCTTTCGTCGGCCGGTGCTCCGGGAGATAGCCAATCGGTGCGTAGAGCGGACCGCCAAGAAGC
Organism: Acidobacteriaceae bacterium; assembly: GCA_003159975.1. Classification (GTDB taxonomy): domain Bacteria; phylum Acidobacteriota; class Terriglobia; order Terriglobales; family Acidobacteriaceae; genus Telmatobacter. The sequence continues at coordinate 4,219 of PLPU01000458.1, forward strand.
TTGGCTCCGAGCGCCGAGGCCGTCTCAATGCACCTGACCAGGTGCTGCACTGAAATCTTCCTGACCGCGGCATCGGGACTGATCGGATTGATGCCTGGAGGCAGGATCGCGCACACAGTGCACTCGAGATCGGAGGCCTCGAAGGCGCGCCGAATGTCGTTGGCGGCAAGATCGGCGGGATCAAACATGGCGATCTCGAAGCCGCTGAAACCCATTTCTTTTATCAGGGGCACCAGCCTCAGATGCGACTGGTCGAACCTCGCTGTCCACGCAAATGCACTTACGCCAAGCTTCATTGCCGATCTCCTATCGTTTGATCTCAGATCTTAATTAGGGAGGTTTCGTTCCATCGTCTGAATGCGCCAGAAAGGTTGGAGAAGCCTGTCTTTTAGTTGCGGCAAGGGGTCAAGCTTCTCGTGTGGCTCTTTCTGGTACCAAAAGGCGACGCTGGTGTAGCCATCCCGGCGCTGGTTGGCATGCCCGTGCTCAATGCCTGCGACGATCGAGCGGCTGAAATAAATGGGATCTACGATATGGAAGCGATACATGACGTGCGTGCCGGTCCAGTCCTTGTTGCCCTGGTGAGAGTATCCGATGAATGGATAGTTGTACTCCTCACGGAACATCCAGCCACTTCCGAAATAGTCTTCCATTCCCGTGCCGTTGATCGAGGCTTGTTCTTTTGCGCCATCGATAAAGAACATGTCATCGCCCTCACCCCACCATCCTGTTGAGTATCCTTGGACAGCTAGAATCACTCCGACGAACTGCCCCGTCCCCGTCGCGTGCATAAAGTTGTAGTTGTTCTTACCGTCAAGGTTCACAGGAGTCGAAGTTCCAGCAGGAATGGGCGTCGTTACCTGATGGTGCCATTGCGCGTGAAACCGGCCCTCTTTTGCGGTTACCGACTCATCAGGGTACTTCTGGTAATCGATGTGATAGTAGAATGCGGACACGTCCTGTGCTCCATCGTTGCTGATGGTGATCCGTGCGCCCTTGCCGAATGGCATTGCGAAATAGCAGTTCATCGCGTTGCCATATACGGTCAGCGGAAGCGAGTGCCAGGAATGATAAGCTTGGCCCGTATTTCCGCCGGGAATGTCCTCATAGTCGAACCCGGTTCCGAAAAAATCGCCGATCGGAACCTCCACACTAGGATCCGCTTCGCCGTCCCAATACATCCGAATCACCAGTTCCCGAAGGTGGTCGGGACTGGGCGAAGCGATCGTGAACCACATGTGCCGAATTTCTCCCGCGCCACCGATTTCTGCCAGCGGGACCGTGGCACCGGATTTCACCACGATAAAATCGGCGTTCCCTCCGGACCGGTCCCAACTCGACGCCCGCTCTGAAGTGATGCCGGAATGCAACGTCGCCAATCCGCTCAGGGGCCCTGTATCCTGTGCCCAGCAAATCGCGGTCATCGTCAGCAATAGGAACGATATCCCTTTCACTCTCAATCCCTCCAATTCGTCTCCCGCCGCCGAATCTGCGCGTGCAGCAGCTAAGACTGTGAACCATACGACTCAGGCTTTCACTAGTCGAAGTTGTAGTTGTTCCAGAGTCTGGCCCTTTGTTTCCGGATAGGTGAACAGCACAACTATGAATTGCAATACGGTCATCGCGGAGAAGAATACAAACGGTGCACCGCGGCCCATGGTAGCCGCCACGGTGGGAAAGACCAGCGCGATGCAGGTATTCATGATCCAATGGCTGGCGTTGCCGACCCCTTGGCCCTTGGAGCGCACGTGATTGGGAAAGACTTCTCCAATGTAGACCCAAATGACCGCACCCTGCGACAGTGCGAAGAACGCGATGTACGCGACGAGCAGCCATACGAGTGCCGACTGGTGTGAGTTGGAAGTGAAGATCCATGCCACACCGGCCAAGCAAGTGGCGGTACCGGCCGCGCCAATCAGCAGCAGCGTCCTGCGTCCCAGCTTGTCGATCACCGACATGCCGACCATGGTAAAAATGAGGTTCGTGAAGCCTATTGCAATAGCCTGCTGATCGCCGGAGATCTGGCTGAATCCGGCCGCCGCGAAGATGTTGTTCAGATAGTAGAGGATCGCGTTAATGCCTGCTAGTTGATTGAACGCCCCGATCGTGATGGCGAGGAACAGCGGATACCGGTACTTCCAGCGGAAGACCGGCTCGTGGGCGGTGGTGTGCTCTTGATCAAGCGCGGCCCGGATCTCTGCCAGTTCACCTTCTGGATTTGGTTCGCCCATTTGCCGCAGCACTTCGAGAGCCTCATCGATCCTGTTCTTGGAGGCGGACCAGCGGGGGCTCCGTGGAATGCTGAACAACAGGACCAGAAACCCAATCGCCGGAACTGCCGCAATGCCAACCTGCCAACGCCACTCCGCCGCGCCCAGATGTAGAAGCCGAATGAGGTAGTTCGAGGTGTAGGCTACCAGTATCCCGAGGACTACGTTGAATTGAAACGCGCCCACGAGCCTTCCACGCCACTTGGCAGGGGCGAGTTCGGCAATGTATACCGGGCCCAGCACCGACGAAGCGCCGATGCCCAAGCCGCCGATGAAGCGAAACACCATAAGCGAAGGCCAGCTCCACGCGAGCGCGCTACCCAACGCGGAAATCACGTAAAGGATGGCGGTAATCAGCAGAGTTTCGCGGCCGCCGAGTTTCTGGCCAACGACGCCGGCGCTGAACGAGCCGACGACCGTTCCGATAAGCGCGATGGCCACCGTCCATCCTTTGCCATAATTGCTCAGGTGATACAGCCGGACAAGCGCATCAAGGGCGCCGGAGATGACGACAGTATCGAACCCGAACAGCAAACCGCCCAAGGCGCCTGTCAACGTCGCTTTCATCAATTTGGAATTCGGTCGCATTCTTTACCATTTCTTAAGTGAGCCTTTGATTGTGCACTCGAAAATGCGTACTGTGAATTCAGACCGCACGCGAAGGGTTGGGACGCAAACGATGGTTTCCGCTTTGCTCCCTCATGTAGTCAGACGATCGGAGGATATCGGCCGCAACTGGAAGACGGAATAGTCCTTGAGTTGACCGGGAGAACCGCTCCAGGTAACTTGCACCTCTCCAGCCTGGTCCGCCGGTTCGTAACATCGAGTGGTCATAGCCTGCCGATTGTCAAGAAATGTTTCGACGACCGAGCCATCTAGCCAGATATGAACTATCGAAACATGATCGGAGGCAGGGCAGAGCGGCAGCAGGCGATCGCCGATTGCCGCCATTGCTTTTCCATTCGCATATGAAAATGTGACTTTGAGCAGAGATTGGGTTCCAGATGGTCCCTGAGCCTGAAGCTCCAGATTGCAAGGATCAGCAGAAGTGCGAAATTTACATACGAATTTACCCGACCGTCCGCGAATCTTCCCTAGAATGATCGCTGCAGCGGAGCCCATGGACAATGGAATGTCCGTCGAGACCTCGCTCTGGCGGAGCAGTTCCAATTCCGGTGCGACCTCTATCTGCAATTTGTGATCATCACTTATGGTCAGCACGCGCGGCAGCGAGATGCAGCCGGACCAACCTGCCTGCGTAGCTTCGACGCGGGGTCGGGTCTCTTGTATCCAGCCCCACAGTATCCGACGCCCACTTCCGTCGACCATGCTCCTGGGAGCGTAGTAGGCGCCGTGATCGAGAATGCCCTTGGATTCCGAGTGAAACCGCAGTTCCAACTCGTCGAAGGTTCCCACTTCCCAGAAAGTGGCATGCTCGGTGGAGTAGATCAAAACATGTCTATCTCCGAGCGGGAAGAAATCGGGACACTCCCACATTTCGCCACTGGGAACGGGGTTTGAGAACGACTGTCCATTCCAGACGCCCTGCGCGAGCGGATGGACGTATTCCCAATTAAGCATATCCTTCGATCTGTAAAGGAGGACGGCGCCCCCGACCTGAGGAAAACCTGATCCCACGCCCATGTACCAGGTATTTCCGGACTTCCATCCGAACGGATCCCGGAAGCCAGTCACCTGCATTCCAGGCGGAGGTCCAATTATTACCGGTGCAGGTAGCTTTTTGAATTCGCGAAGATCTGGGTCCGTCGATGTCGCAATGCACTGGGTCTCTCTCAAGCCCTCGGCGCGGATCGTTTCCTGATCACGCGAGACCTTAGTGACGCCCGTGTAGACAATGCTCGCACCTTCGCCGCCCGGCATGACGCCACCCGTAAAAGTTCCGTAAGAGTCATAGCCGTTCTCCGTGGGGATTAGTGCAATCGGCATGTGGTCCCAGTGAACGAGGTCCGAACTGACGGCATGCTGCCAACCCCGCCCTCCAAAGCTGCCGTGAAAAAACACATGAAACTTTCCACCGAAGAACCGAGGCGCACACGGATCGCCCACAAAACCGGCCTNNAGCCGGGCTGATGGATTCTCAAAAGCCGGATCTACCGCAACTGAATCAATGGCGAACGTCTTTCCTGTCAATAGAGCGGAAGATGCCGAGGCAAAAACGAACTGTCGTCGGTTCACATGGTCTCCAATTCAACATTTTTCGGAAGATCGACGGGGTTGGCATCGTTGGTGCGCCAGTCGGCTACTCTTGTTACCGTTTGCCCATTGCGGCCAAGGACGACTTGGCGGCACGAATTTTCAGAAAGAGATTCATCTCGCGTTTTGCATCCTCTTGCCGACCCATCGCTGCATAGGCAGGCGAGAGCTTGTAGTGAGCGGTCGATAGTCGCATAGCGGAGTTGAAACGGTAAATGACATCCCTCCAGTTGGGTCTGCACTACGCTTAAATGAGAGAAGCAATTTGCAGGTTTGAAATCGCCGCACTTCCGCCGGATGCCGCAAGAGCAACAACGGTCGCATCCGATGGGGTCGTAATGAGCGCTGAAATAGCCTGCTCACCGCCGTTTAGAAACACTTCCACCGAGCCTGAGTCCACAAACACACTTACAGAAACGGGCGCGCTGAAGTCACAGACGGCCTGGCGCACCGTATTCCATGCTGCATCTGATATGGGAGCTTTTCCGCACTGACTGCGGTTTAACGCCACGATTGACTGCGAGGGCTGGAAAACGAGCTTGGTCAGATCCCCGTCTCCGGAGCGCAGTGTGAGATCAATCTCGCTTGGCCAGGAGCCATTAACGGAAGAGAGCGTGAAGTCGATCCTGCAACTCGGATTGGCTGTCCATCCAGGCCACGAATACGGCGTTGCGTCAGAGATGGTCTGGTTTGATCCCTGAACTTTGGATTTGAATATGCTGTCCTGCGCCGCAATTGACTTGTTCACCAGGAAAGACGCACCGTTAACGAACTGCAGAATCAGCTGGCGCATGATGCTCAACTGGCCGTAATAGCCGGTGGTCGGCATTGCCTTNNCGTAATCCCAGTTGTTTTCCCATGCGATGGCGTATGCATAGGCCAATGGATCAGCGGCATTGGCATCGGCAAAGACGGTAGAGGCGTAGAAGTCCGGCCCTGCATCGAGCCAATTCCCAGTCCAGTCGTCGGGGGTAAAGGTGGTGCCATCGAAGTTTCCAACCCAGTACTGTGTGCCCGTGGTAAACCTCGCAGCCGTTCCATTGGCGCCGCACAGCAGCACCCATTTGTCCTGGCCGGTTGTGCCATCGGCATTGTAAAGGTGTAACGGGAACATGTGCGGACACTCCATCGTGCCAAGATCGCTACGGACCATGGCGCTCTGGTAAGTCCAGGTTTTCAAATCTGTGGATGTGTAGATGCTGAGCTTGCCGACCTCTGCCAGGTTCATGACCCAACAATTGGCGGGTGCGTACCAAAAAACGCTTGGATCACGGAATACCAGATCAGAAATGGAAGTATTGCCTGCAAGTGGATTGGTCTGCACGATGGAACCGAACTGGAAGGAGACGCCACCATTGTTCGAGTACCACAGACCTGTCCCCTGCCCGCCCAGATTGTTGCATGGCATGGTCATAAGCGCGATGACTGCGCCGGCACCGTAACCTGCAGTATTGTTCGTGTCCACCACTGACGATCCACCCCAGACGTCGCCATAAGCGGTGGTGTACTTGGGAATCGAGACTCCCTGGTCCGTCCAATTCACTAGGTCTGAAGATGTGTACCGCCGCCATGCTGTGCCGTTGCCCGTGGGAAAGTCCGTATTCCACAGAACCCAGAGATTCCAGATACCGCCCATCCACAGTGGACGGACCGGATCGTTAATCCATCCGGAAGCGGGCGTCAAATGATAGGCCGGACGCGCCTGAGTTGGAGTGGGAGTTGGTGGTGGGTTGGAAACTCCGGAGCCGGACGAGGACGAACATCCGTGCAAAAAGAGCGTGGCGGGCATCGCTCCGGCAATCATTGCCAGAGCGGCACGACGGGACATAAAGGTTTCATCCATTTAGAGGCAATCCTCTGGTTCACTTGAGAGTACCGAGTTCC
>PLPU01000088.1:0-2538 GCA_003159975.1 Acidobacteriaceae bacterium
CTTCCGGCGGCGATTTTCAACGCCGTTTCGCTGGTGATTGTGGGGCTGATTGCGCGGGAACTGGGCGGACGGAGGCCGGCGCAGATCATTGCGCTGTTTGCGGCGTTTCCGATTGCGCTGGCCTTCAGTTCGGTGTTGCAATACAACACATTTGACCTGCTGGCGTGGTCGCTGATTCTGCTGTTTATGGCTCGGCTGCTGCGGACGGGGGATGAGCGGAACTGGATTGGCGTCGGAGTGGGTATCGGCATTGGGGTGCTTTCGAAGTACTCGATCGCGTTTCCGGTGGCGAGCCTGGTTGCGGGGCTGCTGATTCTGCCGTCGCAGCGGCGGCATTTGCGTACGCGGTGGTTCTGGTATGGTGCTTTGACCGCGACGATCATCGCTGCGCCGAATCTGATCTGGCTGGCAAGCCACCATTTCATCACGCTGCAGATGGAGCACTTCATTCATGCGCGCGATGTTCGGCACGGGCGCGCGGATGGCTATTACAGAGACCAGATCAAGTTCACTCTGTTCGCGCTTCCGCTTGCGATCGCGGGATTGATTTCCTTGCTACGCAGTGCGCGGTTTCGGCTCCTCAGCATCTTTTACATTGGGCCGTTTGTGTTGTTTGCGATTGCGCGGGGGCGCGGCTACTACCTGCTGCCGGCGTATCCGGTGCTGTATGCGGCGGGGGCGGTGGCACTGGAGCGCGGGCTTGCTGGATGGGCAACCATTCTTCGCGTCACGGTGCGGGGCATTGTGATTACGGCAATGCTGGTGGACACGGCGGCGGTGGTGTGGGCCTTTCTGCCGATCTGGCAGCCTGGGTCGCCGGGATGGAACTGGCAGATGAAGCACAGTTCCGACCTGGCCGATGAGGTTGGGTGGCCGGAGTTTGTGGCGCAGGTGGCCGCGGTGCGCGACACGCTTTCACCGGAGGAGCGGAGCCGGCTCGCGGTACTGGCCAACAACTATGGCGAGGCTGGGGCGCTGGCGTTGTATGGGCCGCAGTACGACCTGCCTACGCCGATCAGCAGCACGAACACCTTCCACATGCGGGGTTATGGGCCTTATGAGCCGGAGACGGTGATTGTGGTTGGCGGGGAACTGGACGACCAGCTCAAGAACTTTGAAACGTGCAGGGTTGCGGCCAATGTGGATATTCCATACGGTGTCCAGAATGAGGAGTCAGTCGATCATCCGGAGATTTTGGTGTGCAAACATCTGCGTTGGCCGTGGGCGGTGGCCTGGGCACGGTCGCAGGAGTTTGGTTGAGGCACCTGCGGCCACCTGCGGTGGGGCAGACGCTCGCGGGAGGCTCGCACGGGGTTCATGGTCTCTCAGGTCCCAAGTGCGAGGGACCCTTCGGCAAGCTCAGGTCAGGCTCTCCACCCCACGGACAAGGACCCATCCATGGGGACCTCGGCTCTGTGGCACCCGGCACCTGGCTCCGTTGGGCACGATGTGGCCGTATAGGTTAACCATGGTGATACTCCCCCTCCCCCCCCGTCTCTGCAAGGAAGTACCTTGTTTTTCAATGGGATAGGGCATGGGCTGCGCTGTAAGCGGTTGATTGCAATGGAGTTCTTTGCAGATAATAGACAGCAAAGGGGTTACGGGCGTTGCCCGGCGGCCCTGGGTTTCAATTGGTGCTATGAAATGATTGTGCGCCAATGAACGCAATTAATCGGCAAAACTGCGGGGAGTTTTTCGGATTATTTTTGGGCTCTTTGCGAAGGGCCCGCGGCTAAAGCCAGATCAATGCCAGCCGGGATTCAGGGGCCTCGACCCACGTTGTGGGTGCCCCTCCCCCTGTTCCCTCCGTCCACCTGCGGTGGGCCAAACGCTCGCTATTCGCTCGCACAGGCTTTTCTGCTTGCCAACCTTGCGGCAGAAAAGGGGAGCAAGGGGAGTACCCGCCGAGGCGACGCGGAGCTCGGGGTTTGTACGATCCCACCCTTGCGCTAGAGAAAAGCGCAAGGATGGGGCACCCGCCTTGTTGCCGGGACTTGGGTTGAAAACGCTTTAGCGGACGCGGAGGACGATGATGGTTTCGTCGTCGAAGCGGTCCTGCTCGCCCTGGAATCTTGCAACGTCGGCGAGGATGGCGTCGGCGATGTCCTGAGCGGCGAAGTCGCGGTGGGCGCAGAGCAGGCCGGACAAGCGGTCTTCACCGTACATTTCGCCATGGGCGTTTTCGGCGTCGAGGATGCCGTCGGAGACGAAAACGATGGCGTCGCCGGGCTGGGTGGCGACGCTTAGCTCTTCATAGGTGACGTTGGGAAACATGCCGAGCGGGAAGCCCTCGGCGCGGACGGTGACGGACAGGCCGGCGCGGCAGAAGATGGGCTGGATGGCGCCGGAGTTGGCTACCTGGAGGGTCTGGTTTTCGTCGTTCCAGAGGGCGAAGAGCAGGGTGACGTATTGCGATTCGAGCTTGCGCTCCTGGAGGGCGTCGTTGAGCGCCACGAGCATTTGGGCCGGCTCAAGTTGCTGGACGGCGGCGGAGCGCATGATGCCGCTGACGAGAGCGGCGAAGAGTGCGGCGGGCGC
>PLPU01000202.1:0-1308 GCA_003159975.1 Acidobacteriaceae bacterium
ATCGATCGGGGACTGAAGGAGTGGCCCGGGTGAAAGATGAGTCGTTATTCTCTCAATTCGATCAATGAAGGTTCCAGAGTGGACGTCGGGTACGACGCGCTGCTGGATAGCTACTTTTTGCAGGTGCGTGTCCCGGACGACCGTGGCGAGGTTCATCTGAAGCGCTGGCTTGGCAATGGCATGGGCAGCCTCGGTTCCGACGGCGTAGTGAGCATCCCCGAAATCATTCTTGTAGAAGCGGCCAAGTATGCTGCCATACCCTCCGATCTGCTCGATACTCTGCTCGCGGACCGCAACAGGGAACCGGAGCCGGTCGAATCCGATCCCGTCATTTATGCCGGTATGCCCAACCAGGAAGTGCGACGGCATCGACCGAGTGTCGACCCGTCCGAGGGCGTGATGATCACGATACGGCCTTCCCGGGTTTTTACAAGGGACCGTCAGTTGGCGATGGTGCTGCTCCGCGATTTTCTGGGAGACGAGCATCGGGCCCGCCGTCTTGCAAGGGAATTCGCGGCGCTCGTTGTGCGCAAACTGAGCAACAGCCGCCCTTGGCTGCTCACCGAACGCGACCTGCAGGAGGCGGTCTGCACAATCGAAACAAGGTTCGGTCTGAACTGGATTGCCGAAGCAATGTGCTATGCCGGTGAAGGCCCGCGCGTCAGGCCGGAAGCTCAACTTCGCCGCGCCGGCCGAGCCAAGAAACGTCCCGCGGCTTCTACCAATTCCAAACATCCTATGCCAGCCAGCGTCTAATGCGCATTGAGGCGGATCCAGTGGATCTGCCTCAACGGCATTCCTCTAAGAGCCGTGAGGGTAGATTTGTTGCCATCGTCAAAGCGTCCGATCGTTCCTCTTGTGTGAACGCATAGAGCGAATGTGTTCTAGCCGGTGTCTTTGCAACCGCCAAAGAACCTTGCTATCGTCGAAAGCAATGAAGTGACCTGCTCAACTGAGACGTGTATTGTCGATCGTTTGGATGCAGGTATCCGTTCAAGCAGATTCCCGCGAAGCGCAATCAGCCCATCCACAATGAAGCCCATCTGTTCTCTGGAAAAGAACAGGAATGGACCGCGTGTACAGCTCACCGGGTCCAACTCTTCTGCAGTCGCAGCCTCCGCTATGGCAATTCGCAGCACGAGCGAACGAATCGCATCAGACGTGAGACAAACGTGACTGCGCTTGTCTGCCTGAATCACCAGTTGCCGCAGGTCATTCGGGAGACTCTGGTCCCAGGATGCAACCACTCGCACGCTCGCCGGTCGGTTGGCTGAGCGGTGTACCAAATGGAGTGCAGATGCACGGGTC
>PLPU01000202.1:1313-3705 GCA_003159975.1 Acidobacteriaceae bacterium
TTCGACCTGGTTCATCGGGTCCCTTTTTACCTGCTCAAAGCTGGTTCTTCGTGCAAACTGCGTACCCTTCTCGAGAGGAGCACGACCAAGAAAAATGTGGATCAAGTGCCGCGCGCAAGCCCTCAGCTGGGGAGTTGCCCGGATCCACGAAGACCGCAAAGTCGATCCTGCGGCTGATCTCCGTGCGCAGCGAGTCCGAAGAAGTAAGGGCATCGTAGAACCTGACAGGGGTATTGATCGTCTTGCGGTCAATAATGTCCTCAAGAAACGCGCTGCCGGTTTGTTCCCGCAGCGGGATGTGCGTCTCGTTCAGCCAGGGGCTGTTCAACAGAATGTCGTGTCGCGCAGCGAAGCTGTGCACGCCCGCCCAGTAGGCAAGCCCGTATCCGGTGGCCGGGGTGGAATTGAGTCCTGCATTTGACTCGAGAAAGATTCCAACTCGGAACACCGGCAACGGTGCGCGGTCGAGGTCCGCCATCAGTTGCGCGTCCGGCGTCAGGCTTCCTGGCAATGCGACGGCAGCCGCCAGCGTCATGGCGCAGCCGGTAGCTGTGAAGATGCGCCGTCCCATCTTGTCCTGTAAGGACCGGGACGCCAGGGCGATCAAGAGCACTGGCCACGCGAGGGCGGCCAGCCGCCGCTCAGCATTCAGGGCACCATTGATTTGAGTTGGCAGAAAACTGCAGGTGAAGAGCAAGACCATCGCGGTTAGAGCCAAAACGTCACCTTCGTCAACTGCACGACTCCTCAGGCGAGCGAAGATTCCCGAGAGCACATGAGCCAGAGCGAAGAGAGGGAACCCAAGCAGCGCAACCCTGTAGGGAACGTGGATGCCCGCAAAGGTAAAGAAGTCCACGCACTGCCCGGTGTACACGAAGAGTGCAGTCATTTTATGGAACGCAAGCGAGATTTCGCTTCCCAGGCGTGAGCGATCATAGACCAGAGCCGGCGTCACGAGGGCAGCCAGAACGGCAAAGCGCGCTATGAACTGGAGGTGCCGGTTGGCCGGTGCCGGCATCCACCGACTGAAGAGCGTTTCGAGGACCAGGTACCCGGCAAGGAGCAGCAGCGGAACTGGGTGAGAGAGAACCAGCAGTACAAGACATGCACTGAGAGTGACCAGCGCAGGCCAGGCGCCGGATCGCCGGAGCGAAACCCACGAGGCGATTGCATGAAAGAGGAAGCCGGATGCCAGACAGAAGTTGTAAAAGCCGCCCGCCAAAGACCACGTGAGAATCAACGGAAGAATCCACGCATACATCGCGGTTGTCTCGGGGCGAAACGCGCGGATGGCTCGAAGGAGTCCGGTCCAACACACAAGGACCGTGAGCGTAACGAGAGTTTTCTCCGCGGCGGCAGGGGAAGCTATCTCTTGCATCAGGGCCAGCAGGAGATAGTACNNCGTACCAGTGGCCATACCACGGGTCGCCAATCAGGAGCGCCCGAATGACTGCCGAGTAATAGAGGTGAACCGGCCCGTCGCCTGACGAAATGGCTGGTTGGCGGAGCAGGAAGATGAGCACTGAGGCGAAGGCGCCGGCGACAAGACACGGCACTGCCAAGCGGCGAAACCGCGAGAGAGCCCTGCGGACCGCGCTCGAATTGCAGCTTGTTGCAATCGACGAATTCTCTTGGAGTTCAATTTCCAACTTCCGACTCCGTGGATAGCAGGACAGGGCCGAGACATCTGTCATCACCCAGATGCCCCGGCCCGACCCCCGGCAACTGAGGGCGGCCGAGGACTTGAGTAGCAATCCGATTTGCGTATGTCGCGACTTCCATGTGAGACCTGGCCGTTGCTCCCGATTTCGCATCGCGTGGAACCGCGACGATTAGAAGACGTGGAACGTGTAGATTGCTTTGGAAAAGCCGGTGGTGCTATGCAACGCGCCGACTACTGGAGGCAGGAAGCCGTAGTCGCCCTGTGGCAAATCGTGGAGCGAGACAAGCCAAACTGATGAGCCAAGCCTTTGTGGGTTGTAGGTGACGACCTCGGAGTTGCGGTCTCCACCGAAAGCCTCTCCNNATGTTCTCTGGCGTCACAATGAGAAAGTCGCTTTTGGCGGAGAGGGTTGTCGTTGCGCTGATTGCTCTTGGCACACGCCCTTCGACGTCTTGGGTAGGATGGTCTCCATTATGTTTCCAGGCCACGGTTTCCGCGGTCACTTCTCCCCATCCCGCTCCGTTGATGCGACGATAGATCCCAGGAGTCTTCGGCGTCTCCGCATCTGAAAGTGGCTCGGCCTTGGCGGAGTCCACCTTGCCGGCCGGAGGAATCGGAATGCGCAGGGGAGGAATCCCTACGGGGGCAGTCTGCGTGGAAGTGGAAGCCGCTTCAGTATTCGGGTGCTCGTCCTTTTCTGTCAGCGTGGGCTTGTCGCCTGCTGGTCCC
>PLPU01000353.1:0-5134 GCA_003159975.1 Acidobacteriaceae bacterium
GGCAGGTGGCCCACTCATCCCGGCATCGGGAGCTGTGCCCCGTTCATCGCATCATCGCGATGACCGGGTCTTCGGGCAAGGTCCGCACGCGTCCCGCGCAAGCATCCTGCCACCGTCTGCCCCACCGCAGGTGGCTGGTGCACCCCACCGAATGTCAATCCCTGTTTCTCCAAGTGTCAATGTATCTCCTTTATCTTCAACGTATTCCGTCGAAGACCGTTTGCCGATTATTTCTCCCAATCCGCTAACCTGTCTTTATAGGTGTGTTCTCTGCGCAGACTCGCGGCGTCGCGTCCGGCCCTGGTGTCACCCACGAGCCCGCCTAAGTTCTCCGTTTTCAGGAATTTGGGTTCCAGGTTCCTCAAAACAAAAGTACTTGCGGTAGAACCCTCCCTCCAGTGCGTTGAAAACAGGCAATTTGCCCCAAACATCCTGGGGGGGAGTGGGGGGTAGCCGTGGGTACAAACTGTCACGTCCCCGGCGCGTTGAGCACGGGATGGATGCCGTACTTCAACTCCAGAAACTCCCTGAATCCCTCCGGCGCCAGCGCCGCCAGCTCCTGCCAGGTCATCACCTTGCACCTTGTCCGCATCTCCGCCGACCTCACCGCCGCCATCACCTGAAACCACGCCTCCCGCAGATCCGGCCGCCGCTCGTCATGCACCACACAAAAGCTGCACCCCTCCGCATACGCCGCCAGCACATTCCGAATCAGTTGATACCCCGCATACCCAGCCTCCGCCGGCTCAGCCTCCCGCGCCCGCGCCACAATCCCCGCCTGAAACTCCCGTGCAATCTCATTTGCCTCAAACTCCGGCCGAGCGCCAGCCTCCTCCCACTCCTGCGTAAACTCCTCGGCAAACTCCACCGCCGCCCGCCGCCGCGCCGTCCTCAACTCAACCCGCGGCAGCAGTTCCCGTTCAAACACCGCGTCGAAGTCCCGATACCCCTCCACGATCCGCGCCTTCCGCGTCTGAAAATCGCTCTCCGTCAGTTTTGCCTCCACCAGCAGCCCGCCCCACCGCATATCCACCTCCGTCCGGTCGAATCGCCCGTTGGCCAGTGGCACCCGCGCCCGCCACCCAAACACCGGCGGCGCATCTCCCTCAATCCCCAGCGCGCCCTTCACCTCTGCAGCATCGGCAACACCGTGCGTACAGAAAAAATTCATCAGCAGCGCATCGGAACTCATCGACGAGTCCAATTCCCTCCACCGCCGTCCCGATTCCGCCTTAGGCAGCGCCCTTCCCTGCGCATGAATCTTGTCGAACCGCCGCATCCACTCCGGCCGCTCCAGAATCGCCACGTACGCCGAATCGAAGAAGTTCCCATGCCGTCCATCGCTCGGCTCGTACACCATCACCGGCGGCGTCCCGTAGCTCTCCACATGCGCGCGACCCCTCGCCCAAACGCGATTGCGCTCCCCCAATTCCCGCCGCAGTTCACCAGCGTACCAACCTGCCATCCCCGCCATATCCAGTCAGATTACTCCGCCCGCCGTCCGCACACGACCACAGCAAAATTCCCGTTGCCTTTCACCGCCGCCCCAAGGCACAATCCAATAAAGATTCCGGTTCCAGCCTCGGAGAATGCTCCTGTGCCCAAAACCCAATCGAATCCCCTCAAGTTCAAAGCCCAACTCGTCGGTCGCGGTCCCGGCGGCGCATGGACCTACCTCCAAATCCCCTTCAGCGTCCCTGAAATCTTCGGCCGCAAGGGCCAGGTCCCGGTCCGCGCCACCATCAACGGATTCACCTTCCGCAACTCCCTCATGCCCCGCGCCGGCGTCCACATTCTCGGCGTCGGCAAAGACATTCTCGCCAGCGCCGCCGCATCCCCCGGCGACACCGTCCACGTCGAGCTGGCTCTCGACGACGCCCCGCGCACCGTCACCCTCCCCGCCGACCTCGAAGCCGCCCTCGCCCAATCCCCGTCCACCTCGCAGCTCTTCACCGCGCTCTCCTACTCCCACAAAAAGGAATACGTCGAGTGGATCGAGAGCGCCAAAAAGCCTGAAACCCGCCTCAAGCGCATCGAAAAAGCCATCGAACTCCTCGCCGCCCGCAAAACCCCCAAAGGCTGAACCGCGTCTCTCGCCTCCGCCCGCCCCGGCCGATCCTCCATCTGGCCGTGCTCGCGAAATCCTTCGTCCCGCATATCGCCAACTTAATTCCCGTGAAACCAAATTGAAATACTTGGGCAATCTTCTATTCACATTGGATTGATAGCCTCGGACGAAGCGTGGCAAAAATAGAGCGTGTGCTCAAGCGGGCACGCAATTCCCTTCGTAATAAAAACAATTTGGAGGTTCATCTTGATACACAGTTTCTTGAGCGGACGCCGTCGTCTGTTTGCTTTGGCCTTGTCGGTACTGGTGCTGCTCTGCGGCGCTGCGTTGCAGGCGCAGTCTTCAGCATCCAAACTCGAAGGCACAATCGTTGACCAGCATGGAAAGGCCCTGAAGGGCGCATCCGTAACCATCCGCACCGCAACTGGCACTGACGTGCGCCGCACCGAAACCGACAGCCAGGGTCACTACGTTGTATCCGATGTTCCCGCCGGCCGCTACACGGTGGAGATCAGCGACACCGGCTTCGCCACGGAAGAACGCCAGATCACCGTCGGCCAGAGCGGCTCTCAGACAGTGTCTGCGAGTCTGGCAGTTGCGTCGGTTTCCGAGCAGGTCGTCGTCGAGGCCGAGGACAACTCCTCGATCGCCGTTCAGTTGGCGCCCGTCAAGGCGCTGCTCGATGCGGGCTCGGCCCGTACCGAGATCACCAGCCAATACGTTCGCGAGTTCACGTCACCGGTAACCGACTTCGCTGACATCATCCAGGCTGCTCCGGGCACCGTAAGCTACACCACCAACGGTATCGGCAACGGACAGGCCAAGATCTTCTTCCGCGGCTTCGTCGACGACGATTACACCATGACCTGGGACGGCGTTCCCTTCAACGACTCGAACGACCCCAGCCACCACTCCTGGGCCTATGTTCCCTCGCCGGCCATCGGCTATGTCGATTTTGACCGCAGTCCCGGCACCGCTTCCGATATCGGCCCCTCGAACTTCGGCGGTTCGATCCACTTTTTCTCCCCCGAGCTCGGACCCGAGCGCTGGATTCGCGGCGCCGTGTCCTACGGTTCGTGGAATACGTATCAGGTTCTCGGCGAGTTCAATTCCGGCCTCTTTGGCGGCAAGAACCCCAAGGCCAACTTCTGGCTCGAAGGCCACTACCAGAGCTCCGACGGTTACGAGACCAACTCCCCCAAGCAGGACGTTGCCGCAACCGCCAAGTTCAACTACAAGTTCAGCGACCGCACCAACCTTACCGTGATTGGCACCAACATTATCGTCGACGCCTTCACCAACAACGATCCGACCCGCCGCCAATATCTCCACCACGGCGACAACTACCTCTACGATTCCACACAATTCAACACCACTTACGCGTCGACTTCAAAGTACTACTACGATCCGCAGTTCTGGCGCTTCTCGGTCTACCACGTCCCCACCTTCTTCGACGTCATTACCTTCAACCACGACTTTGGCAAGGGCTGGAAGCTGGATACCAAGTCCTACACCTACGGCTACTCCAACCACCAGCACTATCAGAACAACACCGACCAGGATCTTGTCACCGACTCGGTGCTGACCAAGGTGGTCAATGAGGTTGTTGGCGGCGATGACCAACCCACCTCTTCGCCCTTTTACTCGAAAAAGCCGACCGGCATCGACAAGCTCAACGCGTACGCCCGCGGCGGCGAGATCGCGGCACTCAGCTATGCAACCAGGTGGGGCGTCTTCCGCGTTGGCGACTGGTACGAGTACACCAACACCCTCCGCTACCAGATCTACACTGACCCGATCACCTGGGTCGATTCACCCTATATCTCGAACATCAAGTTCCACGAGCACTTCTACACCTACGCCGTCCAGCCTTATGCCGAGTTCCAATTGGTTTCCATCCCCCGCTGGACCATCACCGCGGGCGTCAAGGACGCTTACTTTCTCATGAGCCTCACCCAGTATGCGGACGGCAAGACGGTCGGCGCCCTCGGTTGCCCCACCGGATCCACACCGGCAAGCTGCACCAACACGGTCCAGCATTCCCAGGACTACAACTCCGTCCTTCCATCGTTTGAAGCCAACTACCGCATCAACAACAACTGGTCTGCCTACGGTCAGTACGGCCGCGGCACCATCGCTCCGTTCAGCAGCGTCTTCGATACAACCGGCGCCGAGGTTGCCGTTACCCCTCCGCCCACAATCGCAAGCACCTACCAGGGCGGCACGGTGATCAAGCTGAACCGCTTCGCTTTCGATGCGGACGCTTATCACATTCACTTCACCAATACGTATTCCACCTACACTCCGTCCTCTGGCCCGAATATCGGCTTCACGTACTACTACGCCAACCCGGATTCCAATACCAACGGTTTTGAGGCCGAGGGCAACTATGTCCTGATGCCGGGCCTGAGCGTCAACGCCAACGGAACGTTTGGCATCGCCAAGTATGAAGCTGGCAGTGCTCAGGCTGCAACCGCAAACACTCCTGCAATCGCTGCCACACCCGTGGCATGGGTTGCCTCGGCTCCGCACGACACCGAGTCGATGGGGCTCACCTTCCAGAAGCACGGCTTCGATCTCGGCGCCTTCGGCAAGCGCGTCGGCTCCCGCTGGGCTGACATCGGCAACTATCACCAGACGGTTGCCGAGGATCCGTTCTGGATGAACAACATCTTCCTCAACTACACCATCCGCAAGAACTCGATCTTCGACAACTCGAAGATCAAGCTCAGCATCAACAACGCCTTCGACGACCACAGCAATGTTGCCATCGGCGCAGCCAACGACGGTACCACGCTTGCCACGCCATACACCGTGAATAATTCGCTCATTGTCGCGCAGAACCTCCAGCAGTACTCTCCGAGCTGGGCCGACACCCTGGAGAAGCAGGCGGGCCGCTCGTTCATGATCACCTTCCAGATGGCCCTGAACCACAAAGAGAAGTAATATCCTCCGCATTGCCTCTCCAACACGAAGGGCCTCCGCGCAAGCGAAGGCCTTTCGTATTTGTGCGCCGGCGGGCGTCTGCCGCACCGCGGCTGCCCATCCTTAACAGCCCGTGGTGCA
>PLPU01000106.1:0-8786 GCA_003159975.1 Acidobacteriaceae bacterium
GAAATGAGCGTTGATGGCCAGGGCGAGCAGACCCATTGCCAGCCAGTGACGCGGCCGGTCAGCCAGAAGACACCGGGCCGCGCCAACCAGCAGCACCGCAGACAGCATGTAGCTCCGCGCCAACACCCCGGTGTAAAAGAACACAGACACGCCAAAGACCGACATGACCCGCATGGCCAACGGAACTCGCCGTTCGGAGAGCACCAGCCAGGCCATTGCAACTGACAGCGCGTAGTTGATAGCCTGCATCCACACAATGCCCGCAGACAGATGCGCCGGCAGGTAGAGCAGCAGGTACCACAGAGCCGGATGGCCCTCGTAGCGCAAATGCTGGAACACTTCCAGCAGATTCTGGCTGTCCCGGGCGATCAACCACGCCTGCCCCTCGTCGACGTACATCTCGTGCCTGGTGGTCACAAAGGCAAGCAGAATGGCAAACAGCCCCAGGAAAATGTAGGTCGCAGCATCTTCGCCAGGTGCTGAGACTGGGCGCGCAGCCCGATCCGTAATCAATTTCGACTCCATGCTCGCTTCTCCCGCACAGAGTCTATCCACGCCTTTTTTCAGGCTCAAGGCTACACGAGCTTTATTTTTACCGCTTGGGGCAACTAACCTGCTCTGAAGGGCACAGTTTGCGAGGTTCCATGGACACCAAAGACAGGCTCGGCGTCGGCCGCGGCCATCAAATCGACGACTGGATCCGCGCGGGCGGGATCATAGTCGCCTCCAGCGAACGCGCAGCCCGCTCCATCCGCAGTGCCTTCAACCGCCGCCGCCTGGCTGAAGGACTCACCGCCTGGCCTACTTCGCGAATCTTCGAGTGGAAGACATTCATTCGCGAACAATGGGACCTACTTCCCTCGAACGGCAGTATGGTGATGAGCATCCTCCAGGAGGAGTGGTTATGGGCGCGCATTGCCGCCGCCTCCAAGCACTCCGCCACGGTCCTTCACGGCGCCCGCCACAGGCTGGCCAACATGGCGCGCGAAGCGCACGAATTGCTTTGCTCCCACGCGCCTCACTTCCTCGATTCCTCGGCCCGCATCGGCTGGATGGGAGATGCGGAAGTTTTCAGCGAGTGGCTGGCCGAGTTTGACAGACGCTGTGCGGCTGAGGGCTGGCTCAGTACGACCCGACTGCCTCTGGAGATGCTTCTCCGGCTACGGGACGAGACGACGGAACGCCCCCATCTTCTGTTGGCGGGCTTCGACCGCATCTTGCCAGCGCAACGCATTTTCCTGGCCGTCTGGGGACGTTGGGAGTTCGTGGAAGACAACGAAGAGACCGCAACTGTCCGCTATTTCGAGGCGCGCGATGCCGCCGCCGAACTGGCCGCGTGTGCTCTCTGGTGCCGCAACCACCTGGAGAATGACCCCGAAGCCCGGCTGCTGGTTGTGTCTCAGGACGCCGCCCAGCGCCGCGGAGAGATCGAACGCGCCTTTTCCCGGCATCTGGCGGCGACACCTCCGCTGGAGTTCTCGCTGGGAGTTCCGCTTTCCCAGGTGCCCCTGGTCCGGGGAGCTCTGCTCGTTCTTCGCTGGCTCACCAAGTCCATCGCTGAGAACGAAC
Organism: Acidobacteriaceae bacterium; assembly: GCA_003159975.1. GTDB lineage: Bacteria > Acidobacteriota > Terriglobia > Terriglobales > Acidobacteriaceae > Telmatobacter. The sequence continues at coordinate 1,570 of PLPU01000106.1, forward strand.
TCGACTGGCTGCTATCTTCCGAACTCACCGTAGAGAACAACGCTGAGATGGCTTCCCTGCTGCATTCCATGCGACAGATTCGTCTTCGCAACCACCAACGCCCAGAGTGGACCCTCGAAGCCTTCCTCAATGCACAACCGGGCGGCGCCCAACTCCCGGATCGATGGGCACGCCGCATGTTGACCGCCGCGCGCCTGCTCCAGCCAAGCGGGCAAAAGAAGACTGCCCTCGAATGGGCGGATCTGGTTCCACGGCTGATGAAGGAGGCAGGATGGCCCGGCGCTCACCCGATGCCTAGCGCCAACTTCCAGGCGTTGGAGCACTGGAACCGCACGGTGGAAGCATGCGGAACACTGGGCTTTGACGAAGACCTGGTGGGATGGCCGGTGTTTCACTCTGCGCTTGCGCGGCAGATGGAGGACTCCCTCTTTGCGCCCGAATCTCAGAATGCCAACATCTTGATCTCGGGACCAGCCCAGTCTGGCGGCCTGGTCGCCGACGGCATCTGGTTTCTCGGAGTGGAGGAGGACACCTGGCCATTGGCCGGTTCTACGCATCCGTTTCTGCCCTTGTTTGTTCAGCGGGAGGCCGGCATGCCCCATTCCACCACCCAGGGCGACAGCGACCTGTCCCGCATCATCACCAGACGGTTGCTCCACTCCGCAACTGAGGTTTGCTTCAGCCACGCGAAACTGCGCGGCAAAGCCGAAGCGAACCCCTCCCTCATGGCTATTGAGGTCGCTGGCGTGCCGGTGACTCTGCCACCAAACCTCGTTCCCGATCCGGCTCCAGCCCCGTCGACTGAGCCTTTCGAAGATGGCAGTCGCGTACAACTGGCCGGGACCAAAGCGCCAGGCGGCTCTGGCACGCTGACAGACCAGTCGCAGTGTGCGTTTCGTGCTTTCGCGCGCGCACGCCTGGGCGCGAGGGACTGGGGCCCTGCTGAAACCGGCCTCAGCCCTCGGCAGCGAGGCGACCTGGTTCACTCAGTGCTCCACGCAATCTGGGGAGGCCCGGCGAAGAATGGTTGGCGCTCTTCGGTCGAACTTGAAACCCTGTTACGGAACCAAGGGAGCAACGGCATCGAGCAGTTCGTCTCCGGGCATGTCCATTCGGTGATGGAGCAAGACCTGCCCACCGGTCTCCGTGATCGCTTGCCTGTGCGGTATTTGGAAATCGAAGAGATGCGGCTGGTTAAGCTCATCACGGAATGGCTACAGTATGAGGCCACACGGGCTCCTTTCACTGTAGCCAAGACCGAGGAGAAAACCTCCATCACGATTGCCGGCCTGGGACTCGACCTGCGCCTGGACCGGCTCGACACCCTCGACGATGGCTCATCTCTGATCATCGACTACAAGACAGGCAGTTCAACCGACGCTTGGGAGCTTCCCCGTCCCGAGGACGTGCAACTGCCGCTCTACTCGACCTTCGCGGTAAACCAGGTGCCATCGACAGAGCCCGGCGGCCTGGTGATCGCAACGGTACGAACTGGAGAGGCGGAATTCCGCGGCCGGGTGCGGCAGGCGGCAGCCTTGCTCCCTAACCTTTTACGTGCCAACTCACTTGTGAAAGACCCTCTCACCGACCAACAGCTGGATGAATGGCGCGCGGCAATAGAACAACTGGCCCGCGACTTCCTTAGCGGACGCGCAACCGTCAACCCGGGCGATTACCCAACCACCTGCGAACACTGCGGCCTGCAGACTCTATGCCGTGTCGAGGAAAACATGCAATTAGGGGATCTCGACGACGCGGCAGAAGCGGACGACGATCAATAGCATTTCACCGCCCGCCGGGAGCGTCATCCCGGTTTTGGAGAGGGCGCTACACCAAACGTCAAGAATCGTGCGTTAGCAACCGCATAACCGGTCGAAAGGGCCAGAACTCGCAAGAATGGCAATCCTTGGATGAGCGAAATAGCCTGCTGGCGTCAGGTGACATTGCCAGCAGCCTGACCGACAAGATTAAGCAGCCCCCAGCTTCAAGGGCCCGAACCGTGGACACGCAGATTTTTGCCTTGGGATACAAGCCAACCGCCCAAAGAAACGCCTACGCCATCATCAAACCGGGTCTGACTAAACGCATCCCTGAACGCGAGTAATCTGGCGCATAGAGGCTCGCGCATTCCTCGGGAAGCACATTGAGAAGTCGCGCCAAATCTTCCACCTCGAATCGAAGCTCTTTAATATGTGCGTTAACGAGTTCGCCGAGAAGAGTGGGCCTTTCAATTGGAATATCCAACTCTGCCGGTTCACGAGTGTTGTAGTGTAGACTTCCGAATTTCACCCGCATGTACCTGTGCTGAGTGGAATTGATAGTTCCGAGTTGCTTGGCTCTTTCTAACAGTGCTCCCATCGACACCTTCCAAATGCCCTTGAGCAACGCCAGATTCGGCAAACGAACGTTACGCAATTGGTGCTTGATTTCGGATGCTGGCATCAGGAATTCAGATGCAAATCTATTTGCCTCTTCCTCCATTTTTTCCGAAGGAAACGTGTGCATTATCAGGTGACCCAATTCATGCGCGAGAGTCCACCTGTAGCGGTCTCCGCCAATGGAATCGTCAACATTCATCAAAATAATAGGCTGGTGGCTGGGAACCCACTCGCTCACCGCATCAGTCCGGGTGCTTCCAAACTTATGAGTGGCGATAATTATGCCGACGTCTTCGACAGCCGCAGTGAGGTTGTTCACCGGGCCCAGAGGGAGATGGAGAAGCGCGCGGACATGACGAGCAATGTTCTCAGGGCTCCCAAATTCCTCAACGGACATCCGCATCAGCTCGATCTGTGGAGAAATAGTGGCAGCTAACATCATCCTGTCAACTCGCATTCTGGTCAAATTCAGCACGGCATGAATACGGCGCAGAGTTTTAGCGGGCATGTCGGCCCGCTTGCGATGAAAGAAAACAGAGGCGTTGAAGCCAAAAATCCTGTCCTCCTGAAAGAAGAGACTCACCGGATACCGGAGGGCGTCGGCCATGGCGGCAATCTGCCCATCGTTTGGCTGAGCTATCCCGGCTTCAAATCGCGAGATGAGGGTTTGAGGGATGTTGGTTATCTGCGAAAGATCCGATTGCAGGACTTCGCGTGACTCCCGAGCAAGCGTGAGCAAACCTGAATTGAAGTGCGGCATTGTCTACTCGTTTTCTTGAGCCAAAAGCTCTTTTTGTTCCGGGCCGCGTTTAATCCTGATACGAGTCCTGGTTCCGAGAGCATCCGAAGTTTGGGACGGCATCTCAATGACTCGCGACTTGGCAGTGAGCTTTTCCAATTCGATATAGAACCTGAGTTGACCTATCGAATTAAATCGCTGAATCATCACACGCTGAATGCTTTGTAGGGTCTGATCAACCTTGAAACCGAGGACCAAGACCGGCCTTTTCGGCGCGAATGCAAAGCTTCCTTGCATCATCTCGATCGCCGTCTCGGTCGGATAATTGGAAGGAAAGCCATCCTCCCCGAGTTGCTTGTACCAAAGGACGCATCCGTTGAACAGGTGATAGGTCGTCCCATTCGCATCGAAGAATTCCGAACTTCGCGTGCCGCTGAACCGCCGCCGCGCCTCATCTATTACATAGCCATTGAGCACATTCGCGGTGATTCGAGCGTTCCACGGCAGGCGCAGCGCGGGGGGAATCGTGTTATAGGTCGCAAGCGCAGCCTCTGGTATATCCCACAGATGGTGCCGCACGTTGCGAATTTTTGAAATTGCCCAATCTTGCGATCCTAAAACAGGCATCGGCAACCCCTTAAATACAAAAAGATTATTCCATAATCGCGCATTCAATGCAATATTTATTCAATCTATATTCGGCAATGATGGCGATTTACACCGCTCGGCGAGTGCCCTAGCCCTAATCCGACCACAAATGTGGGGGAGGCGATGGCGAGTGGGAGCGGAACTGCCGCTCCAGCTTTTCAATCGCCTTGACCGCCCGCTGCAGGAGACGAACACACTCTTCAATCGACAACTTGCAGTGCCTCAAGCCGCCCTGCTGTGCAGTACCTCAAACCGCCTTTTCAGCCTCAAGAACGGCCGTTCAATCAGCGCATAGGAAAGCCTGGCTGTGAGTATTGTGAACCCCAAGGCCAACGGTACAGAGCCTGCCCGAGATGAGATGAAGCCCCGAGCAACCACGAGCATGAATAGGTGCCAAACATAGAGGCCATAGGAGATTTTTCCCAGACTCGACGCCCATCTTGGCATGCAGGAAGGGCCCACGACACAGAATCCATGAAGTACTGACGCGCAGCCAAGAGCACCGAGCCCGAACCCCAGCATCAATGCGAAGCTGTTGACAGATTCGCTGCCCTCCGCCGGCGGCTTAATACGGAACAGGAAGCAGGCGCCAAACCAGAGGACCGGACCAGCAAATATCATGAGGTACCCAAGCCAGGCACTGAGCCCTGCGATCGACTTCTTTGCCAGCGCGAGCAAGATCCCCACTGCAAACATCTCGAGCTGAACAAACGAGTTTGCCCAAACCGTGAAATCCGTGGCGGCGGCGCGCTCTCCCAGGATGAACAGGGCGCCATTCGCCGCTGCTATAAAACAACATGCGCAAATGGCGAGGTTTCGTATCGATAGCCAACGGATAGCCCATGGCCAGACCAGATAAAACTGCTCTTCAACCGAAATGCTCCACAAGAGCGTCATCGGGTTGCCGGACCAGCCATGAGCAGCACAGTAAATATTCCCCGCGAAGAGCAGATACCATTCGAAGCGCGTGATGTCCGAGGCATGGTGCCCCACGGCTGCCAAGGCGAGACCAATCGTCACCCCCACGGCGTAGAGCGGCCAGATTCTCAACATCCGGCGAATATAGAATTTGCGAATCGAAATTGCCTGGCACTTGCTTCGCTCTTTCAGCAGGAGGTCCGTTATCAGGTAAGCGCTGAGCGTGAAAAACAGGCAAAGTCCCATTCCGCATGCGTTTGCACAGGACATGAAGACACGCAAGCCGCTATGCCCGAGCACAGCGATGAATTCCCCCAAGTGCTCCTGGACGTAGATGCGCGGGTACACGTGATGAAAGAAGACCAGGAGAAATGCCAGGAAGCGGACTACATCCAACTCCGGCCTATAGTCTTTGACACTCGCGTCGCTGGTTAATGCCGCAGCGGGCTGAGCCGGAATGGCAACGAGCATCCATCTTCTCCTCGCCGAACTGCCCGCAAGGTGCGAGGCCTAGCAACAGGGCGGCACATCGCTATCGAGCGTATGGACTCGTTCGGTCCAAACACAATGGCAAGCAGATGATATTTTGCTTTGACTTGGGGACAGAAGCGCCATGGCGTGTCGACGATACCCGCACATCAGAGGAGGGCTTCAACGACGGAGCCAAGGCGAACAACGACCAGCGGCATTCCACCGCCTGCCGGGAGCGTCATCCCGGTCAGGTTCATGTCATGATCTCGTACGACAAATTGGGAAAAGATTATCTCGCAGGCCGGGCAACGATGCCGGTTGACGAGGCAAACCACCGGGAGTTTGTCCGCGATGGCATCCGGTACTTCTGCGGCTGGAGTTCTGAGAAGCACCCAGACAGGCCAGGCGGTGTTGTCGGCTGGTTGGTATATAAATCCAGCAGGCCGCGCCGCAGCCGCCGCGAACGCGAAAAAAGACGCGTGTGGGTGAGAGCAACCCGCTAACCACCAATTCGTGTCCCGGAGGACATCTATGACCAATCCATCTGCAACTGGTGCTGCGGCGGTAACTGCTGGCCCGGGTGCCAACACTCCCGCGGACCTTTCGCAGCGCCGGAAAGCGATCGACCCGGGGAAGTCCATCATCGTGCAAGCCCCGGCCGGCTCAGGAAAAACCACATTGTTGACCCAGCGTTATCTTGCCCTGCTGGCCAAGGTGGACGAACCGCGACAGATCGTCGCCATCACTTTCACCATCGCCGCCGCCGCTGAGATGCGTCATCGGATCCTCAAAGCGCTTGCCCAAGCTGCAGCCGGCGACTCCAACGCCGATCCGCTGGCGATTGCCGCTCTCCAACACGCTGAGGCAAAAAGCTGGAACCTGCTCGACCAGCCTGCCCTTTTGCGCATCTCCACCATCGACTCCTTCTGCCGCGAGCTGGCACTGCAACAACCCCTGCTCTCCGGCCTTGGTAACGGCTTGTCGATCGCCGACCTGCCGGAAAACCATTACAGGGAAGCCGCCCGCAGAACGCTGGCTGAAATTGACAACGGCCCCACTGAACTTCGGGAAGCAATCTCCACTCTTCTGCAGTGGCGCGACAATGGTTGGCACGAGCTTGAAGACCAGCTGGTGACGATGCTGGGCAAGCGAGATCGCTGGATGCAAGACTTCGTCTTCGCCAGCGGCCTTGACGAAAATCTCCTCCGCGCCAGTCTGGAGCGGCCCTTCGCGCGCGCCGCCGCTCAGGCGCTTGAAAAGATTGGCTCACTGCTCTCTGCCAGCGATTGGACCGAGATTCACCGTTTCGCCCAGTTCGCCTGCGCCAATCTGAACGGCGAGCGGTACTTCAACCTTGCCAGTTGCAATTCCTTTCCCGGAGGCCCGTTCTCCGTAGAAGATGATACGGAATTGGCCGTCGCACTCGCGGTCTACCAAGACCTCGCGAGCCTGCTGATGACCAAGGACAACACGTTCCGCAGACAGGTCACCAAGAATGAGGGCTTCCCTGCCAATATCAAACCAGAGAAGGAGCGCTTCCTTGACCTGATCGGAGACCTGGCTGGCCGTCCCGAGTTTGCTCAAGCGCTTCTCGCAATCGGCAGCCTTCCTCCTGTCCATTTCGCGGACGACGACTGGCGCATCGTCCGTGCCTGCTTCGTTCTACTTCGCAACGCTGCCGCTAGCCTGAAAGGCATCTTCGCCGAAGTGGGCAAGGTCGATTTCATAGAGGTGGCGCAGATCGCCCAGCTGTCACTCTCCGCAACCGAAGGTGCGGCCGGAGAGGGTGCCTTCGCCGTTGCCGACGATATCCACCATCTGCTTGTAGACGAATTCCAGGACACCAGCCGCCGGCAGCACAAGTTGCTGGCCGGCCTGATCTCTCACTGGCAGGAACGCAAGGAACGTACTTGTTTTGTCGTGGGCGATCCTCTCCAGTCCATTTACTTCTTCCGCGACGCCGATGCGGAATTGTTCCCTCGCGTCCGTAACTTCGGTCTGGAGCTACCGGACGGGGATGCGCTCACCTTTGAACTGGTGCAGCTGACCTCAAACTTCCGTAC
>PLPU01000485.1:0-12417 GCA_003159975.1 Acidobacteriaceae bacterium
CGCGCCAACAGCGCCGTCTCCAAGGCCTACCGCCCCGCGCTCGAGCTCATCACCCGCCACGCCATCAACTGGACCATCGTAGCCGCCGCCACTCCAGCCTGGGCCGCGGCAATGTTTCCAAATGACGCCCCCGATGCCGCACTAGCCAAAGTCTGGGAGGCCATCTTCCAGACCACGCGCATCAACACGCCCGATCCCGTCGCCGCCTGGAAGACCCACGACGCCGGCCTCCATCACCGCGCAGCCTACATGAATGAGAAGCGCTTCTCCTATCTGCAATATCGCGGCCCCGGCACCGATTTCCGCCTCGGCCTCGCNNTGCATCCCCAACATGCCTACTGAAGAAGTCTTCAGCACGCCGCACAAGGACCGCGCCGACGGCACCGTGACAGCCACCAAGCCGCTCTCCCACCAGGGAACCATGATCGAGGGCATTCAGGTGCGTTTCGAAAAAGGCCGCATCGTCGAAGCCCGCGCCACCCGCGGCCAGGAAGTCCTGCAGCGCCTCATCGACACCGACGAAGGCGCGCGCCGCCTCGGCGAAGTAGCGCTGGTGCCACACTCCTCGCCCATCGCCGCCAGCGGCATGCTCTTCTTCAACACGTTGTTCGATGAGAACGCCGCGTCGCACATCGCGCTCGGCCAGTCCTACTCCTCCTGCCTGCGCGACGGCGACACGCTCACGCCGGATGAACTGGCAGCGAAGGGTGCCAACGACAGCCTCATCCACGTCGACTGGATGATCGGCTCCGGCCAACTCGATATCGACGGAATCACCTCCACCGGCGCAATCGAGCCCCTCATGCGCCAGGGCGAGTGGGTCTAACAATTACCGAAGTGTCATCCTGAGCGGAGATTGGCGCGCTTTATGCGCCAATCGCAGTCGAAGGACCTGCTTCTTGGCTCTGCCATTACGACGCCTATCCCTCCGCCTCCATATCCGGCTCCGTCCACAGCAGAATCGCCTGCGGCAACGTCAGCGCTACAACAATCGCTGCCAGCGCCACCCCGTAGATAAGCAGACTCGGAGACACCGGAATCCAAGCCAGCAGTTTAGGCCTGAACGTATTCCAGTTCGCCAGCAGCCAAACTACTACAAGCACAATTGTAAGAACCTTATAGGCCACGTAGTGCGCTCTGTCGCGCTGCTCGAGCTCGCGCTCATCGCTGCGATACTCGCTCTCGCCGGGCGTGGGATGGTAAAGGTGCAGTCCCAGCACCAGAAAAGGTGGCGCCATCTCCGTGCGGCGAGGCGACTGACCATTGAACGGCTTGATGAGACCGCCCGCGTTGTACCCGCCCAGGAATAACCAGTTGACGGCGAATGTAGCATACACCAGGTAGAAGCCTGACGAGCGCCAATGATCGGCGAGGAAAAGGCCCGCCATCAGCAAAGCCATTGTTATATAGATCCCCACCACCAGCGCTCGCCGCCGCGTCCGCTGCGCCATGTCCACCCGCCTGCCCATCAGTACGAGTTCGGCTCTCACTGCGCCTCCTCCATATCCGGCTCCGTCCACAAAATCATCGATTGCGGCAAACTCCACAGGGTCAGCGTCAGCAGAAAGAGGAAGAACGGGCCCACCCTGGCGAACCACGCCGCGTGCAGCGCACCCACCACTCCGTAAATTACAAACAGCAGCAACGCGAACCACCGCGCCAACGTATAAGCGATGAAGTGCACGCGGTCACGCTCGTGCGTCTCTCGCTCGTCCAGCGAAATGTCCTGCAAGATCGCCGGGCCATTGGCCGGCTTCAGCAGCGTCTGCACCCCGCCTTGCTGGTGCGTCGGAACCCAATGCACGCCGCGAAAGGGCTTGACCAGGCCGCCGCCGCGAACCCCGCCCAGCAACGCGGGAAGAAACAGGAATATCTGAAGCATGAACAGCAGCCCCATATCCTCAACCCCGTGGTGCGCCTGGTGAAGAAGGAAAGCAAAGCAGGCGAAGGCGACGAAGCACCAATAGCCGGCCACCAGCATTCGCCTTCTACTGCGGCTGCCAACCAGGAATCGCAGCCCTTGATTCGTCGAGATCATCGCTTTTCCTCCACGTCGGCCGTGAACCAGAGGATTAAGGAGTCCGGGAGCGTTAGAGCGGCGAACAACAAAATGGCAGCAACGCCGAAGAGCAGGTTATCGTTGATCCACGGGTGCCGGACGGCCAATGCCGGCCATGCCCGTTCGTGGATTTGGCTCTGCCGTTGCTGGAAGATCAGTATCCAAATCCATAGAATTCCCAGGTTGAGTACGTGGTAACTCCAAAAATGTGCATGGTCGCGCCGGCGCAAGTCCCGTTCATCCGGCACATCGCGCAGATCCGGATCGTCCGGAAACAGAAATCTTCCAATCCACGATTTGCGTGGGGCCTTGGTTCTCCACAGAATCTTCTTGCTGCGGTAGCGTCCAGTCAGCCGGGCAAAAATCAGCGCGGGCACACCCATCAGAAGCGGGATCCAAATCATCGTTGGGAAGCCCCATTGATCGACGAACCACGTGGCAGTCAGATATGCGACGAACCCAGCGTGGACCAGAGCAACCAGCCAACGACGCCGCGCGCGGGAAGCAAAGCTGGTGTGCATACCGAACAATTCAAGTTCAGTCCTCATGAGGTTCGCTCCTTGACGGCATCCGCCTCGACGGCGCCGTCGATTTTTCTTGTCCCGTACACCTGCTGGCTCAGCGGCTGAAACGGCTCCTTCGAAAAAATCGCCTCCACCGGCAGTCCGAAATACTCGCCCAGCGCCAGCGCCAGCTTCAAGCTGGGCGAGTAGTCCCCGCGTTCCAGAAACCCAATCGTCTGGTAGTTCACGTCCATCGCGTCCGCCAGGTCCTGCCTGCTGATCCCGCGCTCCGCCCGCAACACGCCAATGCGGTTGTACAGACCGCTCTCACCGGGCCTTTTCTGGGATGCACTGTTCATATTCCAAATGTATTGTTATGTAATTCAAATATTTTGTCAAGAATGAAAACATATGATCCTGCTGAGGCCCGCCGTAGTCGGCACTCTCCCGCCGGGCTTAAGATCAAAAGGGGAGATACAATGGATCGCCGAGAGTTCCTGCTTCGCAGTGCCGCTGTTTCCGGCGCAGTCGCCTGGCCCGCAATCGCTTGGCCAAGCATGTCTCTATCGCAGTCCGCGCCGTCCTCTGCGGCGGAACTGACTTTGCATCCGCAGCCGGATGCAGTCAAAATTCCGCTTACCTATTCCGGCCTGAGCTACGAACTCGCCCAGCTCACCGATCCCGCCTTCTTCTCCGCGGCCAACCGCGATCTTGTCGCCTATTTCCGGCTCTTGAGCCCCAATGGCGTTCTGCGTGTCGGCGGCAACACCAGCGAGTTCTGCTGGTTCCGGGCCAATGCCTCAACGCCGGAGCCGAAGCTCCACGTCCCCTCCGGCAACAGCGATACGAACTGGATGCCCCACCGCCTCTTCGCCATCGAGCCCGCCGCAATCGATGCGCTAGCCGGTTTTCTTGAGGCTACAGGCTGGCGGCTGATCTACGGCCTCAACCTGGGCAACAGTTCACCCCAGCGAGCCGCTGAAGAAGCCGCGTACGTTGCTGCCAAGGTTGGCCAGCGGCTGGAGTTCTTCCAGATCGGCAATGAGCCCGACCTTTACCACAACGCCAGCAATGGCACCCGCCCTCCAAACTGGGGCTTCGCCGATTATTTAGAGGACTGGACAGCCTTTGCCGAGGCCATCGCCCTCCGAGTGCCCAGCGCCCGCTTTGGCGGACCGGATGTCGGCGCCTCGTCGGACTGGGTCATTCGTTTTGGCGAGCAGGTTCCCGCCAGAATCGGTGCTCGCCTCATCGCCCTGACCGGCCACTACTACGCCGAGGGTCCGCCCAACGATCCGCGCATGACCACCACCCGGCTTTTGGCCGGCAATCCAAACATTCCCGCCGAAATGCAGCGCATTGAAGCGGGGTCGCGGGCGCACGGCCGTGTCTACCGGATGACCGAAGGCAACTCCTGCTATCGCGGCGGCAAGCCCGGCATGAGCGACGCCTTCGCCGCCGCTTTGTGGGGCGGAGATTACATGTTGCTGCTGGCCAGCCTGGGATGTGCCGGCGTCAATCTGCACGGGGGCAGCAGTGCCTTTCTCACCGCGAGCCTCGGCGATCACACCCCGGGCATGGATGTGGCGAAGACCCCGCAGAAGGTGAAAGGCGGCTTCTATACGCCCATTTCCACTGAGCCGGGCAGCCCGGACAGGGCCGCCCCCATCTTTTACGGAATGTTGCTCGCCAACCAGCTTGCCGGCGGCATGCCGCTCCAGGTGGAGGGTCTGCCGACGGGCGTGAACGCAACCGCCTACGCCGTGCAGAGCGACCACGGTTTCAAGGTTGCCATTTTCAACAAGGATGAGCACCAGGCCCTGGATCTGATCCTCCGCGTGCCGCTGAACCTTCGTCCGCCAGGCAAGGTGCGCCGCGCGACTGCCTGGAGACTGGCTGCTCCCGCGCTCGATTCAACTCAGGGTGTGACCCTCGCCGGCGCCTCAATTGGCGAGCACGCCGCCTGGCGCCCAATGCAGGCCGAGTCGCTTCCGTTCCAAAGCGAAACCGCTCAAATCAGAGTTCCAGCAGCCAGCGCCGCCCTCGTCTTCCTCACCTGAACTCACGAAGACTGCCAATCTGGAAATTGGCCCGCAGCGAAAGACGAGCTAATAGCTAAGAGCTGCCTCACCCGCCCAGCGCAAACTTCCGCGCCGACTCCAGCAGCTTTGCCACCGACTCCTTCGAGCACGATTCGGTGTAGATCCGCATCAGGGGCTCCGTTCCGCTGGCCCGCAGCAGCAGCCACGTCTCCGCGGCCTTCGGCTTGGTCGAGGCTTCCGGATTATCGAGATAAAACTTCACCCCGTCCAGATTCTCCTGGCAATAAATCGCCATGCCGGCGAACACCGGGTCGCCCGGCTTGAGCGCCCGTGCGCGTTCAATTGCTCCATTCTTGATCTCGTCCGGTATATGCAGGTCGATGCGCCCGTACTGGTGCTCGCCGTATTCGGCCTGCAAATCGGCCACCAGCATGCCCAGCGTCTTTCCCTCTTCGGCCATCACGTTGGCCAGCAGCAGCGCATTCAGCAGCCCGTCGCGTTCCGGCAGGTGCCGCTGAAAGCCGATCCCGCCCGACTCCTCGCCGCCCATCACGATCTCCCGCTCCAGCATCAGGTCGCAAACGTACTTGAACCCGATTCCATGCTCGATCAGCTCACGCCCATGTTTCTGGCAAATCCGGTCCAGCATCTTCGTGGTGTTGAACGCCCTCGTTACGGCCCCCGGCCACTTCTTGCGCCGCAACACCCAGCTGAGCAGCACCGAAAAAATCTTGTGCGGATCGACAAAGTTCCCGTGCTCGTCGGTTGCGCCGATGCGGTCCGCATCGCCATCCGTGCACAGCCCCGCGTCGCACTTGTTTTCGACCGTCGCTTTGCCCAGCGCCCGAATGTGCGGCTCAATCGGCTCCGGATTGATGCCCGGGAACAGCGGATCGACGTGGCCGCGAATCTGCACGTGCCGCACGCCAAGCCGGGTAAAGATGTCGGAGAGAATCGTGCGCCCCGCGCCATACATCGAATCGATGGCGACGCTCAGCCCCTCTGCCCCAGCCTCGGCAATCAACTCCAGATCCGCAAAGCTCTCAATGGCTTTCAGGTAGCTGGGCAGGAAGTCGACCTCGCGAATCGCCGCGGGCCGCGCTGGCCGAGCGGCGGGCTTGCCAAGAAAGCTCTCAATCTCCGCAATGATCGACGGCTTGCCCGATCCCCCGTACCACGCCTTGTACTTCACGCCGTTCCACTGCGCCGGATTATGTGACGAAGTAATCATGATGCCGCCGGCCGCGCTCCGCTCCCGCACGCCGTAGCTCAGCGCCGGTGTCGGCGTAATGTCGTTCGCCAACAGCACCGGAATTCCGGTAGCCGCCACCACCTCGGCGCATGTGTGCGCAAACGCCTTCGACCCGAAGCGCGTGTCGTAGCCGATGCAGAGTCCCTTGGCCGGGNNAGTCCGCGCCAGCCGTCTGTGCCAAATTTGATTTGAGGATGGGGCATCGTTCGGTATTCAGTCCCTTTAGGGAACGAGTGTAATCAATCCAACCGGTCCCTGTCTGTTTCTGGCCGCGGGATGCTATTGCTCGCATAAACAATGAGTCCCAACAACCTGTCACTTAGTGCTACACTTCTGGAGTGGTCAAGACCGCTTCTAAGACGCTGTCGGTTTACAAGACCAAACCGTTTGCCCGCTTCGCCGGGAAGGCTCGCATTACGGATGCCGATCTGTGGACGGCCGCCCGCCTCGCGAACCAAGGCATGATCGGCGCCGATCTTGGTGGAGGGGTTATCAAACAGCGCATTGCCCGTGCCGGGGAAGGAAAGTCCGGCGGCTCTCGGTCGATCATCCTCTTCAAGAAGAATGATCGCGCCGTCTACGTCCACGGCTTTGAAAAGAAGGATAGGGCCAACATCGGGCCGGACGAACTTGAAGCCTTCCGTAGATATGCGCAAGTATATCTTGGCTACACAAATGCCGAATTATCGCAACGAGTGGAAGATGGAGCGCTCTTCAGAGTGGAGAAACCGGAGGGAAATGACAATGCCTAAAAAGTATCGGAGCAAGATCATGGCCTCCATTCACGAGGGAGTGAGCGATTTGTACCTCGTGGGCGGAGTGGACAAGAAGACCATGCGCGAGTTCGATGCGCTCTGCCTGACGCCCGTTCTGGATATGACCCCGGAGAAAATTCGCGCGCTGCGCAAGCGGGAGAACACGAGCCAAACGGTCTTTGCGGCTTATCTGAATGTAACGCCGAGCCTGGTCAGCAAATGGGAGCGGGGAGAAAAACATCCCCAGGGAGCCTCGCTCAAGCTCCTTTCGCTGGTTGAGAAGAAGGGGTTGGAGATCGTGGCGTGAGAGGTGATTGACCACTTAGGCGTCAAACGCGAGACCTGGCTCCCTCTAGGACGTTTACGTAAAACCCAGCCTGAAAGAAGGTGGACAATCGCCTGGGTGCTCGTTCGAATGCCTTGATTGATGTCCCACTCTCAGAAACCTTTAGATCAGCTGTGTCCGCCCGGAGATTCCCAACTCCTTCACAATCTTGCCCACGTCCTGCGAGTGGTCCCGGTGCGCAATCAGCAGCGCATCTTCCGTGTCGATGATCACCAGGTTCTCCACTCCCACCAGCGCCACAAACTTCCTCGGACTGAAGATGTAGTTGTTCGCCGCGTCGATCGCCATGTGCCCCTCGGTGTCCGCCACGTTCCCGTCGCCGTCTCCGCGCAGCCGCGTCTCCAACTGGTACTCATACAGCGACGCCCACGAACCCAGATCGTTCCAGCTGAACTCAGCCGACAGGCAATACAGGTCCGAAAGGTGTTCACCCTTTGCCGACCGCGGCTCCAGTACCGCATAGTCCACCGAAATGTTCTCGCACTTGGGATAGAGCGCGTGAAACACCTCTTCGAACTGCGGCGTTCCGTAAGCCGCCGCAATGCTCTCCAGCAGCGGAGCCGTCTCCGGCAAATGCTCGCGCACCGCATTCGCCAGTGTCCGCGCCGACCACAAAAAGATTCCCGAGTTCCAGTAGTAATTCCCGGCGGAAACAAATTCTTCTGCCCGGTTCTGATTCGGTTTCTCGGTAAACCGCCTTACATGCAGCGCCGATCCATCCTTGGTAAGGTCGCCCGTCTCAATGTAGCCGTAGCCGGTCTCGGCGCGCGTGGGCTCAATGCCCAGCACCACCATGTTGTCGCCCAGCGCGGCCAGCGCAATGCCTTTTTGCAGCGCCTTCAAAAAGCGCGGCTCGTCGGCGATCACATGGTCCGACGGAAACACCCCCAGCACCGCGTCCGGATTCTCTCTCTCGATCAGGAACGCCGCCAGCCCGCACGCCGGCGCTGTATTGCGCGCCACCGGCTCCTGCACAATCTGCCCGGCCGGCAATCCCGGCAACTGGTCGGCAATCTCCTGCGCCAGGTATTCGTTGGTAATGATCCATGTGTTTTCCAGGCCCGCCAGCGGCTTCAGCCTTTCCACGGTCTGCTGAATCATGGAGCGCTCGCCATCCAGCGCCAACACCTGCTTGGCGCGCGCGCGGCGCGAACGGGGCCAGAAGCGAGTACCGCTGCCCCCGGCAAGAATCACGGGACGAAAATCGATTGACTTCTGCATTGAAGTCACATCCTACGCGACAGACACCACGTTTGCACAGTGACCACGGACACTTTTTCCACACGCCGGGACTTGCCCGTCCCAATATACGCGTTTCAACTGGTTTTTTAGCTGAGCCGCCCCACGGGGATGAAACTTCGGGTGCCCCATCCATCGNNTACTCAGGTCGAGGGAGCCGACGCTGTCATGCACCCATCCATCGGACGTCTTTGTTGTTGTCCGATGGGTGGGAGACCTCAAAGCCCAACCATCGGCCATCGGGTCCTTCCACCATCCTGTTTTTCTTTAGGGATTTTTAGCTGAGTCGCCCCAGGAATTCCCCCATCCGCCGCGTCCCCTCGTCGATGTTCGCCCTGGTCACCGGGTACGAGATGCGGATGTGCTCGCTGGTCCCAAACGCCTCGCCGGGCACGGTCACCACGTGTGCCTCGTGCAGCAGCCGCGTCGCCAGCTCCGTCGCCGAGCGAATCCCGCCCCTGCCCACAAACGCCCCGATATTCGGGTACACGTAGAACGCGCCTTCCGGCTTGGTGCAGGTCACGCCGGGAATCTCGGCAATCTTCGCCAGCATGTAGTCGCGCAGTTCAATAAACTCCGCGCGAAAATCGCAAACGCACTCCTGCGACCCCGTCAGCGCAGCAATCGCCGCCTTCTGCACCATGCTTGCCGCATTCGAGGTCGACTGCGACTGCAGCTTGCTCAAATTCGCCACCACCGCCTTCGACGCCAGTGCAAACCCCGCCCGCCACCCGGTCATTGAGTAAGTCTTCGAAAGCGACCCCAGAATGACCAGATGTTCCTTGGCCCACGTGAACGAGCCCCCACTCACCGGCTTGCCCGCGTAGTTCAGATACACATAGCACTCGTCCAGCAGCAGAAAAATCCCGCGCTCGTGCGCCAGGTGCACAATCCGCTCCAGATCCTCCGCGCTCACCACGCTCCCCGCCGGGTTCGAAGGTGAATTCAGAATGATCGCCTTGGTCTTNNNTCGCCGTGGTCCACAAGAACCTGGATCGTGTTGAACAGCGCCAGCTTCCCGCCCGTCGTGAAGATCGCCTCGTCCAGCCCGTAATCGGAGCCGAAATCGGTTGCATGCCGCTCCACAATCGCCTTGCGCACGTCCGGAATCCCAGGCACCACGGTATAGCGCGTGAAGTTGGCGTCGATGGCGGCAATCGCGGCGTCCTTAATATGCCGCGGGGTAGGGAAGTGCGGCTCCCCGGCGCCAAAATCCACCAGGTTGGCGCCCTGCGCGCGCAGTTTGGCGGCCTCCGCGGCCACAGCCATGGTTGCGGAAACCTCAATCCGGCCAATCCGGTCGGCAAACACTTTGGTAGGAGCGGAAACTGTCATAGCAGCTCTATCTTTACAGATTTCCCGCCAATCCCCAAGCCCCGTTTCCCCAGGCAATAGGTGTAGCTTGTCCTCCTCGGCCGTCACAGCGAGTGAAAAGCTTGCCCCAGGCGAAGCATGCGCGTGCAGCAACGAGCTCCACGCGCATCCTTTGCTTCACATTCAGCGATCCCGCGTTTCGCGCCGTGGAAACCCTTTCACATTGCCGATGACAAACGTCTGTCCGCCGAAAACCTTCTCGACCCCATCCGTGTGCAGATACTGAATCACGCGCACCACAAAGTCATGAACATCCTCTTCAGGCGTGAACTCCACGGTGAATGGCAGCAGTTCCTGGGAAGGCAGGTGGATCTTCGCCATCCCTCTTTCGGTGTCGAGCAATTCGAACCTTCCCGCATCGATTTGCTTGAACCGGTGCTCCTCAAACTCGGTGGCGAGCAGCCGTTCAAGCGCTTTGCCCTCGGCCTTCACCACCACCCGGGACTTGATCTGTGCGACCTCTCCGTCACGGTTCAGTGTTTGAATGCCGAAGGTAAAATGCCTGCCATCCGGCCCGTAATTCGCACCAAGAACACCCAGCTTGAAATATGGGCCGAAGGTTTCGCCGCTGGAGACCGACGTAATGGCGATGTTTCGCCAGCCGATGGCGCTGTTGTTGTACACGTTGTCATGAAGCGCGGTCGGGGTCGATACGCTTCCTACCTCCTCCGGAAAGCACATCTCAAATGGGTAGACCGAGGTGGATTCAATCCTGGCCAGAAGACAGAAATGCCCGGATTCTGAAATGGAGCCCCCGGCCGCTTGCACGTAGTTAGTCGGGTCGGGAATCTCATCCGCCGGCCACACAATCTGGACATACATCTCCTGATTCGGAGGAATGATCGTCGTCAGTGGTATCTCCCCAATGACGCCGCCCAGCGGAAGGTTAGGCTGGCTCTCGTAAAAAGTGGATCCGTCCCACGGAGCCGGCCAGTCCAGACCCGTGCTGGCGAAGCCGTAATACACCTTCAGGACCTCCGTCCCCGTCGAAGGCGTCGCTTGGGAATAATTGCTCACCCTCACGCTGATGTAAGCGGGGCTGCCGGATACAACTGTTCCCGAGGTGGTAAACGATGGAGTCGCTGGAGTTGGACTGAGTGGTACCAGAGTGTTGTAGGTAACTCCCGACGGAGGATCGCTTGTATTGCTGACCAGGATGTCCGGGCTTTCCCACAGGTCGTCCCCACTGCTGCCGGCCGCCAAATCCGGCTGATTGCCCACATCGCCTGCCACGTCGCGAATCGTCAGCGTTGGATTCGGGTATGGGTAATTGCAGATCGACATCGAGCCGTTGCCCTCGTATGTGGTCGTAACATTGGACCATTGGAGCGAAGCCTGAAAAGTCCCAAGGTCCGGAGTGCCAGGACCGACTAAATAGCTGGTGTCGCACAGCCACACAACTGGATCGCTCGAACTTTTGTAGTTGTTCTCATCGTTGATGTACAACGTATAGCCGTCGAAGCAAAGCCCTCCGAATTGCGCGGCGTCGTTCAGGAAGTACGTTGTGACAGGAGAACTGCCTTTGAAAGTTGTCGCGGTGGTGATCGCCAATCCGCCGGTACTGGCCGTCGGGTCGGGCGTGGGATAGAGCAGGCTCTCGAGCCATGCGCCGCTGATCATCATCAGCGAGCCTCCTCCCGAGCCGCCGGTCTTCGGATTTACATCGTCGAGATACTCTTCATTGTTGTTTGCCAGCCACAGATTGCCGGCCGGGTCGAAGGCTATTCCCTCCGGTCCCGAAAATGGATACAACCCCGTGATGCTCGGTGGAACCGGGCTTGAAGACAGGGATGTGGCCGGCAGCAGGCTGCTCGCATCACCGATGGTCCCATTCATGAATTTAAGGTACGTTCCGGGGCTTGGCGGTGCACTCGGATTGGCCGGTGTTGTTGGAAAGCAGCAAAGGAAGTTACCGCCATTATCGAACGTGGTCAGCCAGAGATTTCCGTGCAGATCGAAGGCGAGGTTCGAAACCGCACCCGCAATCGCGTTGCTGGCTTCAGTCAGAACCGCGGAACCCGCTCCCCATTTGTCGCGCGTACCCGTGGTGCCCGGCGTGCGGGTGAATGAGGTGACGATCCCGTTGTTCCAGTCGGCGCTGGTAGTCCCTACATAGAGATCGCCTGTGCCGGGCTGAATCGCCATGCCAAGCGGGTTGCCGGGTAGCAGCAGCGCACTCTGCAGTTCCGCGGGAGTCGTGCCGGGCGCCGGAGGATTTTTCAATAACGCGCCCAGGTCGAACACGCACACCGCGCCAATGTTGTTCTGGCTGGTGAATGCCACAAACAGGTAATGCGTTGTGGAAACGCCGGAGTGGTCTTCGTAAATGAGAGCGCTGTTCGGTCCGAAATAGTTTCCGCCGACGTCATTCGGGTCGCCGGTCATCGCAAGGATGTCCGCGCTCCAACTGGGACCAAGCGTGATAAGCGGGTTAGCGCCCGCGGCAGCGGGCAATTCGAAAATCTTGACGCAATTCTCAATGTACTGCGGCTGAGCGATGTATTTCACGGGGAACCTCCGGGGGGTGGGTGAATTCGTGAGGGATCCGGGAGAGTTCCCGGCAGCGCACCTGGATGACGCGCACCTACACTACCGTCAAGGAGTCCGTGAATCATTTGGAATACTTGGAATAATCAACGCCAGCCGCGGGCGCCCTGATTCGAATCAACCGCCCNNAATCAATTCATGCAGCTTTTCCCCGCTCACCCCAAACTGCTTTGACCAGTACGCGATGTCCGAGCTCATTTTAGGATTGATTTCCTTGGGGTCGTTTGGTCCCTTGGCGGCGTGGTCTTCGTGGGCAGCATGGGCATCGTGCCCTTTTGGAGCGTCGTGGTGCTCTGACAT
>PLPU01000147.1:0-8511 GCA_003159975.1 Acidobacteriaceae bacterium
ATCGATTACGAAACCATCATCATCTACACCGGCGGCTATGACGACATGGTCATGGCCAAAACCCAGATCCGCTCCACGCTCGAGTCGCAAATCTCCCAGCGTGAAAAGAAGATTGCCCAGCTCAACGACTTCATTGCCCGCTTCGCCGCCGGAACCCGCTCCTCCCAGGTCACCAGCCGCCGCAAAGAAGTCGAGCGCCTCCAGACCAACGACCTCGCCCGCTCCAACATCCAGCGCCCCTACATCAAGTTCGACCAGGTCCGTCCCAGCGGCAAGCACGTCCTCGAATTCAAGCACGTCACCAAGCTCTACGACGACCACAAGGTCATCGACGGCTTCACCGCCAACGTCCTCCGCGGCGAAAAAATCTGCCTCATGGGCCGCAACGGCGCAGGCAAAACCACGCTCTTGAAAAGCCTGCTCAATAACTACCCCGGCCTGGCCGACAAGGAGTTCACGCTCGATTCCGGCACCGTCTTCTGGGGCCACGAAGCGCAGATCGGTTACTTCCCCCAGGACGTAGGCGCAACCATCGAGCACGGCCTCACCGTAGCCGAGTGGCTCCATCGCTGGAACCCCGCCGCCCACGTCGAAGATATCCGCGGCATCTTAGGCCAGATGTTATTCAGCGGCGAAGAAGGCGAAAAGCAAACCAAAGCATTAAGCGGCGGCGAGCAAGCCAGGTTAGCATTTTGCAAGCTAATCCTGACCAAACCCAACATCCTAATCTTCGACGAGCCCACCAACCACCTCGACTTAGAAGCCATCAACGCCCTGAACATAGCCTTGCAGCGCTACGAAGGCACAGTGTTATTAGTAACTCACGACCACGACCTAATAGATGAAGTAGCCACAAGACTATGGAACTTCAAAGAAGACGGCATAGAAGACTTCCAAGGGCCCTACGCGGAATGGAAAGGCAAGCACAACTAGCGAGGAATCAATCAATTCCGAAGAGCCTTCGGCGCTCGAAGGTATGCACCCGTTTCGGCTGCATTCTCGATGTAGTTGCGAAGCAAGTTCATCAATGCAAGAATTTCATCGTGCAGATGGAAATACTCGTCAATGTCGATCGGAAGATTATTCCCATGCGCAACGTGGTTTCGCTTCGCCAACAGCTGATGATCGAGCATATGTGATTTCGATTCGCACTCTGACGCGGTAAAGCCCAGCGTCCGGAGAATCTCGAAAAATACAGTTGAAGAGAGATTGAATTCAGTTCGGATAACAGATTTGTACGGCAATCGAGACCTTGTCTCCATCTGCGTGCGAAAGAACTGGACTATATCGACATGAGACTTGATTTTATGTGAACCCTCTGAAGAGGCAAGCATCGACCGCAACGTCACCGCCAGGAGACTGTCGGAAAGCTCAAGGTTCCTGCACCGCTGCATACAAACAAATTCAAGGTACATTTCCGCCACCGACTTAACATAACCCTCCCAATGCGCATAAAGTAACGCTAATGCAGCCCTCGTAAGTGTAGATTGTCTTGTTCGGTTACTGGCCGCAGCCTCAAGCAAACATTTCAGGTCTGTAAGTTCCTTACGTCGCCAACTGATTTCGCTGGAAACCGCATCGACGAGTTGTTCGACCGTTCTAAGGCTCCTCTCGCGAACAACTCTCGGCCCAAGGGAATCACTCTCGGCAATCGACGGGTCGCGGTCACCCCAGAACCCGTCCATTCCGTGTAGGTTTTATTTGACCAAATTGACCGGATTCTCCTTTGAATATAGCTATCGGAAACGGGGCCTTTAATGTTGTAACCCAACCCGAGCGCTACCACTTCATACTGCGACAGAAGAAATCCACCTTCATGTCTGCCCTTGATCCGGTCAAAGCGCCGGAAGGCATCGTCGCCGACAGTGCGGAGCAGTGTGTCAAACGTTTGTCTGAATGCCGAGTCGATTGTTTTCTTCCGGAACGTCCGGTCCGTTGCTACTTGCCGCATCCGCTCAGTAAGGAACACTCCCACGTCTCCGACCGCCTTCAGATCGTCTACCGCCATGCGATAGAAAACGACAAACCGAAGCACCAATTCAAGATCGTAAGCTTCTTCAATCGGTCTATCGCTGAGCGAGATGCACTCCTTAAATGGCTCGTAGTCAGCAAGTTCTCGCAGCCAGCCGTAGAACTCACGATTTATCATCACAAGAATGCAATTTCGAACTTCCTGGGGACTCAGCTGCGACCCCCCGGTGTTCAGCCTTTGAAAGAGATCGTATTTTGCTGTTTCATCACTTTCCCGAAGAATAATGCTGGCCGAAATCTTCGAACGCTTGATTATGAGCCGAGCGTCCGCCGGCAGCGATTTCTGCTCGTTCTTGGGATCCTCCCAAACCTTGCCCCTCAACGACGGCAAGTACTTAGTTTCCCCGAGCACAAGGGGATCAACTTTTTCCCCATCTTCATCCTTAAGGACCCCCAAGAGTTGATAGATCGTGGAGAGTCGCTGCAAACCATCAACAACATCCCAAACACCATCCGCCCGCTGGCTCACGAAGATTGGCGGTATTGGAATCCCAAGCAAGAGAGACTCAATTAGATTGGTTTTTTGTGCCTCAGACCAGCGATAAAATCGCTGGAATTCAGGATGGATGTCGATTTCATCAGCTTCGTAGAGGCTGAGCCACTCACCAACCGACATCGGATATCCATCTGTGCGGATCTCCTTACGCCGCGCGCTAATCTCGTCCGCAAGAGCCATGCCGCCTCGATTCGTTAAGAACGAATTATAACCCCGAAAATCAGATGGCCCCAGGTGGCCCAGGTCTCCCCTTTGAGGAGACCTGGGATTCCGCAGTGTCCGCGGGACCGGGAGCGGCAACGCAACGCCCAGTGCCCCTCCCATGCGTGTCTTCCAAAACTCCAAGCACGGCTCAGCACCCAGTTATCCCCTCCGTTCTGGATCGGTTGGCGAATTGCCCCGCGAAGAAGAGACGCTCTTGGCAATTGTAAAGCCAGAAATGCCAGAAAGAATCGGCAGCCCCGCCTCCGCCGAAATGGATCGTGTTAGCAATAAGATAGAGAGCACGACGATTATGAGAACGGCGACAATAATCTGCCCATAGCTCGTCCAAAACTCGTTCCGCCGCTGAAGCTGTTCTGTGTAGGCGTCTATCAGCGGTCGGATAACAGGCTGCCCTGGCTCATGCAGCCAGCGTTCGACGAGTCTGAACCAAAGCCCGTCGAAATCTTCGAACGAGCGACGGAGCCGGCCACGGTAAATGAAAACGCCAAACGCAGCAATTCCCCCGAGCACAATTAGGCCAATGATGCCAACCAGTAAGCAGACATAGATGACAGATGCGCTGGTTAGCAGCGTCGGCGTGGCCTGGATCGGTGACATAGAGCATCCTCCGTCGATTCCCTCGTACTCATGACCTGACCTTAGGACTTCAGACAACAATATACATCCTCAAATCGGCGGGTGGCGGGCGGCCCAGGCCTCGCCTTTGAGACCCGGGATTCAAACTCCCCTCAACCCGCCACATCCCTCTTCGTAGTCCACTGCACCCCCAGCGCCTTCATCACCGCCAGCGGAGTCTTCAGCGTCGGATTCCCCTTCTCACTGAACGACCGATAAAGCCGCTCCCGTGACAGCCCCGTCTGCCCGGCAATCCGCGCCATCCCTTAGCCCGCGAGACCACCCCCAACGCCTGCGAGATGCGGGAGACCGGGAGCGGTAGGCCGGGGATTCATCCCCGGCAATACGACGGCCTCACCGGAGCGGGGTTTTAACCCCTGCGGTATGCTCTATTCTTTGAAATTTCGAATTCCTGCCAGGCGACGCACTATCTTATTTGTAAACTTCGCGCCGGTTCCCAACCCGTACGACTTGAACAATCAGCTTTGCATCTTGTATTTCGGCGATGATTCGGTAGTCCCCGACCCTGTATTTCCAGTAGTCGCCCAGCTTCGAGCCAGTAAGTGCTTCGCCAATGCTGCGCGGATTGTCCAGTTTCGCAACTCGTCCGCCCATGAACTGAATGATGCGTTGCGCAATTTGCCTATCGAGCTTGGCGATTTCCTTTGCTGCATCTTTGCCGTATTCAACCCCCCAGGCCATATCGTTTTTCCATTTCTTCCTGGGTGTAGGTCCTGCTCCGTCCCGCCCTCAGAGCAAGCGTCCGCGCCTCGGCCAGATACAAATCCTCCAGGTCGGCCAGCTTTTCACTGATGGCTTCAACCATGTAATACGTCTTGCTCCGTCCCGTAGCCTTTGCCAACTTTTCGAGGCGAGTCTTCAGGTCCTCCGGCAACCGAATTGAGACAGCAGATCCCATTTGCAAACCTCCCGCACTTGGCAATACAAGTATCGCACGAAGGGCGAAAAGCCCATCATGAACGTCTTACCCTTCTTGTAACCATTGCAAGAATGGCATAATCAACCGATGTCTTCGACGGTTGGATTTCTCGATCAAGAGTCCCTGAGCCGCGCGGACACCCGTTGATCCCTCATCCCAGCGACTCAATATAAGCCGCGAAGCATTCGTTATACAGCGCCCCCGGCCGCCGCTCCTGAATCCTTCTCACGATCTCAGGCCCCGACATACCAAGCTTGTGAAGAATCACCCCAGCCACCAGTGCCGACCGGTTGAAACCCATGCCGCAATGAGCCAACACACAGTGTCGCGAAGCGACCAAACTGGCGCCCAGGTTTCCGAGCGCGTGTAACTTGTCCAGATTCGGTAAATCCTCGTCAAATATCGGGAAATAGATATAGAGGCACCGATCGGGAAGTGTCGGCACGCCACTGTCAATGTCGCCATCAACATCGATGACCGTATCGACGCATCGGCAAGCCAACGCGCCCCAGTCAGTTATCGCCGGCGAGATAAAAAGCAGCGATTCATCGTCAACCTGAAACAGCTCCATTGNNNTGCCGAAGGATCTCGCCTTTGAGACCTGGGATTGGAAGCCGCTCAATCTCAACCACCGTGCCAAATCCGCGCTTGGAGCGGATTGACACCGATGCGGCAATGCCGCATCCTCATTCCCTGGCCACTCAATTGAAAAGGCGGGTGGCCCACCCTCCAACTGCCCACACAACTGTGGGTGGCCATTCTCTGCGCCTCTTCTTCATCAAAATTTTCCTTCCCCCTCGGGTTGGAGTTTGGCCCTCAAATTGCTCATAGCACTATTGGAGAGGGCTGTCTGATCCTAAAGGGTCAGTGCGTACGAATGGAATGGACGTAAGCTTATACAAGGTACAAAAGGCGTTTGCCTTTCGTACTCAATGGGTGTTCCTGGTCGCGGTTGCGCGGAAATTGGAACCCAGGCAGCGGAGCCTCAACCCACTTCGACAACCCGAGTTTCCTGACGCCGAGCTCAGGTTCTCAGGGGGAAAGTGCACATGAAGATTCCCGAGATATCCAATTCGAACCCGTTTACAGTCAGGGCTCTCCTGAACGCCGGATACCGTCTTATGACTCGCAAGGATGGCTCCGTCTTCGTTCTGACAGTGCTCTTTGGCGGTATTCTTCTGGGAGTGCTGGCGTTTGCGATCGATGTCGGGCAGTTGCTCTATACCAGGCGGCAACTGCAGTCCGTTGCGAATGCGGCGGCCCTGTCGGCAGCTCTCGAGCTGCAGCAATGCGGCAGCACGCCCGCTTGCACCTTAATGCAGACCGCGGCCTCCCAGGCGGCGATTGAGAACAACTTCCCAACCGCCACTGTGTATACCCAATGCAATTTCAATGCAAATTCACAAACGGGGATGACACTGGTGGTCAACAATGGGCCATGCGCTTTGGGGACCAGCGACCCCAATCACGGCTTGACCACATATGTGGAAGTGATCGCAACGATTCAGCAGAAAACCATGTTTGGGGCCATGCTTGGGGTCCGGAACGTCATGCTGGGCACGCGAGCGGAAGCGACCCTGGGGCCTCCATCCGCATGCGTTACTATCCTCGATTCCAACGCTTCGCAGGCCTTCCTCTTTAATGGTGGAGCAACGGTTTCGGCCCCCTGCGGCATTACGGTTAACTCGAACTCCGGCACCGCTTTCGAGTTCAACGGCGGCTCACTGACAGCGAATTATGTCAACGTGGTGGGCGGCGATATGATCAACAACGGCGGCTCTGGACTGAACGCCACAGTCAAGACAGGGGCTTCGGCGGTGACCGATCCGCTGGCGAGCCTTCCGGTTCCCACCATCGGCGCATGCGGGACATCGACTTCCAGCCCCTACCACGGTGTGTCCTACGGAGCCTTGCTCAATTCCGGCGCCAGCACGTTTTTTCCGGGAGTGTACTGCGGCGGCATCACGCTCAATGCGAATGCCACCGCAACGTTCAACCCTGGGCTGTACATCATTAATGGTCCCGTCGTTATCGGCGCCTCCGACACCGTAACCGGCAGCGGAGTCACCTTCTACTTTGAGAACAATTCGTGGACCTCCAACGGCGCCGCGTCGATGAACCTGACGGCCCCGACCACCGGCACCTACGCGGGAATCCTGTTCTTTCAGGCGCACGGCGATACAGATACTTTCATCCTCGACAGCAACACCACGTCCGTGGCTCAGGGAACCTTCTATCTTCCAGACGGCCCGTTGACCATCAACGGGGGAGCCAATCTCGCCGCCTACGAGCTCCTCGATGTTCACGATTTGACGGTGGATTCCGGCGTCAACCTCGTTATCGGAACCAATTACTCGTCGCTGCCGAACGGCTCTCCGTTGGGAGCTGCGAGTGCTCAGGCAATACTGACGGAGTAGGCATGCGACACACACCCACAACTCGGCGACTTGTTTGGCGGCAGGACGGAAGCGCCCTGGTTGAGCTGGCCCTTATAGCACCGGTGCTCATGCTCTTGCTCTGCGGCGTCATCGATTTCGGCCGTGCCTACTACCTGGCTCAGGGAATAGCCGGCGCGGCGCATGCCGGGGCGGAATATGGAGCTCAGAACCCGATGGACACTGCGGGGATGAAATCCGCGGCCCAAATCGCCGCGCCCAACGTGACTGGCCTGACGATTGCTACCCCCTCGTATGGCTGCGAGTGCGCAAACGGTACTTCCTACAGCGCGAGTTGCTCTTCTACGCCTACCTGTTCAGGAAGCAACCCGGTGTATCTTGTCACCGTCACGGCCTCGGTGTCCTATGTTCCCTGGTTCCCGTGGCCTGGCTTACCCCACCCCATTGCAATGTCAACGACGGCGAAAATGCGGAGCGCGGATTGACGCAGGCTCCGGTGAAGATCCCTGCCGGCCCGGATCGGAAGGAACGTGCTATGAGAGGACGATTAGCGAGTAGCGGCAACAGATGGAACCAGCTTCTACAGCTCGCGCGAGATCAGCGGGGCTCGGAACTGGTCGAGTTCGCCTTGTCTTTCTGGGTTCTCATGACTCTTCTCTTTGCCCTGATCTTCTTTTCCTTTGGCATGTATTCCTATGTCTATGCTGCCAATGCCGCGCAGGAAGGAACGCAGTTCGCAACCGTTCGCGGCGGGACCTGGACAACGGCCTGCAACACGTCGGCGCCGCCCAGCTTCATCATCAAGTACGACTGCACGGCCTCAACCACCGATGTGCAGAATTATCTGCGGGCCAATACGCCACCCGGGATCGTGCCCAGCCAGGTGAGCGTTACAACCTCCTGGCCAGGGACGACCGCGACCTGCAACTCAAGCTGCACGGCTTGCACCTCGCCCAACACGGCCCAGAGCAAAGGCTGCATGGTCAAGGTGGTCGTCTCATACAATTACCTGCTGTTCCCCACCCTGATCCGGACCACCCTGACGACTGCATTGCAGTCAACGTCGGAGAGGACCATCGCGCAATAGGCGATCTGAAAACCAGGGCCCAAGTCCCCAGTCGTCCGCAAACACAAATCCGGGTGCCCCAGAGCCTGCCCTGAGCGTAGTCGAAGGGTTTCGCTTTTGAGACCTGGGATTGGAAGCCGCTCAAACTCAACTACCGTGTCAGAATCGCTCTTAAAGCGCCTTGACACCTATGCGGCAATGCCGCACGCTACTTTCCTGGTGACTCAAATGAAACGCAAGCACGTAGCCAACGAACTGGTCGAAGCCAGGCGTGAAGCCGCCGCCATCGCCCAGGGCGCATGCGGCGACGCATCATTTCCCTCTCCCGCTCGATGTAGATGTTCGTGCAGGCAACCTGGCTTCTTCAAATCAAGCCCCTGAAAAACCGAGCGGGCCGCCCAAGGCGGCCCGCTCTAGCCCTATTCTGACCCAGGCTGGGGATTAGCAGATTCGTCTCTGCGAGTAGCTTCCAACAGTCTGCGCCCAATCCACGCCGAACGCAACAGAATATCGGGCGATCAGCAATCCACCTCACGGCCCCATCATTCCGGTTTCCGCGCCCAGTACCAGCGGTGCCTGGACGGCCAGGCGCATCTCAGCGGAGGCGGCTTCGATTTCACTGTTGATCTCAGCGCCCACCAGAAGCATCAGCCCGGTGATATAAAACCATGTCAGCAGAATAATCACCGCACCAAGAGACCCGTAAGTAATGGAATAGTTATTGAAGTAATGAAGGTAGACA
>PLPU01000566.1:0-5609 GCA_003159975.1 Acidobacteriaceae bacterium
CCGCCGCTCTACGATCCGAAGGAAGACGACTCCCCTAACTACGGCAATACCGGAGCCACCATCGGCCACGAGCTGACCCACGCCTTCGACGACGAGGGACGTCAATTCGACGCCCAGGGCAATCTGCGCGACTGGTGGACGCCGGAGGACGCGAAGGGCTTTGAAGAGCGCATCAACTGCGGCCGCGATCAGTATGCGGGCTACGTGATCGTCGACGACATTCACATCAACTCAAAGCTGACCAGCGGCGAAGATGTCGCCGATCTGGGCGGAACTCTGCTGGCCTACATCGCATGGAAGAAGCAGACCGAGGGCCAGCCGCTGACGCCTGCCGATGGCTTCACGCCCGATCAGCGGTTCTTTGTAGGCATGGCGCAATGGGCGTGCGAGAACCAGCGTCCAGAAAATCTGCGGGTGAGCGCGGTGACCAATCCACACTCGCCGGGGTTTGCGCGGATCAATGGAGTGGTATCGAATCTGCCCGAGTTTCAAAAAGCCTTTGGCTGCAAACCCGGCCAACCAATGGTCCACACCCCAACCTGCCACGTCTGGTAACCACCTGCGGTGCGGCCAACCGCTCGGCACCTGCGGTGCGGCAGACACTCGCTGTTCGCTCGCAGGGGCTTCGTGCCCCTCCAACCATCAAAAGAACGGCTGTGTCCTGAGCAAGCTAAGAAGTGACTGTCATCCCGAGCGAGCTAAAAAAGCGATTGTCATCCTGAGCGCAGCGAAAGCCTGCCCTGAGCGAAGTCGAAGGGGACCTGCTTCTTCTTTTCGTCAGCGCGGCGCGGTAGGCCGGGGATTCATCCCCGGCAGCCACCCATTCAGAGGGGTTTGAAGAATCGTGCAGGCGGCGCAAACCGTGCACTGGCCCTCATTCCAGCTAATCGGTTCCCACAAGCTGGCAGATCGGGACATATCTCGCTCGAGGCTATAAGCAGATTTGTTCCAGGGAGTTCAGGCCCCTCTTGAACTGCGACTAAAGCTGGCCCTGCCGTGGGAGGATTGAGCTGGGCACGTCATCGCCAAATTGTCACGGAAGCTTCCAATCTTCGGAACTCCCTGATCTGATCGAGAATGTGCAATGGATGTTTCTGATACGGTTGACACGCGAGTTCCTGACCGAATCGCCGTTGCCTTGAGCCGAAACCTGCACCCCGCTCACCTACGCTAGAAGCTCCTGGAAGCGAGCCCTGAACGTTCCGAGGAAGACGATGGACTCATTTGGAAATCTGGATCGGCGCGAATTTATTGCCCTGTCGGCAATGACAACGGCTTTCACTCTGCTTCCGAATCCGTCGCACGCTGCTCCAATCTCTGATTCCGGCCTTGTTTCTCTTCAGGTGTCCGGAGACGTTCAATCCGGATACAGCGTAACGATCCTCTATCGGGGTCAGCTTATTGCACGGCATCATCAAGGCGGAGAGTTCTCGGCTGTATTTCAAAACAGCGAACGGAGTCTTGAAGACCGGTTCGATCACTGGAAAGCCACTTCGTGGAAAGGTGGTCGGACACACATCACGCTGACAGGCGAGATGGAGCTCTCTAACTTGCGTACCACTGTCTCTGCCGATGTCTCTTACGAAGTTATCAATCAGCATGTGATCAAGAAGACAATTCAGTTACGCCAGGCTGACATGTTCACGCTTCTTTATCAACTTGCCAACCGCCTTGAACCTGAGGCCGCCCCGGCAAATCTTTGGAGTTTCGACCATCCCGACTGCAAAGGTGGACCGCTGCACGAGTACTTTCCCGCGGCCGGCTTTCGTACGGCGAGCGGAGTTACCGTGGGGCTCCTCACCGATTCCGGATATCGCAATCAATGGAGCCGAATCATCAGGCGCGACGGAACACCCGTGAAACCGGCGCCCGCCGTCATTCCCGATCTGAATCTCTACGTTCTTCCAAATGCCGCCGATCGCGCAACGCATGGATCATTTGTCCAGCAGACCTTTGGTGAGTCAACAGTTCAGTTGACAGGCGATGGTTCCCGCGCACCAGTCGAGCTCTTGGCCGCTGCCCTGTGGAAGAGGTCCGGCCAGATTCAAGTGGATCAACAAGACGGCATCGTCAAACTTTCTCCGACCGCCAGGCCCGATTTCGTCCTTTTACCTTTTCCGGCAAAGGCCGGCGAGGTCTATGAGGGACATCTCAAATATCGATCCGCGGTTCCAATCTCGGTGCATGCATGGGACGTGGATGACAAGCCGCGGAAAATTGGCGACATCACACTTTTCAACGATACGGCGCCTGCATCACCCTCCATCTTTTCCGACTTCCATTTCTCCTTTGTCATACCTGCGCTGCAGGGCACAGGCGGCGCTCTTGCTCTGTCGCTGACCGACTTCATTCCAGAAGGCGAAAACAGTGATCCAGGCGGGCTGCCTTCGTTTGAAGTGCGCGATGTTGAACTTCTCCGTGTCGCCACGCGCCGCGAACCATCTCGCCGTCTCGAGATGGGACACCAACAAGAGACAACCGTGTTCATCTTTGTGAACGATGACATTCCACACGCGGTTCGCGGTTATCGTCTCGCCAGCCACCTTCACCTGGCTGAGGGTCTGCGCTTCAAGGGAGGCGAAACAGAGAAGATCCTCTACGCAGACGTCATGATGTTGAGTTGGAATGTGGAGGGAGCCGAAAACCGTCCCATGCTAGCACCCAGCATCTGGTATTCGGCCGCCGGCGAAATGTATTTGCGCGACAGCTTCTACGCGCTAAACGGTACCCACAACCGCGAACTGAACGAGAAAGTCTTCAATGTCTGGGCCGACAATCAAGGCGACGACGGCGCGATCAACACGCTCGTGGAGCCAAACATTGCCAACCTTGAACGCAAATCCAACGACTCAACCCCTCTATGGTTGATGTGGGCGTTTCTGAATCATCGCCGCTTCGGTACTGAGCTTGATAGGTACAAGATCCGTCGAGCCGCCGAGTACTGTCTCGCAAGCTACGATCCTCATCGCGAGGCCATCTGCACGGCGCAGTTTGTCATAGGTCAGCTTGACGTAATTCACTATCCCGAAGGCACCAGGATTCTCTGCGAAAACCAGGGAATGTTGGCAGTACTCCTGAGAGTCATTCGTGAACTGCATATACCTGAAATCAGCGCGTCCATATCCGAAAGCTACATCGCAAAGGCGGAGGAGCAGTATCGCAGTTACTATGACGCCGAGCGTGGCTTTCTGTTTCCCGCGCGCAACATCCCGGACGCCATAGGCTTCTCCGATATCTTTCCCGAGTTTCTTTCTCTTTGGCTTTTCAAGCGGCCAATTCTAACGGACGAAATGGTTGTCAGCCATCTCAACCACATCCCGTCCATGCTGCCCAGGGAAAACTGCCCTTACCCGAATGAAGGCGGCACGGTGAGGCCGATCTTTATCGGCTTACCGAGAGGGAAAGAATGGAGTTACTTTACCGATAAGTGGCATCCGATGGTAAGCGACTCCTACGCGGCGAGCTATCGAAATAAAGCAGCCGATGGCGTCTATTACAACGGTGGAAGTTGGATGAGAGTGGAGATCTGCGGCTATGTGACCGGGAAGCTGCATGGATGGAAGAGAGCAGACCACGCGATTGCCAACCGGTTGTGGGCAGAAACCCACACAGACGACGCGTTTCCGACGAGTCAGGAGTACTTGCCGACCTCGGCAGGAAATCCATTTTACGGATTTCACCGGGTCTTTGCATGGAATGCGTTCGTGCTCCAGGCTCTGGAATTGGCCGGAATCCGCGATCCGGCCATGGATCCGGATTACTCGAGATAAGCTGCTCCAGTTTCAGGCTGCGGAGTGAATTGAATTTACCGACCATCCATATTTTTTAATTTCAAGCGATGCGCGCTTCCCTACGCAGGTCTGAGGATCGGCGCGAGACGTCCGCAGTTTCCGGCGGCAAATCAACTCGGAACGCCCTCCCAAACACGCCAAAAACGACCGAAANNCGAAATAACATCGATTTTTACACTTTTCGTCCTGGTATAAGCCTACGTTTGGCGGCTTTTTGTCGGGCTGCAACCGGACGTTTTTCGCCAAAAAACCTGCGAGCGCCAATCTGCAGGCCTATAGGGCGACGAAATCGCTCGTTTCGTCCTCCTGTAGGCGTACCTGTTTTCATGTTTTGCGCGTTTCTTTGCGTGCGCAGATCGATGGCGGCGGCAACTGACCACTGATAACTTACAACTTAAAACTGCCTCACCCATCTTCGCCGCATCTTCGCTCTTCGGATATAATGCTGCAATGGACTTTCAGCTGGTGACTACATACAAGCCGCGAGGGGATCAGCCGCGCGCCATCGAGGAGCTGATGGAGGGGCTGGCGGCCGGGGAACGGCACCAGGTGCTTCTGGGCGTGACCGGGTCGGGCAAGACCTTTACCATGGCCAAAGTCATTGAGCAGTCGCAGCGGCCGGCGCTGATATTGGCGCACAACAAGACGCTGGCCGCGCAGCTCTATCACGAGTTCAAACAGTTCTTTCCGGGCAATGCGGTCGAATACTTTGTGAGCTACTACGACTACTACCAGCCCGAGGCCTATATTCCGGCGGGCGACTTATATATCGAGAAGGAAGCCACCATCAACGAGGAGCTGGACAAGCTACGGCTGTCGGCTACGCGCAGCCTGTTTGAGCGGCGCGACTCGATCATTGTGAGTTCGGTCAGTTGCATTTATGGACTGGGGTCGCCGGAGGCCTACTACGGCATGTTGCTGCTGCTGGAAAAAGGCCAGAAGATCAGCCGCAAAGACATTACACGGCGGCTGGTCGAAATCCTGTACGAGCGCAATGACACCGACTTCCGGCGCGGGACGTTCAGGGTGCGCGGCGACGTGATTGAGGTCTTCCCTACCTACGACGAAACGGCTTATCGCATTGAGCTTTTTGGCGACGAGATTGAAAGCCTTTCGCAAATAGACCCGCTGTTCGGGACGGTGAAGCAGAAGTATTCGCGGCTGCCGATTTATCCCAAGAGCCACTACGTGGTGCAGCCGGAACGCAAGGCCAGCGCCATCGACTCAATTGTGAAGGAGCTGAACGAGTGGGTGCCCCAGCTCGAAGCCGAAGGCCGCATGGTGGAGGCACAGCGCATTCACCAGCGCACGCGGTTCGACCTGGAGATGATCAAGTCGATGGGGTATTGCCATGGGATTGAGAACTATTCGCGGCACTTTAGCGGACGACTGCCGGGTGAGCCTCCACCGACGCTTTTAGACTACTTTCCGCGCGACTTTCTGCTGTTTATCGACGAGAGCCACGCGACNNATTCCGCAGGTGCATGGCATGTGGTTCGGGGACCAGAGCCGGAAGCAGAACCTGGTGGATTATGGGTTCCGTTTGCCGTCGGCGCGCGACAACCGGCCGCTGAAGTTTGAGGAGTTTGAGAACCGTATTCATCAGACGATTTATGTGTCGGCGACGCCGGGGCCGTATGAGCTGACCAAGTCGGCGGGCGTGGTGGTGGAGCAGGTGATCAGGCCGACGGGGCTGGTTGATCCCGAGGTGGAGATCAGGCCGGTGAAGGGGCAGATCGACGATTTGCTGGCGGAGATTCGCGACCGGGCCAAGCGGAATGAGCGGGTGCTGGTGACGACGCTGACCAAGAGAATGTC
>PLPU01000206.1:0-6589 GCA_003159975.1 Acidobacteriaceae bacterium
ATGTCGCCCTTGCCGATCCAGTTGGGAGTGAGCACGGCTGACTATTTTGCCGAACTGCCTGCATTAGTGTTGATTCAGCCGGATGGGGACGTCGCCCTGATCATCGTTGGCGTGGGAGAGCCCGGAAATGTGGCGAAGGTTGTGGAGAGCGATTTGAATCGTGGGGAATAGTTCGCGAAGGAGAAACCGATGTCCGCATGTCCGTCTCAGAAATTCGCGAACGTGACGCCCGAACAATTCGGGAACATTGAGAAGAAGGCTCAGGAGTCGGGCGTCCCCATCGAAGGCAACAGCGGATCGGCATCCAAATTTGGCGGCCACTTCACATGGAACTACGATCCTGCGACCCAGGAGCTGACCATCACAGTCACCGAGCCCCCGTTTCTAATGAACTGCGAGAGCGTAAACGCAAGAATCAGTTCCCTGGTTCAGAGCATCATCGCCTGATCCAGAGGACATGGGAAGCTGACAACTTAAAACTGACAACTTACAACTAGTTCGCCGTCCTCGGCACCACCAGCACCTGCTGCGGCGCATTCACTTCCGCGCCGGGAGCGCTCAGTTTCAGCTTCATCGTCTCCACCTCCGGCTTGCCCTTCAGCGGGCTGGTAAACCCCAGTTCATACTGGTTCTTGAGCCTTTTCGTCAATTCCTCAAAGTACGGCTCAAACGAAACTGGATTACCCATCCCCAGCCAGAAGCTCTTTCCGCCTGTCGCCTCGGTCACTAGACTCAGCAGGTTTTGACCGGCATTGTCGGCGCCGGGCGAGCGGTTGGCCATACCCTGATCAGTCCAGTAGATCGCGTACACAACCAGCCTGGCCCTGACTGAATCAGTGATAGCCTCCTGCATGTACGGATCCTCTGGATCAAAGCGCCGGTCGTAATTATCCACGCCGTTGGTCACCATCACCACTTCGCGTCGCGCCCTCGGATCGTTGGAAGGCCACTGCTTGGCAAGGGAGGAAAGGCAGAAGTAGGGACTTGAGTCCACTCCGGTTCCACCTCCCGGCAGGTGAAGAGCGCGAAGCACCTGTTCGTGGTCCGCTGTCAGCGGCTGGGCAAATACAGACCGCCCATTCTCCATGTAGGCAATGGCGGTCTTTACGTTTGGCGGCAGGCTCTTAATGAACTGCCCAATGGCGTCGAATTGGGTTCCAAGGCTGTTGCGAGCCGAGCCGTCGATCAGCAACACCAGTTCCACCTGGTCATTCGGACTCACAAACGGCGCCCACTTTGTCACCTTGGCGTACTTGCCGTTCACCTTCACTGACAGATCCTGATTGGCCACGCTGGGTGGAACCTCGCCCTCATGTTTCGGCAGAACCGTCACCACCGCCTCGCCCTGGCCGCCCTGCGGGCCTTCGACCTGCGCAAAAGCAGGCGCCGCCAGCAGCGCCGTCAATACCGTACAAACCACAACTCCGGCATTCTTCATGAAACTCCTTTTCGACTCAGGTGCGCGCCGCTTCGGCGCTTCTAATCGTACCCTGCAACTCAACCGTCTTCCTCATTAGATGTAATTCCCAGGCAATCGGTTAGGGTCATGTGGGACTGCGAACTGAACCCGCCGTTAATATGGAGGAACGCGCCGTAAATCAGACCGCTGATCAACCCGTTCCAACAGGCGTGGACAAAGGGATTCAAACCGCGTTCAATGAAAATGAGGACTTGAAGATGAAACGGCAGCCTTCGGCTGTTCTTCTGGGAAGTGTACTTCTTGCGGGCTGTGCCTGCTCCGCTCAAACGCCAATCAACGTGATGCTCCTTGATGGCCAGAGCGCCGGTCCCTACCATAACTGGAGGCTTACGACTCCGGTGCTCAAGGCGGAGCTCGAAGAAACCGGGTTGTTCACGGTTACGGTGGTGACGGCGCCCCGGTCGGACGGGGACTTCAGCAACTTCAAGCCGGAGTTCAATCGGTACCAGGCGATCGTGCTGAATTATGACGGACCTGACTGGCCTGCCGGCCTGCGCAAGGAATTCGAAGACTACGTCAGCGGCGGCGGCGGCCTGGTGGTAGTCCACGCGGCCGACAATGCCTTTCCCAACTGGCCGGAATTCAACCAGATGATCGGCATCGGCGGCTGGCGCGGGCGAAACGAAAACGCAGGTCCGATGTGGTATTTCAAGGACGGAAAACTGGTGCGCGACGATTCACCCGGACCGGCTGGCGCCCATGGTGCGCGGCTGCCGTTTCAGGTGGTGACGCGCGACGCTGAGCATCCCATCATGAAAGGGTTGCCCGCGGCCTGGATGCACGCACCCGACGAGTTGTATGGCACACTGCGCGGGCCGGGGAAGAATATGACGGTGCTGGCGACGGCATACTCCGATCCCGCGAATCATGGCTCGGGACACGACGAGCCGATGCTGATGGTGTTGAATTATGGCAAAGGGCGCATCTTCCACACCACCATGGGGCACGACGTGGCGGCGCTGAGTTGCGTGGGATTTATCACCACGTTTCAACGCGGCACTGAGTGGGCGGCGACGGGCAAAGTGACACAAGCGGTCCCGGCCAGTTTTCCAACCGCGAATACCGTGAGTTATCGCGTGGATATCGCGAGGATGGACGCAGCGTTCAAGTAGTGTGCAGTTCCAGCGGGCGCAAGTTGCAACCCACCGCGTCAGAGCTCCGGGTAGAAGTCGAAGAAAGCGTCCAGGCTGCGCTTGAGCTGAGTTTCAATCTCCTCGCGCGAACCTTCAATCGTGTGCATGGTAACGTGGGCCTGGTGGCCGTTGGCCAGCTTGAGCGTGGCGTCCTGGATTTCGGTGACCTCGCCCTCTGGGAGCAGCCGGAGTCCGTAGATTAGAGTCAGATTGGCCATGTCCCTCATCATAATGAAGGCGGCGCGATTTACCCTCGCTCGCTGGAAGAAAATGCGGAAACAGGTCCCCTTCGGCTATGCTCAGGGCAGGCTTTGGCTTCGCCCAGGATGACGGCATTTTGAGGGCGAGCGTCTAAAATCGACTCGGGAAGCATATGACAGAAATTCGCGATACCGTTATTCTGGGCTCCGGCTGCGCCGGACTCACTGCGGCCATTTACACCGCGCGCGCCGGACTGAAACCGCTGGTTCTGGAGGGCCATGAGCCCGGAGGACAGCTCTCCATCACCACTCTGGTCGAGAACTTTCCCGGCTGGCCGGAAGGTATTCAGGGGCCGGAACTGATTGAAAACATGAAGAAGCAGGCGGAGCGGTTTGGCGCCACCTTCCAACTTGCGCACCTGAACCGCGTTGGACTGGGCGCGCACCCCATCAAGCTGCACACGTCGTCGGGCGAGATTCATACGCGAACGCTGATTGTGGCCTCCGGCGCCAGCGCGCGCTGGCTGGGGTTACCGAGCGAGCAAGCGCTGATCGGCCATGGCGTTTCAAGCTGCGCCACCTGCGACGGGTTCTTCTTCCGCGGCAAGGAGATTGCGGTGGTGGGCGGCGGCGACTCGGCAATGGAAGAAGCCCTGTTTCTGACGCGCTTTGCGAGCAAAGTTACGCTGCTGCACCGGCGGGAAAGCTTTCGCGCCTCAAAGATCATGCTCGATCGAGCCATCGCGCATCCCAACGTTGAACTGCGCACCAACACGGTGGTGGAAGAGGTGTTGGGCGTGGAAGACAAGGAAGTAAAAGCCCTGCGGCTGAAAGATGTGAAGACCGGCCAGGTGGACGAACTGGCGGTCAGCGGCATGTTCCTGGGCATTGGACATGAGCCGAATGCAAAGATGTTCGCCGGGCAGATGGACCTTGACGAGGACGGGTACATCAAGACCACGGGCAACGTGCTGACCACCTTCAACGGCAAGGTGATTCCCGGAGTATTTGCCTGCGGCGATGTGCAGGACCGGCGCTACCGCCAGGCGATTACAGCGGCCGGATCAGGCTGCATGGCGGCACTTGAAGCCGAGAAGTTTCTCGAGGAACACGGACACTAAGCACCTGCGGCGCGGCAGACGCTCACGGGAGGCTCGCATGACTGCATTGCTTCCCACGCTTGCGCCAAAAAAAGCGCAACGAATGGGCACCCGGCTTTAGCTTTGAGGGGTTAAGCCGGGGTAATGAGGAGACGCGATGGCATCGATCTTTCCGGGGCGCTACACCGCTCAGAACGACGAGCCCTTTGTCGTCTTCCTGATCGGCTTTCGTGTCAACCGTTGGCTGGCGCTGCGCAAGTGGACGCGCGTGGCGGCGGCCATGCCCCCAATGATTGCCGAACTCAGGCGCAATCCCGCGCTGGGCCTGCTGCACGCACAATATTTCGTCTATTGGCGCGGCGTGGGGGTCATTCAATACTGGCGCAGCTTTGAGCAGCTTCATGCGTACGCGCATGCTCGCGATGCGGCCCATCTGCCGGCATGGGCGGAGTTCAATCGGCGCATTGGCGGCAACGGGGTGGTAGGCATCTGGCATGAGACGTACACGGTTTCACCTGGCCAGTATGAGAGCATCTACGCCAACATGCCGCGCTTTGGCTTGGGGCAAGCCGTGCCGCATGTGCCGGTGACCGGATGCATGGACAGTGCCCGCGCGCGCATCGGACAAACAAAGCCGCAGGAGCCGGATCAGAATTTGTGAAAAACGAAGAAGGCGCGGCAACCAGGCATCCGGCGGCGGCGGCGTGGTTCCAGCGCAAGTGGGAGCCGAAGTAGAAAGTTGTGAAGACGCCGAAAACCACCAGGGTGATAATCTCCTGGATCACTTTGAGCTGCACGGGCGTGAAGCGGCCATAGCCAAGGCGGTTGGCTGGTACCTGAAAGCAGTACTCGAAGAAGGCGATGCACCAGCTGATGACGATCACCTTCCAAAGCGGCTGCGACTCGTATTTCAGGTGGCCGTACCAGGCGAAGGTCATGAAGATGTTGGAGAAGATGAGAGGTACGATTGTACCCATGAATAGATTGGACGCCAACGGCGTTTGGCGAATTGCAGGGACACGATGACGGCTCTCAGGGAGAATCTGGCGCGACTGGAAGAGTCCATTGCAGCGGCTTGCCGCAAGGCCGGGCGGGCACGCGGCGATGTGGACTTGATGGCCGTCTCGAAGACCTATTCGGCGCAGACGGTGATTGCGGCGGCCGAACTGGGGCTGCGTATGTTTGGCGAAAACCGCGTGCAGGAGTTTGCTGCTAAGGCCGAAGGGCTGGCCGGTTGGCGCGCAGGGGGAAGCAATGCCGCGGCGGATGAGCCGATCCTCGTGCATCTGATCGGCCACTTGCAATCGAACAAGGCGGCGAAGGCCGCGGAGCTGTTTGACGCGGTCGATTCCCTTGATTCTGTCAGGCTGGCGGAGCGGTTGAACGAAGCAGCGGCCACGCTGAACAAACGGTTGCCGGTCCTGATCGAGGTGAAGCTCAGCCCTGAGGAGACCAAGGCTGGCCTCGAGCCGGCGTCGGCCGAGGCGGCGCAACTGCTGGAGCGGCTGCCGGATCTGAAGCATTTGCACGCGCGGGGGCTGATGACGATTGCGCCGTGGGGCGTGGAGCAAGANNCTGGCCATCGAGGAAGGCGCGACGCGGATTCGCGTGGGGACGGCGCTGTTTGAAAAGCGCAGCTCGTGGACGGGAGGCAAGTGATGTTACGCAGCACAGTGGCTGGAGTAACGCTGGCAGTTCGCGCTCTGCCGGGAGCGAAAAAGAAGACAGGGATCCTGGGAGTCTATTGCGAAGGCGAGAAAGCGCGACTGAAGATTGCAGTGCGGGCGCCGGCAATAGATGGACGCGCAAACATGGCGCTGGTTGAGTTTCTGGCGGAGACGTTTGGGTTGGCTAAGAATCAAGTTGAAATCGTCAGTGGGCAGTTATCGCGGAGCAAAGTGTTCCTGCTGCGGGGAGTCAGTCTCGCCCAAGCGGAAGCTTTGGTCTCACCGTTGACGCGCGAAAGCTAAAGGTTGCGACAAACTCAGCGGCTGTTGGGGGCGAAGGCCGCGGCGAGAGCTTCTTCCGGTTCGGGGCGCACCCGGAAGTCGGCATGGGCCTCGGCAAAGAGTACTCTTCGGTCCTTCGCGATGACGTAGGTGGCGGGGATGGGCAAACGCCAGCTCGGTTCGCCGTTGACGAATGGGACGTTGACGAGGATGGAGCGATAGTAGTGCTGGTGGTATTCGGGGACGGTATAAACCAGGCCGAATTGTTCCGCGAGCGCGCAGCCCGGATCGTGAAGCACCGGGAAGGGCAATCCATGCTGCCCGGCCATGAAGTCGCTTTGCCGCTCGATCTGCGGGCCAATCGCCACCATGAGCGCTTCGCGTTCGCGCAGCGTGCCATAGAGGTCGCGCCAGGCCTCGAGTTCGGTAACACAATAGGAGCACCAGCGGCCGCGGAAGAACTTGATGACCAGGGGCCCAAGGGCAAGCAGATCCGCCGACCTTACCCTGCGGCCGGTCGCGTCTTTGAGGGCGAACTCGGGCGCGATTGCGCCAACGGGAAGAATGCGGTCTTCAATGCCTGAGGCGAAAAGCTCGGAGACGGCCCGCTCGCCCACGGCAAGGCGGTCGGCCTGCACCAGGTGGCGCGTGTTGGCGGTGATCTCATCGAGCTGGTCCTGCAGGGTCGTGGTGGTCATCCTCATGCCTCGGCGACGACACAGCGTTC
>PLPU01000206.1:6684-17844 GCA_003159975.1 Acidobacteriaceae bacterium
GAGCGTCTCGCGCAGGTCGCGCTCGTCATTCTGATTGCTGAAGTGGGCTGCGAGATCTTCCTGCGTCATGCTGACATCGAATTCGTGGGTACCCGCCATGGCCCGCAGCCCGCGCGGCAGGGAGCCGAGAATCTCGTGGAACCGATCGCGGTCTTCCTGTATTTCGATTGGCAGCAGCTGCTGCAATTCTGTCGCAAGCAGTTGCAGCAGGGCCTCGTCGCCCTGCGCTGCGTGGATTGTTTCTACGGTGATGGCCATCGTTCTCTCCTATCGCCCAAAGCGTTCGGCAGCTACGCTTTCGTTCTCGGCAAGATTATCAGCCTTTGCCGCGTACCCGGTATTGGCGGTGATCTCGTCGAGTTGGTCATGGGGCCTATTCACCGGCATCGTTCTTCCGAAGGAAATCATTGAAGTTGAACTGCCTCTCCCCATTTGCATGGATGCGAAGCAATATGTTGTGTGTCTTCAGAAACTCGGCGGTCAATCCGAAGATTACCGCGGCGGCGCGTGGAAACCTTCCAGGGAGCTTCTTAGTTCCTTCAATACGACCATAAACGATGAGCGCGGCAATCTTACTCTCTCGCCTTGAATCTTTCCTCCAAACTTCGAGGGTACTTTCAACTTGTAGGGCGGCATCCTTGAGTTTCGTGTCTGAACCTTTGAGCTCGACGATCACATCAATTGTTCCGAGAAGTCCAACAATGAAATCCGATTGCCTGCCATTCTTTGGCGCATAGCAGCCGTCGTAATAAATCTTTCGAACCTTCCTATTCCGTCGATTGACGAAAGTAGCGCGCACGCCCTGATCGTCAACGAAGACCGAATCGCCCGTACAAATCTCAATGCAGTCTTCGACCCACGCGCAACCCGGCTGGCTAGGAGGCTTTTGTATGGTCATATTCAAGCCCCAAAAGTTCATCGAATTCGTTCCCGATAACCTCCGAGATCTGATCGAGATAGTTGCCTTCGACAAAACCACTCTCGTTAAGAATGGATTTCAGCTTGCCATCCTCGATCGCATACGCCTTGAAGTCGCCTTCCTTGATCCAGAAATGCTCGGGAATGATCTTGGCGACTTCATCGCGCAACTTTGAGTTAATGCGAGCAGCTTGGCCGGCTTCGATCAGGTTGTTGAAGGCTGTGAGGATGTAGGGGCTGTGTGTGGTAATTACCCAGCAAGACTTTTGGCGGCGGACGTTCGCGAGCCAAGAGACCAATCTGACTATATCGACCTGTGCGCTTGGGAAGAGGTGAGCTTCGGGCTCCTCGGCAAAAACCGTCCTGCTTGCACGACTTCGAAGGGTAAAACGAAGTGACGCAAGGAGCGGTAATACCTCTTGTGTTCCAGATGAAAGATGAGTCAGCGAAAGGGTACGCCCGTCATCGGCGACAAAACTCAAGATTCCTCTCTTGTTCTTGATGCTACCCTTAAGAATTCGAGCTCGCATTTCGTCGAATGTGACTGCGAGTTCTTCTTCACCACTTGAAAGGAATAGGTTGTCATTGAATATTCTTTCAATTGTCCGACCGAAGCGAGAAGTGATCGGATCGAGGGAACCGCTCTCAAACGCGGTGATGGCCTTGCTATAAGTAGTGAAGAAGGCGCGACCAGCTGGTATGTAGGTCTGGAGAGGAGTTTGGCCCTTCTCGAAAAGCGTGGACAGTCGCCTGCTAGCAATTTCCCTTGTGGACCACGGACCGTATCCTCCTTCCTCCTCTTCCTCGTCCTTTTTAGGACGGGCGTTAAATGCCTGGATGTCCTGGAGTGCGCCTTCATAGGCGGTCGAGAATTCTTGGCCTAGTGAGAGCCAGATTTTTTCACCAAGGCTACCGCTCCGCGAAGTTCTCACGATGGAGATATTCAGCGAGGCGTGAGTGTAGCTTATTTCGAATTTCTTTTTACCCCATGCGTTCACCGGAAACCAGGCAATGAAGCTGTCTCTCACCTGCTGCCTGAATGCTTTTAGCGTGGTATCGTCGGAAAGAGCCTCCGGGGCAATCGAGACGATGTCTAGAAAGAAATAGGCCAACCTACAAAGGAGGCTCTTCCCGCTAGCTTGGGGCCCGATAATGACGTTGATGCCGCCGAAATCAAGCGTCGCGTCCTTGATCACGGAGAAGTTCTTGACGGTCAATCGGCGCATGGTACCCTCCCTCTTTGGCGCATTTGGGTCTTAATCTCCACCGATTTTATCTTCCAAACCGTTGCTTACCGCCCATGCCCATGGCGCCCAGGCCGCCGCGCATCATCTTAGCGGCCAGTCCGCCCTTCCCCATCTGCTTGAACATTTTAGCCATCTGCGCGTATTGGCGCAGAAGATTGTTTACGTCCTGCACTTCTGTGCCGCTGCCCTTGGCGATGCGCTTGCGGCGCGTGCCTGAGATGATCTCGTGGTTGCGGCGCTCCTTCGGCGTCATGGAATTGATGATTGCCTCAAGGCGCACAAATTGCTTCTCGTCGACATTGCCGGCGGCCTGCTGCATGCCCGCGAACGGGCCGACCGACGGAAGCATCTTGAGAATGCTCTCCATCGAGCCCATTTTCCTGATTTGCCTCAACTG
Organism: Acidobacteriaceae bacterium; assembly: GCA_003159975.1. Lineage (GTDB taxonomy): Bacteria > Acidobacteriota > Terriglobia > Terriglobales > Acidobacteriaceae > Telmatobacter. The sequence goes on from PLPU01000206.1 coordinate 9,247, forward strand.
GTCGCGAAAATCTTCCAGCGTGAATCCGTCGCCGAGCAGGGCCTTCTTCGCGAACTCCTCCGACTTTTTGCGGTCAAGGGTCGATTCGGCCTTCTCGATCAGCGACATCATGTCGCCCATGCCGAGAATGCGGCCCACAATGCGATCGGGATGAAACGGCTCGAAGGCGTCCGGCTTCTCGCCCACGCCGATGAACTTGATAGGCTGGCCGGTCACATGTCTGATCGACAGCGCTGCGCCCCCGCGCGCGTCACCGTCCATCTTGGTGAGCACCACTCCGGTGAGGCCGAGGCGCTTGTGAAAGTCTTCGGCGGAATTGACCGCGTCCTGGCCTGTCATGGCGTCGGCAATGAACAATATCTCCGACGGATTGAGCAGCTTCTTCAGGCGGGCCATTTCATCCATCAAACCTTCGTCGATGTGGAGGCGGCCCGCAGTGTCGACGATCAGCGTGTCGCAGCCCATGATGCGCGCCTCGCGAAGCGCTTCCTTTGCCAGGCGCTCGACCAGTGCGGAACCGGCAGCTTCGCCCTTCTGGTCGCCCTCGTAGAGCTTGGCTTCAATGGATTTCGCAACAACCTTAAGCTGTTCGCGAGCGGCGGGGCGGTAAACGTCAACCGAGACCAGCATGGGACGGTGACCACCCTTTTTCAACCACGCGGCGAGTTTTCCCGAAGTAGTCGTTTTACCGGACCCCTGCAGCCCGGCCATGAGAATGACAGTGGGCGGCTGCGAAGCGAATTTGAAGCGCGCCGTGTCTTTGCCGAGAAGGGTCATCAGCTCGTCGCGGACGATCTTGATGACCTGTTCGGAGGGCGACAGCGCGGTGAGGACTTCAGTGCCAATGGCCTTGACACGGATCTGCTCAATCAGGTCGCGGGCGACGTCGAGGTTGACATCGGCTTCAAGCAGGGCTACGCGGATTTCGCGCAGTGCTTCAGAGATGTTTTCTTCGGTGAGCGTACCCTGGCCGCGAAGGGTCTTGAAGGCGCGCTGGAGTTTGTCAGTGAGGTTCTCAAACATAGTCAGTTCTAGTGTACCGTGATTGCCATATTGTCGGTACTCAGCTCAAGCCATCCCAGGTCCCAAAAACGGGGCCTCTGGCACCTGGTTTTGTGGGTAATCAGACGAGGCTATTCCGCCGGCTCGATCAGGTATTGCTCAAGTTTGCCGTCGGGGTAGGTGTAGGTGGTGAGGCGGAGGTGCTTGCCGGGATACACGATGTCGAAGGCACGGAAAGTCATTCCGCCGCGCAGGCTTTCCCGGGACTGGTGGAAGCGCAGCGGTTCGCCGAGCGGCGCGAGGCTGGACTGAAAGTCGGCGATGGTTTCGGGGCTGAAGTAGTCGTTGAGGTTGGGCGCGAGCAGGGCGCGATCGATGCGGCCTTGCTGCAGGCCGCGGTAAATATCGATGGCCTGCTGCTCGGGCGCGGATAAGGGAATATTGAGCACCACGGGTGAGGCGAGGTTGGAGATGATGGAGGCTGCTCCGACGGCGTCCTGGTTGGTGAGGACGGCAACGGCAACGCCATCGTCGACGAGGACCTGGTTGTCGGAGACGAAGCCGGAGACTTCGCCGCTATGTTCAATGGAGCGGTGGCCGTTGCGGTCCATGACTTCAACGCCGAGGCCGTAGTGGGTACCCTTGCCGTCTTCGAGTTTGACCTCGGTGAACATCTGTTTGTAGCTCTCGGGTTTGAGGATGGATTGCGCGATGAGACTTTCGTCCCAGAGAGCCAGGTCGTGCGCGGTCATGGCCAGCTCACCCGCGGCGAACATCCATCCGCGTCCTTCCTTGGGCGCCACACGCAACGGGCCGAGGGCGTTGCGAATGTAGGGTGTGGCGTCGGCGGTGGTCAGCTTGGTTTCGTCGGAGTTCCAAACCGATTGCATGCCGAGAGGGCGGAAGATACGCGTGGTGAGCAGGTCCATGAGCGGTGCGCCGGTGATGGTCTCCACAATGCGGCCGGCGATGACGAAGTTGGTATTGGAATACTGCCATTGCGTGCCGGGCTCGAAGTCGAGAGGCTTTTTGGCCCAGGTATCGATAATCTGCTGGGCGCTCTCTGGTTTCCGCATGGGGGTCATCAGGTAGTCTTCGGGCCAGTAGTCCTGGTAGCCGGAAGTGTGCGAGAGAATCTGGCGGATGGTGACTTTGTCGCCCTCGGTGAGGCCGGGAATGTACTTGCCAACCGTGTCGTCGAGCGAGAGCTTGCCTTGTTCCTGAAGCAGCAGAATGGCAGCCGCGGTGAATTGCTTGGAGATGGAGCCAATGGAATAGCGCATCTCCGGCGTGGCCGGGGTTCGCGGGTCGAGACGGGCCAGACCGTAGGCGTGGGTGTAGGCAAGCTTGCCATGCTGGACGACCGCAACTGACGCGGAGGGAACGCCGGTCTGCTCCAGAACCTGCGCGGCGATGCGGTCGACGCGGGCTTTGAGGTCGGGATCGATGGTGTCGATAGACTGGGCGCGCAGTGCAAGGGTAGATAGCGCGGCAAAAGCGAGAACCGCAAGACGGCGCCGAAGATGAGACTGGCAGCTTGGATGGCTGGTCATGGCTTGAGCAAAGCTCCTGTTCATGGAAATAGTAATTGGTCGTGTCAGGCAGTGCGTACAAGAGTAAGGACAGTGATATCGTCGTCCTGGCCGAACAGCTCCGCTGCTTTAGCGATCTGGTCAGCGGATTCGCCGCTTATCGCCGCTGTGCGCTCAAACCCGTACAGCTCGCCAGATTTGTTGCGTGCTTCAACGACACCGTCGGTGAGGAGAGTCAGTCGATGGCCTTGAGCAAGCTGGAAAGTGGATTCAGCGTAACTGGCCTCTGCGGCGAGACCGAGCGGCAGGCCGTTTTCGAGCGGGAGTTCCTTGCATGCGAGAAACGGGGCGATGTGGCCCGCGTTGGCGATGGTCAGGCTACCGTCTGCATCGGCGCGAAGAACGAGGCAGGTGGTGAAGCCGTCGCAGTTGCGCCCCATGAGTGCGCGATTGAGCGCTGCAAGAATCTCCTTGGGGCTGGTCGAAATCTCTACCGCCAAGCTCAGTGCGCCTACCGCGAGCGATACCGTCAACGCCGCCGGCATGCCCTTGCCGCTCACATCGCCAATCACCACCAGCGCACTGCCGGCGCCGAGCGGAAGGATCTGGAAGAAGTCGCCGCCGACGTCGCCGTACGGCCGGTAAACGGACTCGACATTGAAGCCGGGAATGGAGGGAATCTCCCTGGGGATGAGCATCTGCTGAACGGCGCGGCTTGCAGCCAGCTCCGCGGCGAGGCGCTGTTTTTCGGTACGGTCGCGAAGGAGGTCGCGGGCCAGGATGGCCAGCGTGGCGGTTCCCAATAAAGTGATTCCGATGGTTGTGAACTGCCACTGCCAACCGCCGATGGCGGCGTAGTTTTTCAGCCCCGTCAGGCGTTGGAAGCTGTTGGAGATGGTCAGGCGGACGAAGAAGTGAAAAGCAAAGGCGGCAGCCACCATGCGATCACGTCGATTGCCGCGACGGAAGCCCAGAACGATGAGAATCCCGAGGGCAACCTCAGAGAAGACTGCAGGCAGATCGTTGACCCAGGCCATGGAAGGAAACCATGTGGCGATGCCCCCGAAAAGATAGATGGGCCAGAACAGCCTCGTCCAGCCGCGGTGCGTGACCTGCATCGCCTCACCCGCTGCCGCCACCAATACCCCCACCGCGAGGGCTCTCAACGACCACTCAGTAGGGGTGAACCCTCCGAAATACTGCAAGAACTGCTCCACGCCGACAATGGCGTAGAAAAAACCCAGGGTACGGAAGACGCGATAATCCTGAGCCGCGCGCCACAGGGCAAGGAATGCCGCCGCCAGACTGCATTCCAGCACACCGAAGATCAGCGTCGGTGTGCGATGCACCTGCTCGATCAGCGGTACCTGGGGGAAAAGCTGCTGCATGAGGGGCGCGACGGAGGCAAAAAGCATAGCGGTTGTCATGCGGCCACCGTCCTTTGGATAGTGAGCACGGTGATATCGTCTTCCTGGCCAAAGGCCTGCGCGGCGGCGGCGATGGCCTCCGCGGACTGCGTGCTAAGCGCTCGGGTGCGTTCGAAGCCGAAGAGTTGATGATCTGCGTTCATGGCCTCGACAACGCCGTCGGAGAGCAGCGTGAGGCTTTCGCCGGGCGCGAGTTGAAGCGCCGTCTCGCTGTATTCCGCAGCAGCGAATAAGCCTAGCGGCAAGCCGGAATCGATCTCGATTTCTTCTCCGCTACGATAGGGCGACAGATGGCCGGCATTGGCGAGAGTCACTGCGCCCGCCGTGGAGATGCGCAGGCAGAGACAGGTGATAAAGCCGCTCTCCTGCGTGGAGAGCATCTGGCGGTTGAGGCGCGTAAGCAAAGTGCCAGGGGAGTAATTCTCGGCGGCCAGGGTTCGCAGCGCGCCGATAGCGAGAGCGCCGGTCATTGCGGCCTTGAGGCCTTTGCCGCTGACATCGCCAACGACGATAAGTGCGTAGCCATTCGCCTGTTCGAGCACCTGGTAGAAATCGCCGCCGACTTCCTGCGCGGGCAGATACGCTGTCTCAATTTGATACCCCGTAAGTTGTGGGAGGGTTGCGGGCACGAGACGCTGCTGAATTTCGCGGGCGGCGCCAAATTCAGCTGCTGCGCGGGCCTGCTCGCTGCTGACACGGGTGAAGCGGAAGAACATCACTACCGCTATGGCGAGCAGAAAGAGGAGATTGCAAAGGTCGTTCGCCTGAATGGCAAAGGGGCCAACCGGGATGGAATTATCGAGAAACTCGAAGCGCTTCCAGCCGAGGAAAAAAGCTAACGTGCCGAAATCGTACAAGGAAATGGATGCGGCAGGCAGCAGGCTGGGCAGGATGAGCCACCCCGCCTCACGATTTCCGCGCCGGTACCAGAACAGCAGCAGCAGTGGTAGAAGCAGGGCGACCGGGACGAGGATCAGCCCTTCGACTACGATGAATGAGTCGCTGGGAAACTGGCCCTGCCAGGTGAGCCAGATCAGCGGGAGAGGCGCAAGCAGGAAGAATTCGTACATCCGCCAGAACCGGCCGACCCGCATATGGCCAAAGCTGAATGTGAATTCGATTTGCGCGATGGCGACAGCATAGAGAAGCGGGTCGGCGATGAGGAAATTGGCCGCGAGCGGAACCACGACGGCATGACTGGAATACCAAAGCAGGTCCGCGGTTCCAATCAGAAACAGATAGAGCCCGAGCCAACGGTATTCGGGGTGGCCGGGCTGGCTGAGATGGAGCGAGAATGCGCCGATGCCGGCAAGCATCAGAAGCAGGTTGATCGCGACTGCCGGAATCAGGGGGTAGAAACGGACCCTTTCCAACGCCTCCCGCTGGGCATCAATTGCATTTGGCGTTCCGAGGGACGCGCTCATTGACAGTGGCCCATGCCAGTTGGCATACGCCGGCGTCGCGTGGGTGCGCAAAGCGAGCACGAGGTCGGTACCCGGTACGTCGAGTGAGATAGCTCGCTCCTTTGATTTGCCGACGCCAAGGCTTGACCGCACCGTGGGCCCCTGAACCGCGACGCCGTTCACATAAAGTGAGTAGGTCCCTTCGCCGCCGTCGATCAGCAGCGAGATGTCCGGATGGTTTTCTTTGAGCTTCAGGTGCAAACGAAACCAACGCCAGCCGGGGCGCGATGGACCTAGGTCATCGAGGTGTACAGTCTTCCACGCAGAATCGTCGAAGCCGGGGCTTGCCCATGAGGGATCGTCTCCGTCATGCATGCGCCAGCCGCTGTTGATATCTGCCGACCAGTCCTGCGCGTGGGCGCGATCAATCAGGGGGACATCGGATCTGTCGTCAGTCTGATTGCCTGTTTGCCCGCAAAGCATCCCATTGGCACCGGCAAGGAACAGAACCACCAGAAAGAGCGGCCTTCTCATGCAGGCACCGGCGATCGCGCGATGGTCAGCACGGTGATGTCGTCTTCCTGGCCAAAGGCCTGCGCGGCCTGCGCTACTTTTTCCGCGGACTCGCGAGAGATGACTGCAGTGCGCTCGAACCCGAACAGAGCGCCGTTCTTTTCACGAGCTTCCACCACGCCGTCGGTGAGCAGCGTGAGCTGCTGGTTGGGGGCGAGTTGGAACGTGGACTCAGCGTATGTGGATTCGGCGGCAAGTCCGAGTGGAAGGCCGTTTTCGAGCGGGAGTTCATTGCCGATGAGATAGGGTGCAATGTGGCCGGCGTTGGCGATCGTCAGGCGGCCGTCGGCATCGGCGCGGAGGACGAGGCAGGTGGTGAATCCACCGTTGCTGCGGGCCAGCATCCGCTGATTCATCGCCGCGAGGATTTCGCCGGGGCTTTGCGTGTAGTGAGCGAGAGTTCGCAGTGTGCCAACGAGAAGTGACACAGTCATGGCGGCGGGCATTCCCTTGCCGCTGACATCGCCGATGACTACGAGGACTCCGCCCGTTTTGATGGGCAGGATCTGGAAGAAGTCACCGCCAACCTGGCCTGCGGGCCTGTAGGTGCTATGCAGGATGAAGCCGGGAGTCGCGGGTATGTCTTCAGGGATAAGTACGTGCTGGACGATGCGCGCGGCCTCAAGTTCGGCTGCGACGCGGGCGCGGTCGCGGGCGATGCCAACGGTGCGCAGCACCAGGAAGAGCAGTACGGCAATATAGAAAATCAGATCGCCGAGGCGATAGAAGTCGACCGAATAGCTTCCAAGTGGAAGGGAAAAGACCAGGAAGGGATAGAGCGGAGCAAAATGCGCAAACGAAATCAAGTCGCAGACGAGGCTCCAGTAATCGGCGAAACTACCGATAAGAATCGCCGGCAGTAGCACACCGGCGTCGCGATTGCCGCGGAGCCAACCCCTGAACAAGAGCGCGGGAAGAATAAATTTCACGATGAGGACAGGAAGATAGAATCCAGCGACGTAGAAGTAGAAAGATCCGATGCCGATGGAGTTGAGCGGATTGACGAAGAAAGCGAGGGAGGAAAGAACCTGCAGTGCGAGGAGCCAGCGCGTACGCGGGAGATGAAGGACCAGGCGAACGAATTCAATGAGGGCGAAGTTTTCGACGCAAAGAGCGACCCACATGAGCATGTAGACAGGGAACGTGAAGTTGAAACTCATGCGGACCAAAACGGCCATGACAGCGGCTGCGGCAAACAGGTAGACGGAGATGGCAAGGTATTCCCGCTGGGTGCGCATCGCAAGAAAGAGAGAGACCGAGACGAGAGCAACGACAAGGCTGAGGCCGAAGAGCAGGAAGGGCGGCCCGGCGTTGTGGGCCGCGACATAACTCACAATGAATGGGGCCGACTCCTGACTGACGAGATAGACAGATTGGGAACGTAGGGGATCGCTGGTGCCACGGCCCTGGTTGCCCACGCGGTTGAGGGCGAAGCGGAGGGCGAGGACCAGTTCACCGTTCGGATTAAGGAGGCTGTCTTGAACGGGATAGGCGATCAGGCCACGCTGCGCGGTCCGAAGCTCGTTCTTCATTCCACCATTGCCGCCGATGCGGTTGCCGTTGGCGAAGACCTCGTAATGGCCGTTTGCACCAATGATTCCAACGGTCAGATTGCGTGTGCCGGGGCGTAGATGGATGTGGATGCGGTACCAGGCATAGGGAATATCGCGATAGCCATAGTCGGTTAGCTGCTTGTCGGTTGAGATGTCTTTCCATGAGCTGTCGTCGAAGGCGGGTGAGGCGTACGCGGGGTTGTCGCCAGGGGCGAAGAGCCACTCGGGACCCAGTTTGACGAAGGCGCCAAATTGGGTGGCGTCGACGTGGCGGGGATCGGTCGCGTCGGGCTGTGCTTGCGCCTGCACTGAGCAAACGGCGGCGAGGAGCAGAATTCCGGAGGCCAGAAGTGTGCGGGGTCGCATCGAGGTAACTATATCGCAACGTTGGTGCGATAGGCTGAAAGAGGCAGGCGGATTTCCGCCGACGGGGACGAATCATGGATCGGTTGATTGAGGGGCACAAGCGGTTTCTTGCCGAGGTGTTTCCGCGGCGGCGGGACCAGTTTCATCTACTGGCCGAGGGGCAGGCGCCGGAATGGCTGTTCATTACCTGCTCCGACTCCAGGGTTGTGCCGGATCTGATTCTCGGAACCGGGCCGGGAGACCTGTTCATCACGCGCAATGCGGGCAACGTGGTCCCGATTACCAGCCACGATGTCGACGGGGTGACGGCCACCATCGAATACGCGGTCGAGGTGCTTCATGTGAAGAGCGCGATCCTGTGCGGGCACTCGGACTGCGGCGCATTGAAAGCGGCGCTGGACCGCAAAGGCCTGGAGAAGATGCCCAAAGCGCACCGCTGGCTGAGCCATGTCGAGGCGGCATTCAGCCACCGCCAGCCGCTGAATCCAGCCGATGGAGAACACGCGGAACTAGCGTCGCTGATTCGGGGAAATGTTGTGGCTCAGATGCTCAATCTNNCTTGCCTCTCGCCGACTGACCCATTCAAAAAAACATGAGCTATGCGGCGGGTTCGACTTCGAGTCGTGTAAGCGTGAGCACGGTGATGTCGTCGTCCTGGCCAAAGTTGACGGCGGCCTGCGCGGCCTGTTCGGCAGTGGGATTGGTTGCGAACAGTGTTCTGAGGCGGTCGAAACTGTAAAGT
>PLPU01000589.1:0-7111 GCA_003159975.1 Acidobacteriaceae bacterium
GCAAATCTGAGATTTTGGCTCAAGGTTCCCATGGAAGGCTCTCCAGGCGGAAGAATCCCCGTGCATGTAGGATGACCTACGTTTAGACGAAGGAAAGAGTTCGAAGGTGTTCGAATCTCCCTGGAGCAGGCGCGACACCACCCCGATGTGGCAGTCTAGAAGATTGGAGGAGTTTATTCCCTATGCCTGCTGAAACTGTTGCCGCCGTCGTTCCATCGGAAGACATCCACGCCTGGGAGGCGGGCGGCGCCACATCCGCCGAGGCGCTCTCCGCGTGGGTCAGTGCGCGGCTGGCAGCGCATGAGGCCGCCTTGGCCGCTTTGCTGGCTGTTGAAGGCCCGCGCACGCCAGAGAACTCATTGCGGCTGTTTGATTTGGCAATCGAGCAGCTTAGCCTGGCCGGAGCGCAGGCCGGCGTGCTCAACTCCGTGGCCGCCGACAAGGCGGTGCGCGACCAGGCGCAGGATGAGGCGCAGCGCGTGTCCATGGCCGGAAGCGCTTTGAGCCTTAACCGCGCGGTTTACGATGCGCTCGCGGCAATCGATCTTGAAGGCGCAAGTCCGGCGACGCAGCATTTTGTTCAGCGGACGCTGCTCGGGTATCGACTGGCCGGTGTCGATAAGGACCAGAAAACCCGCGAATACCTGCAAAGCCTACACGAAAAGTCGACGCGTCTTTCGCTGGAGTTCAGCCGCAACATCCAGGAGGGCGGCAAAACCATCGAGGCCACGCTGGCTGAGCTGGACGGCCTGCCCGCCGACTACCTGGCTCGCCATGAGGCCAACAGCCAGGGCGTAATTGCCCTGACTACCGATCAGCCCGACATGCAGCCGGTGATGATCTTTGCCACCTCCGCGGCGCTGCGCGAGCGCATGTTTCTGGCCTACAACACGCGCGCGTATCCGGCGAACCAGCAAATCCTGCTCGACCTGCTGGCCACGCGCCAGGAGATTGCGACGGTTCTCGGCTTCCGCAGTTGGGCGGACCTGGCTACTGCCGACCAGATGATGGGCTCGGCGGCAAACGTTCGCACTTTCCTGGCCAAGCTTGACGAGGCCAGCCTGGAGGGTGCGCGCCGCGAACACGCCCTGATTATCGACTTCGTTCGCAAACAGCAGCCTGATCTCAAGGAGATCGACATTACCAGCCGCGGCTACTGGTATGAACAGTTTCGCCGCTCGGCTTTCGACTTCGACTCGCAATCCGTTCGCCCCTATTTTCCTTACCCGCAGGTCGAGACCGGGGTGCTTGAGACCGCGGCCAGACTTTTCAAGGTTGAATTCCGCCGGTCAACGGCTTCCGCGTGGCATCCCTCGGTTTCAGTCTTCGATGTGTTTGACGAGGGCGAGCGGGCGGGGCGCTTCTACCTCGACATGCACCCGCGCGAGGGTAAGGACAAGTGGTTCTCCGCCGCGCCGATTGTGACCGGTGTGCGTGGCCGCGCATTGCCCGAGGCTGCGTTGATCTGCAATTTTCCCGGCGGGAGCGGGGGCGAGTCGAGCCCGAGCGAGTCGAATCAGCACGTCGATCCAGGCCTTTTGCAATACTCCGACGTGGTGACTTTTTTCCACGAGTTTGGTCACCTGATGCACGCCATTCTTGGTGGACGCACCGAGTGGGCTGGGCTTTCAGGCTTTGCCACCGAGGGAGATTTCGTCGAGGTGCCCTCGCAGATGCTGGAAGAGTTCTTCCGCGACGAGAAACTGCTGCAGGCCTTCGCCAAACATTACGAGACCTCGGAGACGCTGCCCGCGGAGGTCATTCGGAAGATGAAGCTCTCGGGGGCATTTGGCCGTGCGGACTGGCTGCGCTCGCAGCTTTACTACACCACGCTCTCGCTCGATCTGCACGATCAGGACCCCGCGNNAATCGCATGTACGCGAGCTTTGGGCACCTGATCGGCTACTCGTCGAACTACTACACGTATGCGTTCGACAAGGTGATTGCGCTGGACTTCTTCGCCCAGTTCGATCCCAAAGACCTCATCGGCTGCGACGCCGGCGCGCGCTATCGCAAGACAGTGCTGGAGCAGGGCGGATCGAAACCGGGCAGGCAGATGGTGCGCGACTTCCTGGGCCGCGACGAGGAGTTTGCCGCGTTCAGCGATTGGCTGAATGAGGAGTTCGACGGGGAGCTTTCAGCTGTTAGTTCTTAGCTTTTAGCTCGGACGCGCGACGACGGACGGGCGCGGGCTGAATGCTAGCGGAGACGGGATGATGATTGAAGCCGATTTTCGCCGCATTGCGCTCAGCTTCGAGGGCGCCGAGCAGGGTTCGCACTTCGGCGCCACCGATTTTCGCGTCGGCGGGCGCATCTTCGCCACGCTTGCCTCCATCAGCGAGGGCTACGGCAATCTCATGCTGACGCCGGAGCACCAGGCAGCCTTTGTCCAGGAGCAGCCGAGGATCTTTCTGCCCATTGCCGGCGGCTGGGGCAGGATGGGCATGACGCATATCCGCCTGGCAGCGGCGGATGAGGACACGCTGACCGGCGCGCTGCATACCGCGTGGAAACTGCGCTTAGAGAAGAACAAAAGGCCGGGCAGGAAGAAGGCTGCTTCCGTAGAACGGCCTGGCGGAGCAAAGCCCAGCTCACAAGGATGGTCCTCCTGAATTCAATGAGTGCTATACTTGTATAGCGCCACAACAAAGGAGGTTCGGCATGCTCGCAATTCGTCTTCCCGAAGAGGTGGAAAAGCGCCTGGACGCTCTTGCCAAAGCCACTGGCCGGACCAAGACCTTCTATGCCCGTGAGGCCATCCTCGAGCATCTGGAAGATCTCGAGGACATTTATCTGGCCGAACAGGAGTTGGCCGACATTCACGCAGGCCGGGTCAAGACCGTTCCTCTTGAGGAAGTGATGAAGGAACTTGGCATGGTCGATTGAACTAGGCCCGCGGGCTCAACGCCAACTGAAACAGCTCGATCCGCAGGTTGCCCGCAGACTCTCCCGCTTTCTTTTTGAACGTATCGCTCCTCTCGACGACCCGCGCAGTATCGGCGAGGCGCTGAAGGGCTCGGAACTCGGTGAGCTCTGGAAGTATCGCGTGGGCGACTACAGAATCATTGCCAGCATTGAGGACAAGTTGGTCCGCATTCTTGTCGTTCGTATTGGAAACCGGCGCGAAGTCTATCGTTAATCCTTTCCTGTGCACCCATCCGCTACGATGGATCCATGGCAGACGTAAGGGACTTCAAGGACAAATGGGCGCTGGTCACCGGGGCCAGTTCGGGCATTGGAACGGCGCTGGCGCGGGAACTAGCCAGCCACGGCGCAAAACTCATTCTCACGGCGCGGCGCAAGGAGCGGCTGGAGTCCCTGGCCGCCGAGCTGACCGCGAAGGGAACCGAAGTCCGCATCGTGGTTGCGGATCTCAACGATCCCGCCGCACCGCAGCAGATATTCGACGCCACCGAAGGCGTTGGTCTTACCGTCGACATCCTGGTGAATAACGCCGGCCTCGGCCAGTTCGGCGTCTTCGCCGAGAGCCCGGTCGAGCAGGAGCTGAGCCAGGTGCGCGTCAATTGCGAGGCCGTGATTAGGCTTACGCGGCTGTTTGTTCCGGGCATGGTCGAACGCAAGCGCGGCTGGGTCCTGATTCTCGCTTCCACCGCCAGCTTCCAGCCCGTCCCTTACCTCACTACCTATGCGGCCACAAAGGTCTTCGACCGCTTTTTCGCTCAAGGTCTGGCCGCTGAGGTGGCCCGCTTCGGCGTCAAGGTGACCGCGTTGTGCCCCGGGCCTACGGAGAGCGAGTTTTTCCAGGTGGCGCGGTCGGAAAGCTTCTTGCCCGGCGGAAGACAGTCGGCGGAGGAAGTGGCACGGCTTGGAATTGCCGGGCTGGCGCGAGGGCAGCGAACCGTGGTTCCGTATTTTGGCGGCAAAGTGATTACACTTTTGGCCAGGATCCTGCCGGTTGGGCTGATCACCCGCGAGGTAGAACGACGCGCTAGGCCGAAACCGATGCAGTCGTGAGGCCGGGCTCTCAAACTGTCATCTGTAATCTGTCATCTTTTCACTTCTTCACTCATTCACTTCTTCACTGCCTTAGTCCAGCTCTCTCACCCAGATATTCCTGAAACTGAGCGGCTCGCTCTTGTCGCCGTGGGCCTGCAACTTGATGGGCGCCCGGTCATACGCCTTGTAGAAGGGCTGGCCGATGTAGAGCGTTTGTCCCTTCAGTTCAAAGTGATTCTGCACCAGCACGCCGTTAAAGAAAACCGTCACCCAGGCGGGGGTTTTCACCGAACCGTCCGGGTTGAATGTGGGCGCGGTCCACACTACGTCATAACTCTGCCACTCTCCCGGCTTGCGCGCCGGGTTCACCAGCGGAGGGCTCTGTTTGTAGATGCTGCCGCCTTGCCCGTTGACATAGGTTGGATTGTTGAACGCATCGAGAACCTGAAGTTCGTAGCCGGCGTCGCCGGGTCCGGTGGATGCGAGGAAAACGCCGCTGTTGCCCCGCCCCTGACCGCTGCCGGTAATGTCTTCCGGGATTTTCCACTCGATGTGGAGCTGGTAATCCTTGAACTTTCGTTTGGTTTCGATGCTGCCGACGCCGGGCGCCTTGCTCACCGTCAGGATGCCGGCCTGCACGACCCATTGGGCCGGCGTATGGTCCTGGGCCGACACCCACTCGTCTTCATTTTTGCCGCCGAACAAGACGATTGCGTCGGACGGTGGCGCCGCGTCCGTAGCGCCCGGAGTCACAACCCTGGGTACGGGCGTCCACACTTCCGTATCTTCCGGTTTAGGCTTGGCCGGCTCTTGCGCAGACAGGGCAGCGGACACGGAAATCAGGGTAGCCAATGCGAGGAGTTGCGAAAATCGATTGCTCATCATCGGTCTTGAGAATACACCCGCCGCCGGGAGCCGGCCCGGGAATGCGCAACTGGGCAGAAAAAGCAGCGCTAAAGGTCAAATCTCAAATTTTGACACCAGCCGTCTCTGCCAACGCAACCTTTTTTCCGGGCTTGCATCTACTTAAATAACAAGCAGAGGCTTCTCCGATTCAAGTCCCGCCAAGAAAGGTATCCATTCCTTTTTGAAGGTTCGCTTTTGGACCTCTTCTCACAAATCCCCCCTGGACCCCCTCCCAAAAATGCCTCTCGAGCGGGCCTACCGGAAGGTAGGCCCATTCGCTCCTTCGAGCGAGTTGCCTGCTTGTTTCCAATCGAGAATCGTTACAAAATGCTCTCCAAGCTAGAATTGAATTCAGATGCCGTCCTCTTCCACTCCGAACCCACGTCCTGGCCTGGAAGTCGAGTCCATCGACGCGCTGTTCGATGAGGCAGGCCTGGTGCGAAACCTCAGCGGCAAGCCTGCGGGCGTCACACGCCGCATGCGGCGCGCCCGGGTGGACCGTGCCGCGCCGGAGGAGCTGTCTGTACCCGCGCCTCTGCCCCACATCGCTTCGAATGGCGTCCAGTTTCTGCCGGTTCCCGCCTGGGAGAAGCTTCGCTGGCTGTGGCACGGTTTCAGCACCCGCAAAGGCGGGCTGAGCCGCGCCTACTGCGCTGAGGACGCGAAGGGAGAGCTGAATCTTGGGTTTACCGCTTCCGATGAACGGGAGATCGTGGCTCAGAATCGGAGGCTGCTGGCTGAGGCGGTTAGTGGTAACCCAGTTACGCCTTTGGTCACGATTAGGCAGATTCATTCCAGCGTTCTGGTTGTTTCCGGAAGCACCGACGCAGCCCGCGAGCGGCCTTGCAAAGGCGATGGCCTGATGACCGATCAGCCTGGCTTGCTGTTGGGCGTGCAAACTGCTGATTGCATTCCAGTTCTGGTGGCTGACAAGAAAAAACGGGCGGTGGCGGCTTTTCATGCGGGGTGGCGGGGGACGGTGAAGAGGATTGTGGAGACTGGAGTGGGGCGGATGAGGATGGAGTTCGGATCACGGCCTGAGGACCTGATTGCCGCTATCGGTCCGGGGATCGGGGCATGCTGCTACGCTGTCGGCGAAGAGGTGCTGTCGAGCTTCGAGTCGCAGTTCTCGTATGGCAGGGAACTGTTCTGCGAGGTCTATGACTCCGACCCGGTGCGGACAAAGTACCCTATGCTGTTTCTCACCCAGCGTGCGCCTGGCCATTCGCCNNGCGGGGCTGAAACCGAAAGCAATCAGCATCGTAGGCGGCTGCACCAACTGCCGGCCGGACCTGTTCTTTTCCCATCGCGCTTCGAAGGGGCACGCTGGACGGATGTTGAGCGTGATCGGGATTCGGAAGGGCAGTGGTTAGCGGTTAGTGATTAGTGGCTAGTGTCCGGCTGGCGGCTTTTCGATGGCTGCCCGGGGGTGCCCTACCCCCCCTTCATAAAAATAAGTTCATTGTTTTCATGTGGTTACACTGCATCTATGACATAACAAAGGAGTTACTTGTATGCGCAAGATAACAAAAGAGTTACAAGAGACAATGCTGGGCGGTTGGGGTTATGTATGACATAACAAAAGAGTTATTTTCATACGCATGAAAACAAAGGAGTTACAAGAGCCAGTGATTAGTGGTTAGTGGCTAGTGGTTAGCTCTCAGATTGAGCGCCTGGTTCTGACATTCGTTGCCCGGATTGCGGGGTGGGAGAATGACCTGAACTGCTACCCCCCCCACACACTCAAAAATAAGTGCTTTGTTTTCATGTGGTTACGTCTCAAGTATGACATAACAAAGAAGTTAATTGCATGCGTAGGATAACAAAGGAGTTGCGGCGGCTTTCTGGAGGTTTTCGACTTCCCGAGAGGCGCCGGACATTCGGTTGCTGGGTCTCTATTGACTATTATCTACAAACCCGCGAATTAATCGGCAAAACTCAGAGGGAAATTTGGAGGTGGAACACGGGGAGCGGCTGTTCGCCCCTGGTGGGTCAGTCGCTCGCGGAAGGGTCGCGGGGGCACGACCAACCGCTTGCCGCAAGCCGACATTCCGTTACAAATCCAGATCGGCGTGCCCATCGGCGAATTGGCAATATCTCGCGTCCTGAATCAGAGGAGCCTCGAGGTCTCCATGTGGGCTCTTGCCGCAAACCTTCCTCATGGAAGTTCGCCCAGATGAGGAGGAATCTAACTGCCGAGATCACGATTCTGGTTGCTTAAATCTGACAAGATCCTTGACCTTTGGTT
>PLPU01000156.1:0-3278 GCA_003159975.1 Acidobacteriaceae bacterium
TACCCGATCACGATCACGGCGGCAAACGGCACCACCAACGCCACGCAGAGCTTCACGCTGACGGTGGACCAGGCTCCGTCGATTACGAGCGGCAACAGTACTACGTTCACTGTGGGTACGTCAGGTTCCTTCAGCGTCACAGCCTCGGGCTATCCGGCCCCGACGTATACCGTAACCGCCGGCTCTCTGCCGAGTGGCATCAGTCTCAGCACCGCGGGGACTCTCAGTGGCACACCTGCTTCCGGCACGGGCGGCATTTACCCGATCACGATCACAGCGACTAACGGCACCACCAGCGCCACGCAGAACTTTACGCTGACGGTAGATCAGGCGCCGGCCATCACTAGCGCCGCCAGCACCACGTTCGCAGTAGGCACGTCAGGTTCGTTCAGTGTCACCGCCTCGGGCTATCCCACCGCAATGACGTACAGCGTAACCGCCGGGTCTCTGCCCAGCGGCGTCACGCTCAGCTCTGCCGGACTTCTATCCGGTACGCCAGCTGCGAGTACGGGCAACAGCTACGCCATCACCATCACAGCGAGTAACGGGATCGGCACAGCGGCCACGCAGAGCTTCACGCTGACTGTGGAACAGGCGCCGACCTTCAACCTTGGCGCCTCCGGTAGCGATACGATGGCTGTGAGCACGCCAAACATAGTTCTCATCTTCACCACGGGCAATCCCACTGCGGCCATCAGCGAATCGGGCGCGCTGCCCAGCGGCGTCACATTCGTGGATAACGGCAACGGCCATGGAACCCTCTCCGGCACCCCCGGGGCGACCACGGGGGGGGGCTATAACCTTGTGTTCACGGCAAACAACGGCATCACGCCCAATGCCACGCTGAACTACGCGCTTACGATCAAGCAGCCAATTGTCTTTACCAGTTCTTCCGGCACCACGTTCACAACGGGCACCACAGGTTCGTTCACCGTCACAACCACGGGCTATCCCCTGCCATCGTTCAGCGAAACCGGGACTCTGCCAAGTGGTGTCGGTTTCGTTGACAACGGCAACGGCACGGCATCGCTGGCTGGAACTCCGGCAGCAGGCACAGGCGGCACCTATTCAATCACCATCCAAGCGACAAACGGCTCCAGCACTCCCTCGCAGGCATTCACGCTGACCGTCGATCAGGCTCCGTCGATTACCAGCGCCAACAGCACCTCTTTCGTAGCAGGAGCAGCCGGCACCTTCAGCGTGACCACGACGGGCTATCCCACATCGGCGCTCATTGAGTCAGGCTCGTTGCCCAGCGGCATAACGTTCACAGATAGCGGCAACGGCACCGGAACGTTGGCCGGGACTACGGCTGCTACAGGCTCATTCCCCATCACGATCACCGCAAGTAACGGCATCTCGTCGGGCGCAGTCCAGAGCTTCACGCTCATGGTGAATTTGCCGCAGTACCAAATCACAACGGCCGCGAACCCTGCGGCAGGCGGTGCCATCACGCCGGTATCAGGCAGCTTGTTCAACCAGGGCACAGTGGTGCCCATCGTTGCCACGCCGGCAACAGGTTATACATTTGTCGGCTGGACGTCGGCCGGGGACCCGGTGGCAAGCGCGACTTCAGCCAGCACCACGATCACCTTGAATGGGCCGGAAAGCGTGACAGCACAATTTGCACCAACCCTGGTGGTCAACACGGCGAATGATGATTCCGGCGCTGGCACAAACTGCGCAGTGCAGCCAACGCCGGGGACAACCACCAACTCCGATACATGCAGCCTGCGCGATGCGCTGCTCAATGCAGCCAGTTCGGGCGCAGGCAACATCACGTTCGACTCAACTGCGTTTGCCTCAACAAACACAATTGCGGCGAACACCATCCCGCTCAGCAACAGCACCCTGACGATACCGTCGAATACCACCATCACCGGACCCACCAGCGGCAGCAGCTATTCGCTGGCCAATCTGGTCACAGTTGCAGGCGGTGGTTCCAGCAGCGACTTCCCTGTCTTCACCGTCAACTCATCGGCTACCAACGCCACCATCTCCGGCCTCACCATCTCCAACGGGAATAGCACTGGAAATGCCGGCGGCATCGTCAATGGGTACGGGTCGGGATTGACCGTGATCAACAGCACCATCTCAGGCAACACGGCTTCTTCCGGAACAGGCGGCATCTTTAACGATTACAACGCAACGCTTACCGTCAGCGGCAGTACGATTTCGGGCAACTCCGGCTCCTATGGCGGCATTGTCAACGAGTCCGGCGGGACAGTGACGATCAATTCGAGCACCATTGCCAACAACACCGGCGCCGGCATTTCAAGTATCGGCACCAGCGTGACTGTAACCGCGAGCACAATTTCCGGGAACACCGGCGGGTACAGCGGCGGCGGCATCAACAACAGCAGTGGCGCCCTCACACTGGCCAACAGCATCGTGGCCGGCAATACTGCCACCACCAGCCCCGATGTCATTGGCACCTACACCGACAGCGGCGGCAATTTCATCCCCGGAGTGAATGGCGTAACCCTGGCCGGCATCAACTTAGCTCCGCTGCGCAGCTACGGTGGCCCCATGCAGACCATGGTTCCCGTGCCCGGCAACTTTGCCATCTGCGGCGGCACGCTGACCAACGCGACCGCCGCCAACCTGACCGCAGATCAGCGCGGCTTGCCGTTCGATCCCGCCTGCCCGTCGGGCTCTGTCGACTCCGGCGCCGTGCAAAGCAACTACGCTCTCAGCTTCACCACCGAACCGCCATCCAACGGGGTCATCGGAGCGGCGCTTTCTCCGGCGCCAGTCGTGACCTTGACTGAAAGCGGTTCCGTGTTCGCGCCAGCCACCAGCACCGTGACGATAACCGACGCCAATGACGGCTTGTCCCCGACCGGAACAAACTTGGCAGCGCTTTCATCGGGATCGGCCACGTTCAGCAATCTCAAGTTCACCTCAGTTGAAACCAGCGACACGCTGACTGCGTCCCTCAGCCTGAGCCCGAACCTCTCCCCGGCGTTGAATCTTGTGGCACCGCCAAGCACTGGGATCAATGTCGTCAGTGGCACGCCGGGAATTACGTCGGTTACTCCAATCCTTCCGCAGCAGACACAGACCATCACCATCAGCGGTTCGGGATTCGGCACGCAGGCGCCCTACACCGGCGACTCGCAATACATCGAATTGGTCGACACCACTGCAGGCGGATGGGCCGCGGGGCACAGCGGGGCCGCCATAACCCTGGCCGTCTCCTCGTGGACCAATACGCAGATCGTGCTCTCCGGCTTCTCCGGCTCCTATGGAACAAACGGCTGGTGCATCAGCCCCGG
>PLPU01000156.1:3311-10588 GCA_003159975.1 Acidobacteriaceae bacterium
GGACTTCGGCACGCAGTCGCCCTATACCGGCAGCTCGAACTACATCGAACTGGTCGACACCACTGCAGGCGGGTGGGCCGCGGGCCACAGCGGTTCCTCAGTAACCCTGGCCGTCTCCTCGTGGACCAATACGCAGATCGTGCTCTCCGGCTTCTCCGGCTCCTATGGAACGAACGGTTGGTGCATCAGCCCCGGCGATCAACTCTCGGTCAAAGTCTGGAATGCCCAAAGCGGGGATGGCCCGGCGGTTTACCCGATCACCGCCAGCAGCGGAACCAATACCTGCACTCTGTCCATTGCGTCGGTGAGCCCAATTGTTTCCGAGCAGACGCAGACCATCACCATCAACGGTGCGGACTTCGGCACGCAGTCGCCCTATACCGGCGACTCGAACTACATCGAACTGATCGACACCACTGCAGGCGGGTGGGCCGCCGGTCACAGCGGGGCTGGGGTAACCCTCGGCGTCTCCTCGTGGACCAATGCGCAGATCGTGCTGTCAGGCTTATCCGGCGCCTACGGAACGCACGGCTGGTGCATCAAGCCGGGGGATCAGCTTTCGGTCCAAGTTTGGAACGCCCAAACCGGGCATGGGCCGGCGGTTTACCCGATTACCGCCAGCAGCGGAACTAATACATGCCCCTGAGAGGGATTAGAACAACGGACGGGAAAACGCTCACAAGAAGAAGCGAATGAAACTGTCCGTGGTAGACGACGCCAATAGAGCTCATGTCATGCGGCCTGTCCCTCGCCAAAACTCTTTCGCGGGCTGGCGTCCACCGTCCTGCACGAGCAGGGTTACGCGCATGACCATATCGAATTGCAACTTGCACATGGGACCCGGAATGCGGTGAGCGCGGCCTGCAATCATGCCCTCTATTTGGAGCCGCGCGCCAGGATGATGCAGGATTGGGCGGGCTTTCTGGAGCGCACTCAGCGCGGAGGCAGGGTGCTGCCCTTCCGTCCCACAGCGGCATAGCCGTTCGTTCCATTCGGTTAGTAGAAAACCTGGCCATGCCGAGCAGAGCAATTTCAGATGAGTGACTAGCCGGAAATTTGCTCCGGAGATCATCTTGACGACAAAGAATTCATGCCGATGTCCGGCCTCGAATTTCACGGCTGACTTCTTTCTTCCGGGCAATCCACTCCTCTACTTCTGTTTCGATCCAGCCGACAGCTCTGCCCCCGAGCGACACTGGCCGATTGGCGCTGAATAATCTAATTTGACGCTTTCCGTAACCGATTCGCCATTCCGTGACTTTATTCCTATGAAAGTACCACCCAAGGATATCTGACCCAATGAGTTCACGCCTTTATCGATCTCTGGGCCTTCTTCTCCTGTTCTCGATGGGGAGATTGGCCGGCAGTGCGCAGGAACCTCTGACGTTGCGGCAAGCTATCAATGAGGCCCTGGGGCAGAGCCCCGAGGCAGCGATTGCGCGCGCCGGCAATCTGGACGCGAATTCGGCGGCCGGCATGGCCCGTACCCAACTTCTGCCGCAGCTGAATTTCACCGAGGACATCTCCCGCGGCAACGACCCGGTGTATGCGTTTGGAACGCGGCTACGGCAGAGGCAATTCACGCAGGCCGATTTTGCGCTAAACGCTCTGAACTTGCCTCAACCCATTGGCAATTTCTCCACCCGCTTCTCCGGGCAGTGGATGGCGTTCAACTCCTTCAAGACGCAGAAGGAGATTCACCGCGCGGATCTGTTCAAAGAAAGCGCCTCCTCTTCCGCGAAGGCTGTTGACCAGCAGATCGTCTTTCATGTTGTCGCTGCGTACCAGCAAGTGCTGTATGCGCAGCGGGAGATCGACGTCGCCCAGCATGAGCAGGAGACTGCTGCCGCACTGCTGAATTCCGTAGACGAGCACGTGAAGGCCGGACTTGCGGTGGAGTCGGACCGGATGTCGGCCGAAGTGAATGCGGCCGCACGCAAAGAGGAGTTGATTGCGGCGCAGGGTGACCTGGAGTTGGCGTGGGCGGCATTGCGCGAAGCGATCGGCGCGCCCGACCTGAAGTCAACCGAGCTGAAGCCGATTGAGCCGCACGCGTTTCCGCAGGGCGGCCTGGATGAGGAGATGGCGAAGGCCGCAAAGAACAGGCCCGACCTGACAGCGTTGGAACTGGCGCAATCGGCGCAAGCGTCCGCTGTGGGAGCGGCAAAGTCTGACTTCGGTCCGCGGGTGAGTGCCTACGGGAATTGGGGAGAAGACCGGACATCGTTTGGCGGCTCGGGAGGCAACAACTGGGTGGGCGGCGTCCAGGTCAGCATCGATATTTTGCCGATTGGCAAGCGCGCGGGATTGGCGCGGGAGAACGCGGCGAAACAGAAGATCGACGCGCAAGTAGTTGCCACGCAGCAGCATCTGCGGTTCGAGGTGAGCCAAGCTCACATTCACCGGCAGACAGCGGCACTGCAACTGGAAACAGCGCGGGCCGCTATGGATCAATCGGCTGAGAGTCTGCGCATTCTGAAGAACCGCTATGGCGCTGGACTTGCGACCATCACCGATCTGCTGCGGGCTGAGGACGCCGAACGGCAGAGCCAATCCAATTACTGGCATGCCATTTACGACAATGCCATGGCCTATAGCGAACTTTTGTACGCTACCGGGACTCTGACCCCCGATGCCGCGGAGGAACTGCAATGAAAAATGTCGTATGGGCAAGTTTGCTTGCCGTTTCAGGGGTGATGATCGCTGGCTGCCATGGCGGTGAATCTGGCGCAACGCCAGGGACCGTACGAACCATGCAGGCGCGGGTTGTTGAAAGCCAGGTGCAACTGGTGCCTGTGAGTTTGCGATCGACCGGCACTGTTCATGCCAGGGAAACCGCGGTGGTATCGGCTCAGGTGATGGGCCGCATCCAGCAGGTGCTGGTGCATGAAGGAGACAGCGTCCGAGCTGGGCAGACCCTGGTGGTTCTCGACGATGCGGCGCCGCGCTCCAAAGTGGAACAGGCGCAGGCAGGCGTGAAGGCGGCGCAGAACGTGCAAGCCGCCGCACAAACGAATGCCGCTCTGGCGGCGAGCACGTTGAACCGGTACAAGCAGCTTGAGTCCGAAAAGAGCGTAAGCCCGCAGGAGATGGACGAAGTGTCCCGGCGGGCCGAGGGCGCAGCGGCGAGTGTGGATGCAATGCGCGCGCAAACCGACGCGGCGCGGGCGCAGGAGGACGGGGCGCGCACCATGATGAGTTATACGCGGCTGGTTGCGCCCTTCGCAGGCGTGGTGACGGCGCGGCTGGCCGATCCGGGGACGATGGCTGCACCGGGCGTGCCGCTGCTCCAGGTGGATCGGGCGGGGGTATTGCAACTTGACGCCAACGTGGATGAGTCGGCAATTGGCGCGATACATAAGGGGATGAGGGTGCAGGTGGCTGTCGATGGCGGGGCATCCACGACTGGGGTGAGGACGAACCTGGCAGGGGCAGTGGCCGAGATTGTTCCCGTCGCCGATCCATCGAGTCACAGCTTTCTCGTCAAGATCGACTTGCCTTCCTCAAGCCAGATCCGCGCAGGTATGTATGGAACAGCTGAGTTTGCTAACGGCGCCCGCCAGGCGATTCTGATTCCGAGCTCCGCCGTTGTCGCGCGCGGTTCCCTCAACTGTGTTTACGTTCTGGATGACCAGGGGATTGCTCAACTCCGCTATATCACGCTCGGCGCGGCGCAAGGCAATCTCGTCGAAGTATTGTCGGGTGTCACCTCTGGCGAAAAACTTGTTGACTCGCCTTCTGACCGCAACCTCGCCGGCAAGCGGATTGAGGTCCAGCAATGACGCAAGACCTTGGAATTGCCGGGCGACTGGCACATACATTCATCAACTCCAAGCTGACAGTGCTCTTCATTGCCGCGTCACTGGCCATCGGAATCTTTGCGGTTGCTATCATTCCCCGCGAAGAAGAGCCGCAGATTCTTGTTCCAATGCTGGACATCGCCACCACCATGCCGGGCGCATCCCCGGCCGAGGTGGAAGAGCGTGTGACACTGCCCATCGAGAACCTCGTGCATCAAATCTCCGGCGTCGAATATGTGTACTCGACGTCGGCGCCTGGGCAAAGCCTGGTGATCGTGCGCTTTCTTGTCGGCACGCCGCAGGAAGACGCTCTGATCAAGGTCTATAGCAAGCTTTACTCAAACTTCGATCGCATGCCGCCCGGAGTTTCGCAGCCTCTGATCAAAGCCCGCTCCATCGACGATGTTCCGATCCTAGCCATGACGCTGTGGGGCGAGCACTATAACGGCTATCAACTTCGCGCCGTCGCGGACGAGATGCAACACAACATTGCGCAGATTTCCGATGTGTCGGAGACGACGATCATCGGCGGCCTTCCACGCACAATGCGCGTTGTGCTAAGTACAGAAAAGCTGAGCGCCTACGGCCTATCGCCTATGGCAATCGTTGGACATTTACAAGCCGCAAATGCGAGCGTGCGAGCAGGACACTTCTCCGATAACAATCAGGAGATCTGCGTCGACGCCGGCAACCTCTTCACCCGGCGCGAGGATCTCGAAGCCGTGGTAGTGGGCGTGATTCGCGGGCATCCGGTGTATCTGCGCGACGTGGCTGACAAGATTGTCGATGGCGCCGCGGATCCGTCGGACTACGTGGTCTACGGAACGACGAATGCAGGTTCCACAGCATCGCAGGGCGCGCGCCAGTACCCGGCCGTGACCATCACCGTGGCCAAGCGCAATGGGACAAACGCCACCGATATCTCGAATGCGGTGCTGAAACGCGTGCATGAGATGCAGGGCGTGACCATACCCAACGACGTGACGGTGACCACCACACGGAATTACGGTGAAACCGCGAAGGACAAGTCGGATGAACTGCTGGAACATCTGTTGCTGGCCACGTTGTCTGTAACATTGCTTGTTGCACTTTTCCTGGGTTGGCGCGAGTCAGGAGTTGTGCTTTTGGCAATCCCAGTCACGCTTGCGCTCACCATGTCGGTGTTTTACTTCCTGGGCTACACCATCAATCGCGTCACGTTGTTTGCGTTGATCTTCTCGATCGGCATTCTTGTGGACGACGCCATCGTCGTGGTCGAGAACATGGCGCGGCACTTCCGGCTGCCTGAGAATCACGGCCGGTCGATGAGTGCCGTCGCTGTCGAAGCAGTGGCCGAAGTCGGCAATCCCACGATTCTGGCTACGTTTGCAGTGATCGCCGCAGTGCTACCCATGGCCTTTGTGCGCGGATTGATGGGTCCCTACATGCGGCCCATCCCCGTCGGCGCTTCGGCGGCAATGCTCTTCTCGCTGATGGTTGCATTTGTGGTTTCTCCATGGGCTGCCCTTCGCCTGCTAGGCAAGCATTTTAATGGAGCCAAACCGCTGGAACCGGAAAATGAGAATTGGCGGAGCAGGCTCTATCGCCGCATCATGACGCCGCTGATTCAGTCTCCGCGCAATCGCATTCTGTTCTTCATTGGAGTGGTGGTGCTCCTTCTAGCCTCCGTGGCGCTTGTGCCGCTGGGATTAGTAAAGGTAAAAATGCTGCCGTTCGACAACAAGAGCGAATTGCAGGTAATCATCAACATGCCCGATGGCACACCGCTGGAACAGACAGCGCGTGTCGTACAGGCGCTTGGTGATGAGCTTGCGCGGCAACCGGATGTGCTGAACTACCAGACTTACACGGGAACGTCGGGACCCTATAACTTCAACGGGCTGGTACGCCACTACTACATGCGCCGTCAGCCGAATCAGGCCGACATTCAAGTCAATCTGTTGCCTGCCAGGCAACGCAGCGTACAGAGCCATGCGATTGCCAAGCGGCTTCGACCGCTGCTC
This sequence comes from Acidobacteriaceae bacterium, assembly GCA_003159975.1. Lineage (GTDB taxonomy): Bacteria > Acidobacteriota > Terriglobia > Terriglobales > Acidobacteriaceae > Telmatobacter. Next base: position 9,115 of record PLPU01000156.1, read on the forward strand.
GACTCGATCGGAAACGCATATGGAGCGCGAATCCAGGTGAGCGAAGTTCCACCGGGTCCTCCGGTGGTGCAGACTTTGGTGGCGGAGGTTTATGGTCCAGACCTGGCTGGTCAGACCCAGGTTGCACAGCAGATCAAGACCATCTTCCAGCAGACCCCCGGCGTGGTGGATACGGACTGGTATGTTGAAGACCCCCAACCACGCCTCGTCATGCGTGTTGATGAAGTAAAGGCGGCGCAGCATGGCATAGCAGTCTCCGACGTCGCGCATGCCTTGGCGCTTGCCATCTCGGGAACCGAAGTCGGCCTGTTGCACGACCAGACCGCAAGAGAGCCAGTGCCTGCAATTGTCGAGCTTGATCGCGCGGATCGCTCTTCAGAGCAAGGACTGGACAACATCCGCTTGCCCGGCGCCGACGGTGGCATGGTGTCGTTGCGCGAATTGGTCGTCGTCGAACACACGACCATTGAGCCAAGCATTTATCACAAGAATCTGCGCCGCGTGGTGTATGTCACCGGGGACGTGGCTGGGGCGGTGGAAAGCCCGGTCTACGCGATCCTGAAGATGAATAAGGATCTCGACCACCTAACGCTCCCGGCCGGATACACGCTTGCCCGCTATAACGCGTCGATGCCGGAATCTACAGATCACTACTCGATGAAGTGGGACGGAGAATGGCACATCACCATCGAGGTCTTCCGCGATATGGGCCTTGCATTTGCCGCGGTGCTGGTGCTGATTTACGTACTTGTGGTGGGCTGGTTCCGCTCCTTTATCGTGCCGTTGATCATCATGGCGCCCATTCCGCTCACCCTTGTCGGCATCATGCCTGCTCATGCGATGATGGGCGCCTTCTTCACGGCGACCTCAATGATCGGGTTCATTGCCGGCGCCGGCATTATCGTGCGCAACTCGATCATCCTCGTCGACTTCATCGAGCTTCGCATTCGCCAGGGAATGCCTTTGGCCGAGGCAGTGATCGATGCCGGCGCGACGCGCTTTCGGCCGATGCTGTTGACGGCGGCAGCGGTTGTGGTCGGCGCAAGCGTGATTCTCACCGACCCTATCTTTCAAGGGCTTGCAATTTCGCTGATTGCGGGAGCGGTGGCTTCGACATTTCTCTCGTGGCCAACGATTCCGGTGCTTTACTACATGGTTCATTCGCGGCGCAAAGCCGGGTCTGGACATCAGCCCGAAACTGAACAAGGAGATTCCCTATGACGGTCGAATGCGGTGTGCGCCTGATGGCAGGCGTCATGGTGCTGTTGTCGCTCGCTCTTGCACATTTCCTTTCCCTCTATTGGCTCTGGCTGACAGTTTTCGTAGGGCTCAACCTGCTGCAGTCGGCATTCACAAATTGGTGTCCGGCCATGAACATCCTGCGCGCCCTGGGCTTGAAAAATGCCAATTGTGGCGCGGGCAAGTAGGGCTACATGCACGACCGTCGATTTCCTGCATCCGAGGCCTATCGGCT
>PLPU01000156.1:10618-23536 GCA_003159975.1 Acidobacteriaceae bacterium
CGAAAGCTGCAGGAAGGATCCGTGTCCAATGTCGAACTGATTCACGCGGAGGCGGAATCGACGGCATTGCCGGATGCCTGCTGCAGCCTCGTTTTCCTGGCAAATGTCTGGCACGAATTCGCAGATCGCTCTACTGTTCTTGAGGAGTCGCGTCGCATTCTCAAGCATCGAGGGCGCATTGCGATCATTGACTGGCGATCGGATGTTGAACGCGAAAACGGGCCGCCGCTGGATCATCGCTTGGACGCTTCGAATGCCGTGATTCTGTTGCGTTCAACCGGATTCCATCAGGTGACAAACGTGAATGTAGGCCGGTACTCCTGGCTCGTTCAAGGGGAGAAACTGCAATGACGGCTCGAAACGGTATGACATGGCCAGTTAGTCCTAGGCATATTCGCGGCGAGCGGGTCAAGGATGAGGTCTACCGCCAAATGTTCCTGCTGGAGGAGAACCGTCCTGGCGCTGAGATGGGCCTCGCCCTGGCTTTGCTGCGCGCATGGCTGGCCGCTGACTCGAAGACGACGAGCGACGAGGAGCGAGATTGGCTGAAGAAAGTGTCCCCGATCTGTCTGGTGATGATCGAGGCTGCATTGCAAACTGCCGGCCCTGAGCATCCGTCTCGGCAGTGAGTTCATTTCGGAACGCCTTACGCAGTGAACAGGGGGGCCGTCCGAGGATCAGCCGCCACTATCTTGCGAGGGGATATACTTGTGTTGTTCTCGATGACCCCTTGCCATGCGACCTGAACTGATCCGAGCCACCGACCTCTTGCGCCGCAACACTCCGGAAGCTGTCGAAGAGGCGATCGGTTTACTGCAGAATACTGTCTATTCCTTCAGCATGAAAGTCTGTGGGCATCCTGAAGATGCGGAGGACACCATGCAGGAAGTGCTCTCCCGTTCTTTGGAGCACTTGGCCAGGATTCAGGATCCGCAAGCTCTTGCCGTCTGGCTTTATACCGTCACTAGGAACCGCTGCTGGCGCATGCGCCGCAAGCCCGCCCACGCCCCGGCGAACCTCCTTTCGCTCGACGAGTTGATGCCCGACAATGAAGAATTGGGGAGATTGCTTGAGGATGCCGCCGTGGGACCGGAAGGCAATATCATCGCGGCCGAGCAGCACCATCTGCTGCACCGGGCGATTCTGCGCGTCCCGCCGGCCCTGCGCATTGTTCTCGTGCTCCACGATATGGAGGAGTTGACCACCGAGCAGGTTGCACAGGTTCTCTCGCTTCAGAAGGGAACGGTTCGGATCCGGCTTCATCGGGCACGTCTAAGCGTGCGCAGTGAGATGAACCAACTTCTGCGGGGAGTTCCTGGAGATCGGAATGGCGCAAAACCCGCCGCGAAGAAGCGACAAGTTGCCAAGGCCAGGAACGGGCAACGTCCTGCGGAATGTCGTGATCTGTTTGCCAACCTCTCCGAATACCTGGATGGCAGAGTGGAATCGCTTACCTGCGAGCAGATGCGCGAACATATCGAGGCATGCCCATCCTGTGTGGTGTTTCTGCGCGACTTGCGCGCTGCCATCGATCGCTGCCGCTCCCTGGAGATTCCCTGCGACCCGGCCGTCGCGCCTCGATTGCGTGCCATTCTCACACGGGAATACCTGCGGATGCTGGTGCTGCCTGCCGCGAAATGAATATGCGCGGCTTTGTAACGAAACGCTCCAGTTGGGTCTTTCTTCTAATGACGAGGAGAAACACTATGGAAGTGAAGATCACGCATCTCGACCATGCTAAATTCGCCATACAGGCCCGATCGCATTCAATTATTTGTGACCAGCCGACAGAGAATGGCGGGGACGACTCCGGTATGACGCCTCCGGAATTGCTTCTCGCCTCGTTGGGGTCTTGCGCGGCCTTCTACGCGGCCCAATATCTGAAGACACGCAATCTCGCGGAAACAGGCGTGAATGTCTGCGTCGAGGCCGAAAAACTCAAGAGCCCCTCGCGACTCGGCAACTTCCAAATCCGCGTCGACAGTCCTGTCTACCTCACGACCGAGCAACGTGAAGGCTTGATGCGCTCCGTCGAACACTGTCTAGTGAGGAACACGCTCCTCAACCCTCCGCAGATCGAGGTCGAGCTCAAAGTTCCCGATCTGCTGGGCAGCGGCATCTGAAACCAATGGACGGATACGATAAGGATCAAGGTCCAAGGCCGCGATTTACTCGATATACTGGTTTCGGAGCCCCACATGAGAATTAGATCGATCGCCACGATGGGAAGCGTTGCCGTTATTACATTCGTGTTGGTCCAATCTCCGGCACGTGCGCAGTCCGCACTCCCGCTCGCTGCGACAACCGTTCCCTCGACCCAACTGATACAGCCGGAAGAACTGAAAACGATGCTGAATTCTACCCGTGTGGTCCAGCCGTTGATCCTGCAGGTCGGTTCGCGCGTCATGTTCGACCAGGCGCATATCCCAACTTCGGAGTACGTAGGACCAGGCTCGCGCGAGGACGGCCTCTACCTGCTTCGCGATCGCGTGAAGACGTTGGCGAAGAACAGGTTCATAGTGCTCTATTGCGGTTGCTGCCCATGGAACCGCTGCCCGAATTTGGGAGGCGCATACAAGACTCTAAGCGGCCTTGGCTTTACGAATGTGAAAGTTCTCTACATCGCGGATAACTTCGGGAGCGACTGGGTGAGCAAAGGGTATCCGGTTGCGCATTAAGCGTTTTAGCGGAACGAGCATCCTTGCGCTCCGATGGGGATTTACGTTTCTGCTCCTCACCCTCGTGCCGCAAGCGGGTGCGCAGACCAGTGGGACACAATCGCTGGTGGGTCGCAGGGCTCCGGAGTTTGTAAGACGCGACCTCACCGGCCATAACCTCGATCTGGCTCGACTACACGGCAAGGTTGTGCTGCTGAACTTCTGGGCCACCTGGTGTGCACCATGCCAAATCGAAATGCCTATGTTTGCCCGCTGGCAAGAGCAATATGGGCCGCAGCAGTTGGCGGTAATCGGGATTTCGATGGACGACGATTCAGAACCGGTCCGTAGGATGATACACGCACAACGCATCGATTACCCCGTTGCCATGGGCGATGCGACGCTGGGTCAGCGCTATGGCGGCGTACTTGGCCTGCCGTTGACCTTCCTCATCGATCGGAATGGGATAGTGCGTGCGAAGTTCCAAGGCGAAACCGATCTCGGTAAAATCGAAGCCTCGCTGCGGAGTCTTCTCGCTACTCACTGACCTTAAGACATCTGGGCCGCTCGGTGTCGCGAATCAGGTCTGGACCGCTCCTGATATTTCAGGCCCAAAATCGACCGGTCATGGAGCCGCACCATCGCAGCACGCAGTAAACTGGGGTTCTAATCATCGAATGGCGAGTCTTGAAAACTTCCGTCTCGTGGTCTTCCGGGCAGTTGCGGAACAGTTCAGCTTCCGCAAGGCCGCCGAAGAACTGTACCTTACGCAGCCCGCTGTGAGTCTCCAGATCAAGGCGCTGGAAGAGGATATTGGTGTTCAACTCTTTGATCGTGCGGGTGCGCACATCACGCTAACGAGTGCGGGACAGGTTCTTCTTAACTATTGTGAACAGGTCAGGACGCTTCTCGCCCAGACCAGGCATGAGATTGCGGCGTTAAGCGGAGAACATGCCGGGCAACTGGCGCTGGGCGCCTCCACAACCATTGCCCAGTATGTGTTGCCTCGGCTCCTCGGAAAGTTTTGCCGGGAACATCCTCGTGTTCATCCGACTCTGATCAGCGGCAATACTGAGCACATTGTTGAAGCCGTAGCGAAGCAGAAGATTTCGCTGGGGTTCATCGAGGGCCCGGCTCGTAGCCGCGAGGTCAATACCAAGCCATTTCTTGAAGACGAACTGGTCCTTATCGCGTCCACCTCGCACGAGTGGGCCGATCAGAATCTGATCTCCTGTGCCGAATTAGCTTCCACTCCCTTGCTCATGCGGGAGCGCGGTTCTGGTACACGGCATGTGATTGAGTTGGCGCTGGAGCGGAAAGGCCTCAAACGCAAGTCGTTGCAGATTGTTATGGAGCTTGATTCAACTGAAGCCATCAAATCCGCTGTGGAAGCGGGGCTCGGAATTGGGTTCGTCTCGCGTTGGGCGATCGCCAAGGACCAGAGGCTCGATAGCAGCTTCAAGATTGTGGAAGTCGAGGGATTGCGGATCAGACGCGAATTTCTAATTGCGCTACAATCCGGTCCCGAGCCGCAGGGCCTGGCCCTTGAATTTCGCAGATTCCTCCTTGCGGGCGCAGGGATCGAAAGAATCCTGCGCACCTCCAAAGGATCACCATCTGCCACGACCGATAAGAAACGCAAATGAGGCATGATTACTTCTGCTTGGACACGGTCATATTCTTTGGAAATACTTGATGTGTGTCCAAAAACATCTTTTTTGCAGGATTAATCCTCGCCGCAAGCGGCTATCTGTCACCACCAGTCGCGCTCGCGGCAGGGCTCATTTACGGATTTACCTTTGTTCACCCCTATCATCTCGATGCCAGGCGGCTGTCGAAGCTTCTGCTCCAGGTTTCCGTTGTCGGTCTCGGATTCGGTATGGATTTGCAGCAGGTTCTGCATGCAGGCCGGTCCGGGTTCATCTACACTGCGGCAAGCATCACCTTTGCCATGCTGCTCGGCTGGGGGCTTGGAAGGATTCTGAATGTGAAGAGAGGGATTTCGTTTCTCATCTCTGCGGGCACGGCAATCTGTGGAGGTAGTGCCATCGCCGCAGTCGCCCCCATTTCAGGTGCGAGTGAAGAGGAAATTGCAGTCTCCCTGGGAACAGTTTTTGTGCTGAACTCAGTTGCCTTGCTCGCATTTCCGCCAATCGGGTCCGCGTTGCACATGACGCAAACGCAGTTTGGTCTTTGGGCGGCACTTGCCATTCATGACACCAGTTCCGTCGTTGGTGCGTCGGCGAAGTTCGGAGTCGTCGCCCTTGCCGTCGGAACAACCGTCAAGCTGGCTCGCGCACTTTGGATCGTACCGATGTCCGTTGGTACGGCATTTGTCTACAAGAGCAAGGCACGCATTCACTGGCCGTGGTTCATTCTTTTTTTCTGTCTGGCAGCTGTTGCCAATACCTACTTTCACATCCTTCAGCCGGTATATCCTTCGCTCAAACACCTTGGCGTCATCGGCTTGACTGTAACGCTATTCCTCATCGGAACCGGGCTATCGAAGGAGACTTTGCGTGAAGTCGGGGTTCGGCCGCTCTTGCAAGGGGTGTTGCTCTGGGTGATCGTTGCTGTGGGATCACTGGCATTGATCCGCTCCGGGTGGATTCACCTGTAGCAGTCCCGAGACAGGTCTCTCGTTTGCTCTCGGTCCAGGCAAGTGGGAACCTCGCCGGTTAATTGGCCGGCTTACAAGTCTGACGACCGAATGGCAGAAAGGCCGGGCACCATTCGATAATGCCAGCCGCGAGAGGGACAGCGTCGATGGCGGCGTGTGAAACACGGTCGTTTTTACCTTCTGATCGTTAGGACCGGGCATTCCGCATCGACTATGATCCGGAAGGCCCCCGATGTTCTCATTTCCATGCTTAGATGCGAAGTCCTCCGAATGCCGAGCACGAGGAGATCGCTAGATCGGTCTCTTATGTGTTCGAGAATCTGATCATATGCCTCGCCGACAGCCACATACGTTCTCGGATGACAGAACTCTTTCGCCTGTTGCGGTACAAGACCATCAAGAGCGCTAAAGAAGCGGGTCTGAAGTTCGGATAGACGATCCGGATGCTCAATGACATCGTCCTGAATCACATTGAGCACATCAATCTTGGCCCCAAACACTTCCGCGAATGTCACCGCATAGGTTGCCGCGTTCGCAGCCGCCGAAGTAAAGTCGGTCGCAAAAAGAATTCTCGCAAATGGAAAGGTCTGTGCAGACACAGGCTTGACCCGCGGTCCAACTGTAAGCGCTGGCCAACGCGTAGATCTTAGAATCTTTTCCGCGATGGAACCAATGACGCCCCTTTCCAACCGCCCTCCACCATGCGTTCCCAAAACGATCATGGACGGCTCGTAACTATCAGCCAGACCCGGAATAACGTCCTTGGGATCACCCTCCAGAAGAGCTGGAATGGCTTCAATAGAGTCCGCGCCTAAAAGAGCAGCCTCTTCGGAGAGCAAACGCTCTAGGTCTTTTCTCTGCTGGCTAATTCGTTTGTCATTAAGCTCAACCTCCTGGGCCGCTTGCGAAAGGGTGAAGGCATGAGCCACCAAAAGCTTCGCTGAGAAGTAGGCAGCTATACGTGAGGCGTAGAGCCCCGCGTTCTGCGCGCAGAAAGAGAAATCTGTTCCATAGACAATCGACTTCAGATTCAATTCGGGTTTGTCACCGATCACCGGCATGGTGGCTATCTCCTCGTAACAAAGCTCAGGATTAGAATGATCAACACGATCACACTCACCGTGGCATAAAGACGGTCCCGCAGAAGGGAGAATCCGACCACACCGAAGATAACGCGGCAGACCGGCGTCGCGATCAGCAACAGGATGCCCAGTTCGATTAGGCTCTGGCTGTCGAAGCTGCTAACACCAGCCAATATCCCGTGAACAGTTTCATATCCGCCTGGAGCAGCATGAAACTGCCGGTAGTCGGGTATGGGACCGCTGAATTGTTTCAGGTACAGAACGCCCCCGAGCAGGACGACCAGTGCCGCGACAGTCACACCGATTTGGAGCATGCGNNAAGAGCATTTCTAACCCCAGCGCGACAATGACAATGCTGAATACCATGCGAAGGGTCCTGACATGCGCATTGACCAGGATGCGAGAGCCAACCAGTGACCCAACGAGAACACCCAACATGACCGGCATCGACAACCCCGGAAGAATGTATCCGCGACTCAGATAGAATCCCGCGCTGGCCGCTGCCGTTACGCCGATCATGAAGTTACTGGTAGTCGTCAAGACCTTAAATGGCAGTCTCATGACTTGGTCCATTGCCAGCACCTTCACTGCCCCCGATCCGATCCCCAATAACCCTGACAACGCTCCTGCAAAAAACATGATGCCGAAGCCGGCCGGGACATGTCGAGCGACATGCTCCTCTTTGTCGCCTTTCACAGGATAGGAGTCTCTAAGATTCAATCGGATTGCGAGAGCGTCCGGTTGGAGCCTCTTCGGTTCTGAAGAGGTTTTGTTCAAAGACGCCCACGCCGAGTAAAAAAGCACTACGCCAAAGATCACTCCAATCCAATTTCCTGAGACCTTGGCCGTCAAATACGCGCCAAATAAAGCGCCGAGCGTGGTTGCCACTTCCAGAAACATTCCGACTCTGATATTCGAGTATCCCTCTCGGACATAGGCGGCGGCAGCTCCTGAAGAGGTCGCAATCACAGAAACAAGCGAAGCACCAATCGCATAGTGGATGTCTATTTTGAACAGGACACACAGGACAGGAACGATTACAACGCCCCCGCCCAGCCCCGTCAAAGCACCGAGCAACCCGGCCAGGATCGAAGTGCCAAATGCTCCGAGTGTGAAGGATAGAACACTCATTCAGGAAATTGCCCCCAGGCATTTTTCTGTTTGTGCATTCCCGTTCATGATCGCCGTTCTCGGCTCATCGCTCCCATGACTCATTTCCGAGGTGTGTCTCTTAACCGCTCCATTCTCCCGAAGAGGTTCCAGCAACTGGCCGACAGGTCCTCTTGGATCTGGTCCATTGAGAAGCGCAATACTGAATTGGCGCCGTATGGGACCGTTGTCGAGGGGAATTGCCTTGACACTCCCCAGCTTCAACGCCTTTTCAATCGCAAGACAGGGAGCAAAGCCGACGCCAAGTCCAGCCTCCACCGCGGAAATAATGCCTTCGGTGGAATTGATATCGATGAATGTTCGAAGCTGCTGACGCAAAACGCCATTCCGCTCGATATATTCTTCAACAAATTGACGCATGCCAGAACCCACTTCTCGAAGCAGGATAGGTTCCTGAACCAGTTCCGCGGCACGAACCATCGGCTTTTTCGTCCAGCGATGATCCGGTCTCACAATGAGTGCCAACTCATCTTCTCCAAATGCTTCGATTTTCAAATCCGGGCGATGGGCGGGAGCCTCAATCAGAGCGACTCCTACCTGATGGCTGGTCAGAGACTGCAGGATTTCTGTCGTGCTGCCGCCCACAACATGAATTCGCAGTTTGGGCCAATCCCGCAAAAGAGAAGGAAGGACCTTTGGCAGGAGATAAACGGCAACCGTATGAGAAGCTCCAATACTCAGTTCGGCACCTTCCTGACCTCCGAACGGAGCCAGTGCGGCAATTGCGTCGTTGGTAATTGCCTCAATCTTTCGAACAAATCCCAACAGCGTCACGCCGGCAGGCGTGAGGCTGGTATCGCGGCCAATCCGATCGAAGAGAGCGATTCCAAGACTATCTTCGAGGGACCTGATCTGTGCCGTTACAGCGGGTTGCGTGAGATGCAGTTCATCCGCCGCCCTTCGATAATTCAACATGTCCGCGACGACGCGGAACACCTTCAATTTGAAGTTCTCAATCATGGAGTCGCACCAATTTGGTAGTTGAGCGTAGAGAGCGCGAGCTGGTATTGATACAGTGCGTCTGTATTGCCGATCGCCGCGTCGGTCTGTTGGAACTGTGCCTGGCTGAGTTCTACAATCGAGCTGAGTCCCAGCCGGTAACGAGTCTCCGCCAGCGAGAGCGCTAGATTTGCTTCGTTCAAGAGTTCGCGCGTCACCCCAACCCGTTGATAAGCAGTATTTGCGGCCAACCATGCTGTACGAACATCGCGGACAATTCGATCGCGCAGATCCCGGCTCTGTTCTGAGACGGCCTGAGCGCGGACGGAAGCTTCCTTGGCCTGGGCCTGGTAGAGAAAGCCATTAAAAATGGGAATGTTCATGTTCACGCCAATTCCACCCCACCAATTGTTGAGGTAGTACGTTGCGGGGCGAATGGGGACGGTACCGGCAGTTCCTGCGGCCGTGATGCTGGGCAGCATCTGATCGCGCTCGGCATGGCTGAACTTGATTGCTGCCTGCTGGCTATAGTTCAGGGCCTGCAGATCAGGGCGCTGCTGAAATGCGAGTTGCAGAAGCTGATCGGCGTCCGCCGGAGGAGCGTTCAATGGAGCACTATTCTCCACCAGCTGGTACGTCACCTGCCGATCGAGACCCAACACCGCATCCAATGCCGCCATTGTCGAGTCGACGTTACTCTGTGCATCAAGAAGCAAGAGCTTCGCTTGCGATAAGTTGACTTCCGCGAAGCTTAAGTCGAGCGTTGATTTGAGCTTGTTCTTGGTCAACTCGCTGATCTGCTTTTCGGTAGTCTGCCGGGTGCTTACGTTCTGCTCTGCCACCTTAAGCAGCGCCTCAGCCTGAAGAGCGTTGAAGAACGCCTGGTCGGTGGCAAGAACGATATCCGCGGTAGTGGCTAGTGCATTCGCATTTTGGGCTCGTTCCTGAAGCTTTGACGAAGCCACAAGGTTGCTTGTCTTTCCAAAATCCGTGATCAGCTGCGTGAAGCCTCCGCCAGCGCCAGCATGTTCAAAGAGACGCGAGGTAGTTAACGAGCCTGCCGAGATACGGCTGGCATTCTCAGCGTCCTCGGCAGTAATGCTGGCAACTCCAGTCGGCAATTCTGCGGCTCGCGTTTCACGAACGACCTGATGCTGTGCGAGCGCAAGCAGGTGGGCAACGCTGACTCGCGGATTGTTCTTGATCGCCATCTTCTCCGCATCTTCCTGCGTNNCTGCCCAATTCCCCCCGGCATCGGCGTTGCACTTTGCCGCGCAAGGGCCATAAGCGAGACCTGAGGAGCATCCGGAAGCTGCGTCGTGATGCCTGTCGTTTGTCCATTGAGTGACATGGAGCAAACGCTCACCAGCGAAAGAACAAACCTGCAGTATCGAAGCCTCAATCTACTCTGTCTGGCCATCCCCTAAACCTCCCCCGCAACCGCGGACTTCTTGTCGTGCCGGCCGTGAACGACCAAGTAAACCGCCGGAACCAGGAAAACGGTTACGACCACGGAAACTGCCAGTCCGCCGATAACCGCACGCGCTAGCGGCGCATATTGTTCGCTCCCCGCCTCCATTCCGAGCGCCATCGGAATCATGCCCAAAAGTGTGGCCAACGATGTCATCAGGATCGGACGGAGGCGGATTCTGCATGACTGAATAACGGCTTCCTTAAGCGGCAACCCTTCCTTATGCAAAGTACCGGCGAATTCGACGATGAGAATGCTATTCGAAACCACGATGCCGGTCATCATGATCACGCCCATCAAAGACATGATGTTCAACGTGCTCCCCGTGACGAGAAGGATCAGCACAACTCCAGCCAGCCCTGGCGGAATGGCCATGAGAATGATGAAGGGGTCGATAAAGGAAGTGAACTGGGTCATAAGGATCAGATAGACCATTAGGACCGCGATGATGAGGCCAACTCCAAACTCCGTAAACGAACGGTTCATGCTGATTACGGCTCCGCGCAAATTCAGAACTGTATTCTTATCGGTTTTTGTGTTCGTAAGAAGCTTGCTGATGCTGCTGCCTACACCCTGCAGAGCCTCCGTCCTTGTGGAAACGTAAATGTCAATGACCCGTCGGATCTGATAGTGATCCACTTCTGTCGGAGTGTTGATCAGCTTGAGGTCTGCAACCGAACTCAAGGGCGTATATCCGGCGGTGTGGTCACCTCTCGACAGTTCGCGAGATTGGTCACTGGACTCATGAGCCTCCTGCATCGGGCTGTAGCCGGCTGGCTGAACGCCGCGTAGCGGAATATTCTCGAACTTCTCCATCGACATGTTGTTGAGGATGCGGTTGGCGTACTGGACTGTCACCATGTAATTGTTTCCGCTTTTCGGATCGATCCAGTAGCTGGGGGCAACCATGCCGTCGGAGGTCATGGCGGTTACCACGTTGTCCACCACTTCCTTGGCGGAGAGCCCGATCAGGCTGGCCTTCTCGCGGTCGATGTTCAGGGCAATGCCTGGATAGTCCAGATCCTGCGGAATGTAAACGCCGCTCACGTTTGGCATTTCTTTGATCTTCTGGGCCAGCACCTTGGCCAATGCGTAAGATCCATCAAGGTCCATCGAGCTCACCTGGATATCGATCGGGGCGGGCAGACCCTGATTGACCACGCTATCCACCAACCCCCCAGCCTGGAAGTACGTTGTGAGTTCTGGCATCTCGCTGGAGAGCTTATCGCGCACACGCTGCATATACTCGTAGCTGCCGATGCTGTGCTGCTGTTTCAGGCTGACCTGCACGAACGCGGTATCCATCGAAGCATTGGTGGTGTAGATGGCTGATAGGTCGGGATAAACTCCGATATTTGAAACGATCATGTCCAGGTCTTTGGGGGGGACGACGTCGCGGATTAGCGCCTCCACCTTCGCGATGTAATCGTTGCTAACCTCGAGGCGCGTACCGCTGGGCATCCGAACATTGATGATGAATTGCCCTGGGTCAGTCCTGGGGAAGTAAGCGCGGCCCAGAAAGGGGAACGTCACCACAAGCACGAGCACCACACCACCGAGAATCAAGGCGGCGGTCAAGCCGGGCTTTTGCATCGCCCGCTTGGCAAGGCTCTCATACCAATTCAGCATCCTTTCATACTTGTCGTTGAATAGCCTCTCGAATCGGGCAAATAGGCCAGGTTTCGACTGTTTCTGGTTTTCGCCTCCGTGATGCACGTGAATAAACTTTGCGCAATAGAGCGGGACAACGGTCATGGCAAAAAAGTACGAGGCGAAAATCGAAAGCACGACCCCCATCGCCAACGGAGTGAAGATATATTTGCTGATGCCATTAAAAAACGTGACTGGAAAAAACACGATGGAGGTGGTGAACGTGGCAGCAAGCACGGCCATCGAGACCTCCGTTCCGCCGAGTTCCGCGGCAACTGCCGGAGATTCTCCCATCTCCATGTGGCGGAAGATATTCTCAAGTACGATGACTCCGTTATCGATGAGCCGGGAGAAAACCAGCGCCAAACCGCCCAGAATCATGGTATTGATGGACCCGCCCATGTAATTGGTGATTAGCAGGCAGACCACCATAGAGAGGGGAACCGACAGAAGCACGGCAATCGTGGCCCGCGGACTCCCGAGAAAAATAAGAATCATCACTCCAGTCAGCACCAGCCCGATGGCCGCTTCCCTCGTGACATTGCCGATTGCAAGCTTGACGAAAACGGACTGGTCGAAGACTACCGCCGTCTTCAATGATGCCGGTATGTCGACCAGATGCTTGATGGCGGCCTTCATGCCATCGACGATGGTGATCGTGTTGCTGTTGCCGCCCTGCTTGAAAACAGGTATGTAGACGGAGCGTTGTCCGTCGATGCGCACGATGTTGTACTGGAGCGCGCCCGAGTCCTCTGCTTTACCAATGTCGGCGACCAGAACGGATGCGTTGCCCACCGACTTGAGGGGCATCTGATTCATCGAGTTCGCATCGGGGAACTGGCTGTTGGCATAGATGTTGAAGTCCTTCGACCCCACGCGTACATCACCGGCCGGCAAAATGAGATTTGAGTTGTTTACCGACTGCACCACGTCGTTCAGGCTGAGATTACGCGCCTCCATCTTCAGCGGGTCTACATAAACCTGAATCTGGCGGTAGGTTCCTCCATAGGGCTGCGGAACCGAAGCGCCCTGCACGTTTGAAATCTGGTTGCGCACCTGGAATTGCGCAATGTCTTTCAGGTTCGTTTCGTTCAGCCCCTGTCCCTTCAAGGTCACCAGACAAACCGGTTGCGTCGATGCGTCCATGCCCAGCACGACGGGGGGTAGCGTGCCCGGCGGCAAGCGGCGCAAGTCGGCCATGGCCAGATTGGCAATATTACTCAACGCCGAATTAGGATCGGTACCCGGCTTGAAGTAGATCTTGATCAGGCTCACGCCCGTCAATGAACGCGATTCGCTGTGGTCGATATTTGCACCAAGCGTAAAAAA
>PLPU01000156.1:23558-58339 GCA_003159975.1 Acidobacteriaceae bacterium
AACAGATCGACTGGCATGCGAACGACGTTGACCACCCCCACAAGGGAGACCATCAGACAAAGCATGATGATGAAGAAAGGGTTTTTGAGTGCAAACTTCGGCATTACTTCCCACCTCCGTTAATCGCCATCACTGCACCTTTCCTTCGGATTGGACGCGTGCGTCCATCGCTAAAACAACCTCTGATGCGAATTGCCATTCTCTATGCCCCCCCCGCAACCGCGGACTTCTTTTCCCGCGCGCCGTGAACGATCAGGTAAACTGCCGGCACAAGAAAGACGGTTACGACCACAGAAACTGCAAGGCCACCTATAACTGCACGCGCCAGCGGCGCATATTGCTCGCTTCCAGCTTCCATTCCGAGTGCCATCGGAATCATGCCCAGAAGCGTTGCAAGGGAGGTCATTAGAATTGGGCGCAGGCGTATTTTGCAGGACTGGACCACGGCCTCCAATAGCGGCAGGCCCTCTTTAAGCAGCGTGCCGGCAAATTCGACGATCAGAATGCTGTTCGAGACCACAATGCCGGTCATCATGATCACGCCCATCAGCGACATGATGTTCAGTGAACTGCCAGTGACCAAAAGGATGATCACAACCCCAGCAAGTCCAGGTGGAATGGCCATCAAAATGATGAATGGATCGATGAAAGACCTGAACTGGGCCATAAGGATCAGGTAGACCATCAGCACAGATACAATGAGCCCCAGGCCAAACTCCGTAAACGAACGGTTCATGCTGACCACTGCGCCTCGCAGGTTCAGGACTGTATTCTTGTCGGTCCTGGTATTCGCCAGCAGCTTTTTTATATCTCCGCCCACCCCTTGCAGCGCCTCAGTCTTTGTCGCGACATAGATGTCAATCACACGTCGAATCTGGTAATGGTCGACTTCCGTAGGAGTCGTGATCTGCCTGATACTCGCAACCGAGCTCAGCGGCGTGTACCCGGCAGAGTGGTTGCCTCTCCAGAACTCATGCGAATCGCTGGAGGCTTGGCGAGCCAGCTGCAATGGGCTATATCCAGCTGGATGAACGCCACGGAGAGGGATATTATCGAAATCCTGCATCGACATGTCGTTGATCAAGTTGTTCGCGTACTGAACCGTCACCATATAGTTGTTGCCGCTCTTTGGATCGATCCAGTAACTGGGGGCGACCATGCCATCGGATGTCATGGCGGTAATTACGTTTTGCACCACGTCCTTGGCGGAAAGGCCGATCAGGTTGGCCTTCTCACGGTCGATGTTCAGGGCAATGCCTGGGTAGTCAATATCCTGCGGAATATAAACGCCACTCACGTTCGGCATCGCCTTGATTCTCTGGGAAAGATCTTTTGCAAGTGCGTAAGCTCCATCGATATCCATCGAACTAACCTGGATGTCGATCGGTGCCGGCAGGCCCTGATTGATTACGCTATCCACCAGGCCACCCGCCTGGAAGTAAGTGACAAGCTCCGGCATCTCGGCGGAGAGTTTCTTCCGCACACGCCGCATATATTCGTAGCTGGCAATGCCATGGTCCTCTTTCAGACTGACCTGCACGAAGGCGGTATTCATCGAGGCGTTAGTCGTATAGATGGCGGAGAGGTCAGGGTAGACGCCTATGTTGGATACGACCATATCCAGATCGGACGGTTTGACGACGCTGCGAATGATGGTCTCAACCTTAGCGATGTCATCGTTGCTGACTTCAAGCCGCGTGCCGCTGGGCATCCGTACATCGATAACGAATTGGCCGGGATCTGTGCGCGGAAAGTAGGCGCGTCCAAGGAACGGGAACAGCACAAGCATTGTGAGCGCAACGCCGCCCAAAATCGCGGCAGCCGTGAAGCCTGGGCGTCGCATTGCTCGTTTGGCAAGGCCTTCATACCATGTGAGCAAGCTTTGAAACTTCTCGTTGAACTTGCGCTCGAATCGGGCAAAGAATTCTGGCCTGTTGCCTCTCCCTTGCGTCTCCTCATCTCGCAAACGGATGAAGTTGGCGCAGTAGAGAGGTACAACTGTCATTGCGAAGAAGTACGAAGCGAAGATCGAAAGGACAACTCCCAGCGCGAGCGGCGTAAAAATGTACTTGCTGATGCCGGAGAGAAAGCTCACGGGAAAAAACACGATGGAGGTTGTCGAGGTTGCTGCAAGAACCGCAAGCGATACCTCCATGCCTCCCTTTTCCGCCGCTTCTCGCGGTGGAAATCCCAATTCCATGTAGCGGAATATATTCTCCAGCACCACAACCGAGTCGTCGATCAGTCGCGAGAATGCGAGGGCCAGTCCACCCAGAATCATAGTGTTGATCGAGCCGCCCATGGCACTGGTCAGCAGCAGGCATACAAGCGCTGAAAGCGGAATCGACAGAAGGACCGCGAACGTTGCTCGCGGGCTGCCAAGGAAAACCAAAATCATGATGCCTGTGAGCACCAGGCCGATGCTCGCTTCCTTGACCAGATTCTTGATGGCGAGTTTTACAAAGATGGATTGGTCGAAGACCACTGCTGTTTTCAGAGAGGCCGGGATGTCAACCAGATGCTTAATGGCGGTCTTCATCCCATCGACAATGGTGATCGTGTTGCTGTTGCCGCCTTGCTTGAAGACTGGTATGTAGACAGAGCGCTGACCGTCGATGCGCACGATGTTGTACTGCAGCGCGCCCGAGTCCTCTGCCTTGCCGATGTCCCCCACCAGCACCGAGGCGTTGCCCACTGATTTGAGTGGCATTTCGTTCATTGAGGTTGCATCCGGAAACTGGCTGTTCGCGTAGATGTTGAAGTCCTTTGAACCGATGCGCACGTCGCCGGCGGGAAGGATAAGATTCGAGCTGTTGACTGACTCCACCACATCATTGAGGCTTAGATTACGTGCCTCCATCTTTACCGGATCCACATATACCTGAATCTGACGGTAGGTCCCTCCATAGGGCTGCGGAACCGAGGCGCCCTGGACATTCGATATCTGATTGCGCACCTGGAACTGCGCCATGTCCTTCAGGTTCGTCTCGTTGAGCCCCTGCCCTTTCAAGGTCACCAGGCATACTGGCTGCGTCGACGCATCCATGCCAAGCACCACCGGGGGCAACGTCCCCGGCGGAAGACGTCGCAAGTCTGCCATGGCCAGGTTGGCAATGTTGCTCAAAGCTGAATTAGGATCCGTACCTGGCTTGAAGTAGATCTTGATGAGGCTCACGCCCGTCAGAGAGCGCGATTCGCTGTGGTCGATATTGGCGCCCAGCGTAAAGAAGCGTTCAAAGGTGTTCGTAATGTCGGCTTCGATTTGTTGCGGCGGCATCCCGTTGTAGAAGGTTGCCACTACAACAACGGGCATATCGATCTTGGGAAATAGATCGACGGGCATGCGAACGGTGTTGACCACTCCCACAAGCGAGACCATCAGGCACAGCATGATGATGAAGAACGGATATCTGAGAGCAAACTTCGGCATTACTTTGCTCCTCCGCTGTTCCCTTCCGCGTCTGCCTTCATGTCGATCACGCCTCCCGACTCGCGCATAACATCGGAAGAAGGTGTCTGCGTAAGGATCGGAGATACCTGTTCGCCTTCGGTGTAGTTTTCCTGACCTCCCAGAACCACCCGATCGCCAGGTTTGAGGCCACTCTTGATTTCCGCGAGCTTCGATCCCTGAAGACCGACGTCTACAGTCCGGATGTGAATCCGATTACTCGCATCCAACGAGTAAACCGCTTCCCGATTTCCTTTCAACACCAGCGCCTCGACCGGAATGGTGGTTACGTTCGACGCACGCGCGAGTTGCATTTCAGTATTGGCGTACATACCTGGCGAGATGGAAAGATCCTGGTTCTCAACATCGATTTCCGTCTCCATTGTCCGCGTTTCAAAGTTCACGTCGCGTGTGAATCGCACGATCTTCCCCGTGAAAGAACGGCCAATGGCATCGACGCGAACCTGCATCGGGTCGCCGATATGGACAAACTGAATATCGTTCTCCGGGATCGGCATGCGTAGCCGCAATAGGCCGCTCTGCGAGAGTCTGACGATGGGAATGTCCTGTTCATTTGAGTTGGTGCCGCTCTGGATAAGCGCGCCGGTATCGGCATAACGCCAAACGATCACCCCGTCCAGCGGCGCCACTACATTCGTGTAGTTCTGAATCGCCTGCACGCGGTCGTTGTCCGTATGGGCAACCTCTGCGTGCTGCTGCGCAGCCGCCGCGGCGGCCTTGGCCGCGTCCACCTGCGACTCCGAAGACAGATCCTTGCTCTGCGCATCATCCAGTTCCTGCTGCGCAATCAAGCCAGGTTGTGCCTTTGATGTCTCAAGCAATCTCTCATAGTCCGCATGCAACGCCGAATGGATGGCCTCTGCGCGCTTGATCTCATGCTGCGCGCGGAGCAGATCGTCCTTTGCCCCCTGCATTTCGAAGACAGTGCCCTTCAACTGAGCCTTCAACTCCGGCACTTCCAATACCGCCAGCGTCTCGCCCTTCCGCACCTTGTCACCGATATCGACGTTGATCTTCACCATGAAGCCAGTGACTTTCGGATGAACATCTACGACCTGATAGGGCTGGAATTGCCCGGCGAGGCTTAAGGTGTGTGCAATATCTCCCCGCATCGCCGCAGCTACTTTCGCCGATGGAATCTCCGCGGCATGCGCGCCTGAATGCTGATCACCGGGTTTGCACGCAATGAAGCTGGCAAGAAGAGGCAGCGACATTCCTGCGACAAAGATTAATGAGGATCGCTTTCGCATATTTCGAATGCACCCCTGAATGAGTATTGACTGTTAGGTCCACAAAGGGTTGGAACATTCACCGAAAACGTGAATGCCATACAGCCCGCCTGTCAATCGAGGCCGAATGCTGCAGTCTTCAACATGGGGGAGTCGCTAGACGAGAACGGGAGGAGGGCGGACAAAGGGGATGTTCAAGAAGACATGGCGTGGATGCCACAAGCCATTCACACACTTCTGCCTTTTGCCTGATACTTGCAGGATCAAGAAACTGGGGAGTAACAACAAAATCAGGAAAATGCCTGTCGGAGCGCTATAGATAACCTTGGCCGAGGTCCTTGTCCGAACTACCCTCGGGCTGTCCGTTGCTCTCGATTGCTCATTCTTGGAAATTAGCTTGGCACTCGGGATTTGATGAGATGCGGCCTGCGGTGGGTCATAAAGGGAAAGCTTATATTGCAACCCCCAGGAGAAGACGCAGATAGCCAGTCCCAGGGACGCGAGGATCCTAAGGAAAACAGATCGCCGACTTTTTCCCAAAAGATGCACAGTCACCGGGCCCGATGTGAGGTCTTGACAAGGGAAAGTTTGCAGGTTGCCAGGAGCGGCAATACCGCAGAAGCCTCATGTCCTTTGATAGCACAATAGCACAATAGGGTTGCTCAACTGTTTCTTATCCTTCATAAGAAGAGTTGCTCTCTTAAGGGACGTCGCACGGGATTATCCTGAATTACCCATGAGGAAGCCCAGAACTCGAAAGGGGCGGCAACCGTGATGGATCGGCGCATTGGACTGAGGTCGCCATCCAAAAGTGCGGCGGCGCTTCTGCGTCTGTGTAGGTCTTGGGCCGCAGTCTTGGCTTAGCTGTCGTTACAAGCCACTGGTCCAGAAATGAACCAAGCCGGAGCGCCGCCGCGGGCGCAATGCTCCCGATGTTTCCTTCATGGGGCTTTGCTTTCAGGTTGGTCTGTGATGCGCGGAAAGAACCGCGAATGGTCTTGTTGCGACACTTCCGCGTTCCGGTTTCCGGATCGCGGCCAAGTGACACATGGACGAGCCAAGTGCTCGAAACCCGCGTGATGATTTGTCCCGCTTTCCTGATCAAGAATACCTCCTGGCGGGAAGTGGCCACACAAATCGCACACTACGCGTGCTGGAGGTCAGGTTTTATCGGGTTTGGAAAGAGGAGTAACTGACTGGAAGTCACAGTGTCCGTCGGAGTGTCTGGACTATGCCTGAGCCGGCTTATGGCGAGCAAAGTACCCAGCGTGCTCGGCCGTTGTCCTTCAGCCTACCCGTTGTCATGCAAGATGGCCTTATCGGCCAAAAGTGGCCAGACAGATACCTGCGATCCTGACGAGCCGGATTCACCTTAATTTGCTTTTTCCTGTGCGTTATCGATGAAATCAATTGGATAGGGAATTCACTTGAGGTAAAAAGAAGGTTCGCTAATCCAGGCGGCCTCAACACAGCCACAAGGCGCATAAGCTCACTGATGGTATCGCCTTTACGCATCGGCAATGAGACCCTAGTCAATTCTCGAAGGGGGTACCATTTGGGGTATTTTGCCGAAGCGACTTCTAATTTCTTTAATCTGCAATGGTCTATAGTGCGATCTGAATCCCACTCTCCGCGAAAGCTACTCTTTATGGTCCCGCCGTCACCCAGTAGTTGGCCCGCGCCACGATCCGGGCTCCGTAATCCTGCGCGGTGCGGACTTTGATCGTATGCAGACCGGGGGTCGGGTTGGATGGACTGAAGCTGATCAGATAGCGGTTGCGCGTATCCCTGGCCGATTCCACCACCCGCCCCTCAAACTTTTTGTCGCCGGTGAACGTTGTGTACTCCCCGCCGCTCATCGACGCGACCTCCTTGGCCACATTCTTCTTGAAGGCTTGCACGGCCATGATCAACGGTGACATCAGATTCATCGCCCGGTTGTCGCCCGAGTCGGTCACGTCGTGGAGGAACTCGGCACGCGATGGCGAAAACGCCACGCTCAGCACCAGTATGTCGGATCGGCCAATCTTCTTTATCAGCATTTCCGGCTTGGTGTGCTTGCTGCCGTGGTCGCGCGGCTCCGTGATGAGCAGCAGCACACGGCGATATTCCTTTGGCTGCGACTCTAGCAGATCGACGGCATAACTCACCGTATCCAGGATTGCGTCGCCGCCGTTGCCCGGCTCCATGTGCTTGAGGGCGTCGTTCAGGTCGTCACTGGTGTGAGTGAAGTCGTGAATGAGATGCGGCGTCGAGTCGAAGCCAACCAGTGCTGCCTGGCTTCTACCGTCCGCAAGAAAGAGATCGAGCAGCGGGCCAAGCTTCGCTATCTTGTCGAACTCCAGTACGCTCACCCCGCCCTGCTCCACGGCCACCACCAGCGAGACCGGCGCGGTGTCCATCTCTTCCTGCACGCGAAGCTTCTGTGGCACTCCGTTGTCTTCCAACACGAAGTCCCCCTGCTTGAGGCCGTAGATGATTCCGCCGCCACGCTTGACAACCAGGGTGGGCACAAGCACTTCCTGTGTGGTCACGCGGATGGTCGGCGTGTTCGATTGCGCCGAAGGCATGGGCAGAGGAGGTTCGGCTGGAGGCATCTGTTGCGCGCCAGCAAGTGCGGCAGTCGCGAGAAACGCAGCGCAAATTGCTGTCTTTCGCATTGGTCGGGACACTCGCTTGAAGTCTCCGTATTGAATTCTGTTCATGTGCGCTTGCGCGCCTCACGTTCCAGACGGCCGGTCCAGGCGAGAAAGCTCAACAGCTCCCAACGAGAGATCCACACAAACCCCAGAATCTTCCGCGTTGTCAGCGTCTCAGCTCGCATGCCTGAGTAAGTCTCAACTCGCCAGCGAAGATACTCGCTTCGCCACGGGGCAAGCCGGTGCCCGCGGGTCGCATTCCATAAGAAACGAATGGGAGCAAACAAGGTCTGTCCTTCCGCTTCAAGTATAGACGGTTACTGCTTCGGCGCGGCATTCGCCAAGGTGGTGGTTATCTCCTCAGGAAACGGCCGATCGATGAGCGTGTGGGGCGAGCGTGTGCGGCGCAAACGATCCTCACGGATGATCTTTTATTCTCCGAATTTCCCAAGCCTTACGGTTGAATTTTGCTGAACAGGCTGTTGGAGGCCGAATCCAGTTCCGAGATCACGTCTTCAAGGGCGGTCTGCTGGGTTTCCGCGAGAGAAAGCTGCGTAGAAACCTGCGCCACATCGGCCTGCATCAGATTGGTCTGCGCGGTCGTCGACTGCGCTTGGTCGCCGGTTACGGCATCGGAGGCCGCGGAAGCCTGCGAAATGGAGTTATCGATGGTGACACGTTGTTGCGAGACGTAGTTCAGAGCCGTGCTGAGCGCCTCGGTATCGCTCACCGCCTGGCTGGTGTTGACCGTACCGCTCGAGTAATCGGCAACCAGGCCATTCAGGGCGCCAAACACGCTGTTGGATCCGCTGCCTGAGAAAATCTGGTTCCCCGGCACGTTCAACTGGATTTTCTGGCCGTCCGGCGTATCAAGATAGTTCACGTCTTCATCGCCGCTATAGGTCGTGACGCCCGGCGAGGTGCCCATCGATGTTGTGAAAGGAGTGGTGGAAGTCTGTCCGCCTGCAAAAATGTACTGGCCCTGATAATTGGTGTTGGCCAGCGATTGCACCTCATTGAGGATGCCGGAAATCTGGCTGCCGATCGATTGGACATCGCTCGCGTTCATGGTGCCGTTGTTGGCGCTGGTTGCCAGTGAAATGGCCTGCGTAAGTTGAGAAACCACGGAACCCAGTGTCGAGTCGGCTACCTGCAACTGACCCGTAACCAAGCTTGAGGACTGCGTGAAGGAGTCGTCCTGCTGAATCTGATTGAGCAGAATCACATTCTCTCCCGAGCCAACCGGATTCTGGCTGAGCGAGTTGAAGCTCACGCCGCTCGACAGCTCGGCCGTCAACTGCTGTTCGTTCAGCTGAGCCTGATCGAGCGAGCCGACCAGATTCGAAACATAACTTGGATCCACCCGCATTCGGTTCCTCCCTGCCCTCATCGGCCTTTCGTTCCGCGTCTTCCAAACGCCCGCGCGTTCACGCTCAGGCAACCGTCGTTTGATCTCCAAGATTCATCGCCGCGGCCATGATTGTGTTCAACATCGTAAAGACCTGCGATGCCGCCTGATAGCTGCTCTGCAAGGTAGACATGGCTGCGGCTTCATCGTTCAGGTTGACGCTTGAAAGAGCATTGTTCTGGGTCTGCAATTGCGTAACGGAAGCGTTCTGCGCGGTGTTCTCCGACTGCACCCCGGAAACCGTCGCGCCTAATGCCGAGACAAAGCTCGAATAGAAGTCGGTCGGCGTCTGGTTGTTGATAGTAGTCGATGTTGTTTTTGTCAGCTTCGCCATCGCGGTTGCATTGGAGTTATCGCCGGTTCCGTCACCCTGTCCGGCAGCCGCAATCTGGTTGGGATCGGTCATGACCACGGCCATGTTGGCAGCGCTGCCGGCAACCGTCGCGGGCTCCTTGAAGATGTAGAGAGGGCTGTTCGCGGTCCCCGTCACTCCATCCAGATCGGTGCCATTATTGTTGAGCGTGTTGACCGAGGTGGAGACGCTGTAGGCCAATTGATCGAGAGAAGTGAGCGCTGTGGGAATATCGCTGTCGCGCGCCGTGAGATACCCTCCCAACTGACCTCCTCCGCTCATCAATTGCTTTGTAATATCCGAACCACCCAGAAAGAAGTCCGTCACGCCGCCCACCGACCCGGTCGTCAGTTGGAAGTCGGTCCCATCGGCAACCAGCAACTGGCCCGAGGTCGTGGTGATCGAAAGGCCGTTGTTCTCGCTCGGAACCTGGTTGATCCCGATGAGCTGCGAAAGTTGGCTGATATCCTCGTCGCGCTGGTCTTCGAGCGTTCCTCCATCGGCATCGGGAGATGTTGACTGAATCTGCAGGTTCAGCTGCGAGATGGCTGAGGTCAGCGAGTTCATCTGGCTGGTCACGCCGGACGCCTCCTGATCCAGGGCCGACCTTTGAGAATTCAAGCTGGCCGCTGCGTTGGACACATCGCCGGCCAGGGTTGTGGCCGAAGAAAGCACCTGCTGACGCAAGGCGTTGTCAGTCGGATTGGCCTCCAATGACGAAAAGGAATTGAAGAAGCCGGTCAGGTCGCTGCCAATGTCGCCTGCCGTTGAACTGGTCGAGCCCGAATCCGGCGTAAACAGCGCCTGGACGCTGTTGAGCGCCGTCAATCGCGCACCCGAGGCCGAGGCCAACTGCTGTTGCTGATCCAGCCGCTCCTCCAGCACGCTATCCCGGAGCGAAGTGGCGCCCGCCTCCGTCACCCCATCGCCATACCTCACTCCGTTGATTTCGAGCGGCTGGTTCTGCTTCCAGTTGGGCGTCTCCTGGGTGTAACCGGGGGTGTTGGCATTGGCGACGTTGTTGGCGATGATGCTGAGTGCCGCCTGGTCGGCATCCAGGGCGCCCGATATGAGCGAGAATGCGGAGTTAATTGTCCCCATGACCGCTCTCCGTCCGCACCCATCCCTGCGCCGGCATTTCGCCGTACTCCAGGCGTCCCGCCCGCAAATCGCGCAGACGTTGCATGACGTTCAAATTCGCCCGCGTTGCTTCCAAGACCCGGCCAAAGACCGCCATCTCAGCCACAGACTCATTTGCCTGGCGGGCAAGATTGGCGCGAATCTCCGGATTCCCTTGAGGCAGATCTCGATTCAGCGCCTCGCACGATCGAGCCAGTTCCTCGAGCCGGTTGGCATCCAGACGGGCAAGCGCCTTCGAGGCCTCAACCACAATCTCCCTCAACACAGGACGTTCCTCGCCTGTCTCAAGCAAGGCCGCCGCAACCCGCTCCATGCCCAGCTCTCCATTCGTTCCCTCCGGGTTGGCTTCGATAGCCATTGGTCAACTTTCTTTCCGTCCTAGGACTCGCCGCCCATCATGCTGTCCACCACTTTCGACGCCACCGCCGAGGCCGGCACATTGTAGGTTCCCGCCGCTATTGCAGCCTGAATGCTCGCTACCTTGTCGGCGCGCACTTCGGGCTCCGCTGCCGTGAGCGAAACCTCGCTCCCGGCAGAGCTGAATGTTGCCCGGTCGCTGGTTAGACCAGAGCCCGTGGTTGCCGGATTGCTCTTTGGCTGCGTTGTAGCCGTTTCTGGCGGCGTGACGCCCAAAAGCGATTTTAGTCCGTCCAAACTGGTTCGAATGTCCATGAACATTGCTCCTTGCCGGTTGCATCGGCGTAGCGGCTAATCACTTTAGTCATTGATCCCCTCTTATGACGGTATCTCCGTGCAATTTCCCGGTTACTCCTGGTGCCCCGCTCGCGCTCCCAGGATGGGAAAGCTCTCGCACGATGCGATTGGCGACC
Organism: Acidobacteriaceae bacterium; assembly: GCA_003159975.1. Taxonomy (GTDB): domain Bacteria; phylum Acidobacteriota; class Terriglobia; order Terriglobales; family Acidobacteriaceae; genus Telmatobacter. The sequence continues at coordinate 34,626 of PLPU01000156.1, forward strand.
CCAAAACCGCCGTGTTCGCTCAACCCGCGCGCCAAAGATTCCGACGCGAACTCCCCCAGCGCTCCGCCGGAGCCGGAACTCGAATCATCATCTTCGCCGGTAAGCGTGCTGCCTGAGGTCAATGGCTTCAACAACTCCTTCATCATCTGTGCCTCAAACTCATTGGCCGCACGCACCAGCCTGGGCTGCGACGCTACTGAACTACCCGAACCCGCTTCCGCCGCCGTTGCAGCTATCGTATGCATCCCAAGTGTCTCCATCAAAGCACTTCCATCACAGGACTTCGAGATCGGCCTCAAGCGCACCGGCTTCCTTCATGGCCTGCAGGATCGAGATCACATCCCGTGCTCCCGCCCCTGTACGTTGCAATTCCTGCACCAGATCCTCCACCGTTGCGCCTTCTTTCAGATCGATGCGGTTCACCGGCTTGTCCTGGGCCTGAATGGTGGTCTGCTGTACCACTTGCGTGGTACCTGCCGAGCCGGGGCTGGGCTGTGAGACAAGTGGTTCGGAGATCACATTTACGCTCAGCCCTCCATGCAGGATAGAGACCGGCTGCAAACGAACAGTCCCGCCAATCACGACCGTGCCGGTGCGCTCGTTCACCACCACGCGGGCCCTTGGAAACACCTCGACTTCGACCGCTTCGATGCGGTCGAGCAGAGCCGCCACGTCTTCGTCCGGCGCCGCGGCAATCTCCACCCTGCGGCTGTCAACCGCATGCGCCCGCGCAGCGCCCAGCGCTTCATCGATCGCCGCAGCCATCCGTTCGGCGGTATGAAAATCGGCGTCGTTGAGCAGCACGCTCACCAAGCGCATCTGCTTCAGGTCGAACGGAACCAGCCGCTCCACAAGCGCTCCGCCTGGAATACGCGCTGTGGTCGGGTGGTTGAGCTGTTTGCTGTTGCCTCCCGATGCCGCCACATAGCCCCCGAGAACCAGCGCCCCCTGGGCTTGTGCGTAAATCTGTCCGTCAGGGCCGTAGAGAGGTGTCATCAGCAAAATCCCTCCTTCCAGCGACCGCGCATCTCCGGCCGAGGAGGCCGTGATATCCAATTTGTAGCCCGGCCTGCTGAAGGGCGGCAGCGTGGCCACTACGAAGACCGCTGCCATGTTCTTCACCTGCATGTTGCTGGCGCTGTTCGAACCGGTTTGCGGCACGGTAATGCCCATTCGCTCAAGCGCCGAAATCAGGGTCTGCGCCGGAAACACTGTCTGCGAACTGTCCCCGGTTCCACGCAGGCCCACCACCAATCCGTAACCGACCAGCTGGTTGTCGCGAATGCCCTCGATGGTCGCCACATCCTTGATGCGCGCCAATTGTGCCGCCGGTTCGGCGTGTACCAGTGTCAGAACGAGAAATCCGAAACACGCAAGGGTGAATCCCCGAGCCAACCAACAGCCGTGCATTTGCTGATTTCTCTTGCCCGCCATGACTCGTGTGATGAGCATCGGCTTCCCTATTCCCTGTTCCCTAGTCCCTGTTCCCTGCTTCTAGAAAATCAGCAGCTTCTCCAGGAAGCGCACCAGCGGGTTCTGCCGGTATGTGGAGTCGTTGACAATTCCCTTGCCCGTCACTTCCAGTTCAAGATCCGTCATCGCCGTTGACAGCACCTGGTTCTGCGCACTGACGTCTTCCGGTCGCACCAAACCGCGCAGCTTGATCAGCTGCGTCTGCTGCGAGAAGGTCAGCTGCCTGGTGGCCTGCACCACCAGCATCCCGTTGGGAAGCACGTCAACCACTTCGCCGCCAAACGTGGTAGCCAGGCTGGAGTTTGTCGTGCTCTGCCCCTGCGCCGTTAATCCGGATGAAGCGGTCATTCCGATTAGGTTTTGCAGAGCGTTCGACGACTTCAACGCTCCAAACAAGGAGGTCAGCCCGGAGTTTGCATTCGATGCCCTGGAGTTCTTGACCTGACCGTCGGTCGAAGCTGCCAGGCTTTCCGTGACCACAATCGAAAGCACATCGTGCAGACGGACTGCTTTGGCATCGGTGCCGAATCGCACCAACCTGCCCTCCGGGCTCCAGATCGAGCCCGCTGTCCGGACCTCCGCCGCCTGCTGCGCCCGAACCTTTTCAATGTAGGTACGGAGCGCCGCTTCGGGCGGCGTCGGCTTGGCGGCCGGCAATAACGGAATATGTTTCTTGGTCTGGGCGTCCAGCGCGTGCGGCCCATGGAACACAAGGATCGAGCAAAGCAGAATTGAACTCGACAGCCTCAATCTCACGGCCGCACCCCCGCTTCCGCTTGAAGAGCCGCGCGGCCCGCCCCGAGAGCCACGGCTCGCATCACTTTTCCGCCGATCTTCAGGCGCACATCCAACGGCGAACCGATGACCGCAGGACCAAGCGACACCCCCTCCAGGCGCGCCTCAACCACGGGCGAGCTCTCCTCGACAACAAGCCGCTCCCCAGCACGAATCACGGGTTGGAGAGGCTCCGCAACGGGGCTGGGCAGCGGTCCTCCCGTCAGCCGCTGCTGGTTTGCGGAGCGGGCATGAGGGACCATCACCAGGAGGCCCGGGCCGCCGGGGTGATCGGGATTGCGCATGAGCAACCAGCGCGCTCCATTGTGCGGATCGTCGATCTCACGGACAATCTCGGTGAGATCGCCCGGAGGGATGGAAGCTTGCCCGTTGGAATGAAGCACTCTCTCGGCCTCGGGAGCCGAGGCCTGCGCGGCCGCAGTCCGACCCTGGATCATCGGCGCGATTGCCAGAGCTACCAGCGCCATTCCTCTCCGCATCTTCGGTCCGGTGTGCATCCGATCCCATCTCCGCTGCCTGTTCTTCCAGCCTGATTCCCGGCCCGATTGGGTCGCATCCATCTCTTCAGCCGAAAGTTGGACTTTACCGGGTCATGTTATTGACCTGAGAGTACATATCGTCCGCGGCTTTAATGACTTTTGAGTTCGATTCGTAGGCTCGCTGGGCTAGAACCATCTGGACAAACATGGTCACCACGTCGACATTCGAGTTCTCGAGGTAGCCTTGCTGCAGCGTGCCCAGTCCCTCGGTGCCGCCGGGATTGCCCAATACCGGGTCCCCTGAGCTAAGTGTGGTTTGGAGCAGGTTGGAGCCCATACTCTCGAGGCCCCCTGGGTTGGGAAACGTGGCCAGTTGCAATTGGCCCAGTTGCGAAGGATTCTGCTGACCTGCCAGGGTTGCGTTGACCACGCCATACTGCGTGATGGTGACCGCAGTCGCATTGGAGGGAATGGTGATGGTCGGAATCACCGGGTCGCCATCCGTGGTGACCAGGGTCCCCTGGTTGTTGAGCTGAAACTGTCCCGCGCGGGTATACGCGATGGTCCCATCGGGCCGCTGAACCTGAAAAAAGCCGGTTCCTTCAATAGCCACATCCAACGGGTTGGAGGTCTGGTTCAGCGAACCCTGGGTCATGATGACTTCGGTGGCCGCCGATTTGGTGCCCAACCCGATCTGCAGACCGGCCGAGACCGTGGACTGGCTCTGCGCCGCGCCCGGCGTTACCAGGTTCTGGTAGACCATGTCCTGAAACTCCAGGCGCAACTGACGGAATCCGGTGGTCGAAGAGTTGGCCAGGTTGTTTGCGATGGTGTCCAGGTTCAACTGCTGCGCGCTCATGCCGCTGGCAGCCGTGTACAAAGCTCGAATCATTGTGGCTCCTTTCAGTCGCCAGTTGTCAGTTCTAAGTGGTCAGTTGTCAGTGAACAGCCTGCGACGGCGCTTTTCCCGCTTCCACTCTCGTCCAGACGGAGGATCGCTTCTGACCACTGACAACTGATCATTGACCACTGTTTTTCAGACACGGGGCAGGTCCTCGGTAGCAAATTTGTTAAAGTCCGTATGGAAGATGGTGAGCGCCTTTTGCATCATCTCCGCCTCGCGTTGAACGAGAATCAGATTCAAGGTCCCTGGGATCACGCCCTGGTTGGCGGTCTCGAGCGCACCTTCGTGAATTGTCGCAGCCTTCGAAACTGAAACCGTCGCCTGATCGGGCGCCACATAGCGGTTGGTTCCCTCGGCAGTCAGTTGTGTTCCAGCAGGAAACGAGAAGACGCCCACCGTCGCCACGACGCCCCCCGCGGCCGAAAGGACGCCATCCACACCCACCGTGATCTGTCCTGGAGGAACCGGAATTGGCTGACCGGCCGTGGACAACACGGGATCGCCCCCGGCCGTCACCATCAGGCCTCCCGGAGCCCGGTGAAAGCTGCCATCGCGGGTGTAGCGCAGACCGTTGCGCGTCTGAATCTGAAAGAAGCCTTCCCCTTCAATGGCCAGGTCGAGTGGATTCCCGGTTGGGTCGAGCGAGCCCTGTTCAAGGTTGAGCCGGTCGCCGCCCAAAAGGCCGAAGTTGTTCACCGTCCGCCCCAGCTGTGAGTCCGCGGCATCGGGGCCCATCAGCGCCGAGCGGAAGTACTCCTGCTCGGAGCGGTATCCGGGAGTCTGTGCATTAGCCAGGTTGGTGGCTGCGATATCCAACGCCTGGGTGCGCGCGATTAGCCCGGTCATCGCTGCATAGTATCCGCTATCCATCGGCGCTCCTCCTATCGCGGTAAGAGAAGTGCAGGTGAAGGACCGAAAGGGCGGGTGGAAGGATTAGAGCATAATCATGAAAAGGAGGTGGGTCGTTCAGGCAACGTGGAATCGATAGGGCGGGAGCAAATACACTGTGCCCGCGGCTGGCCGCTCGCATTCCCTCCATTTTTTGCGCCGCCGACCCACACCTTGCCGAAGATTATTGAATTCCGTCGCAGATGATGGTTACTTCAAAGCCGGCATCCTCGAATCGGTACCCGTGGTGGAGTTGGAATTCAGGAGCCTGCACATGCAGTCTGTAATCCCGGCCCGTAATGACCGCCGGCACCGACAAGCCACAGTTCGCCGCCAGATCCGGAACCTTGCCCTTCCACCCTCCGGCCAGCATGTTGCAGATTTCGCCGATCCCGTCCTTGACGGTGTCGTCGATCTCGTCAAACTCCATGCCCGTCATGCGCGCGGCAATCTTCATGGCTGCGGGGCCGCTCGTGCGGAAGACACACGCCCCGCTGAGAAGACCGCCGAAACCAACCACCGCTGTGACCGACTCCGGTCCGGTTTCAATCGGCCCGTCGAAACGCTGACAGTTGACTCCCAGCATCAGATGAAAGACCTCTTCCACGCTCGCATCCAGGTTCCGCGGATCGGAAACCTGCTGCACGGATTGACGCAACGAGACCGCCATCTTACGCTCCATTCCGTTGATGCCGCTTGCGCTCGCTCGCGCGATGGCGGCTGCCCGCACCCCGTTCAAAAGCATGGGAATGCCTCCCGGCTACGCCGCATGGATCAACGGCAGCACCCGCTCCTTCACCTGTTCGGCCGTGAACGGCTTGCGGATATATCCCTGCGCCCCCGACAGAATGGCCTGCTTCACATGCTCCTCGCTCGATTCGGTGGTAATCATTACCACCGGAACGCCGGGAGCGAGATTCTGCGCCCGAAGCTGGCGCAGGAATTCCAGTCCGTCCATCGAAGGCATGTTGATGTCTGAGAGAATCAGATCCACTTCCTTGTTCTTCAACAGGTCCAGCCCTTCAGTACCGCTGCCGGCCTCGTGCACCATCACCAGATCCAGGCCGGCCTGACGAAGGGAACGCTCTACGATCTTCCGCATTACCGAGGAATCGTCAACGATCAGGGTTCGAATTCCACTCATGCCCAGGCTCCTCTGCTCTGGTGTTTATCGGCCCTTTCAGCCGAACCATGAGCGAGGCAAAAAACATGCCTTCGAGGTTAGGTCTCGCAAGAGACAGTCGCCTCCTTCCCCGCTCTCACCACGGGCAAGGACCCCGGACGCGCCAAGCAGGTCCGCAGTTGCGGCAGATTTCATTATGTTCTCTTCGAACAGATCATGTCCTGAATCGAATTGATCGCGGGCAGCGGCCCCGATGGGTTATGCAGCCACATTCTCAGCCACAGGCAGTCGTGGATCCTGACCAGGCGCGACTCGGCGGGCCGCACCCGCTCCACCGCCTTTGCCAGCACGTCGACCAGCGCCGTCTCCGAGGCGGCCTCGATCAGATCGACCGGAGGAAACTTCGCGCCCAACATCCGTGTGTGCGCGGCGCGAAACAGCGATCCCGGCACCAGGCCGCTCTCCACACGCAGCCCCGTCATGCGCTTGACGGCCAGGGCCAGCACCGGATCCAGCCGGTTTTCAAATCCCAGATAAAGCAGCTTGCCGGCTGCCAGGCGCAGCGGCAGAGCATCAAAGGCGTCCACAAAGAGGCGCGGAACCAGCGCAGTGAGCGCCTCGGCTTCATGGAACTCGACCGGCAACACCGGACAACTCCATTGCAATCCCAGCGCCCTGGTCACCAGTTGCTCGCTTACCCCCTGTTTACTGACCAGCCAGACGCCCAGCCGGCCCGCCCCAGCCTCTTTCTGAGCGTCCAGCGCCTGGCGCAACTGGCCTGCGGTGATCCACCCCTGTTCAAGCATCGTCAGGCCAAGCGGAATACGATGGCGGTGGCTCTCCTCCACACTGCTCGCGCCATCCATCTCCCGCCACACCGCGGCCTGCACTCGGGCACGTGTGCAGGACGCCGAACAGTTCCAGCCGCCTTCAAAAACGGGCGTCGAGTGGCTGCGCCATAGATGCAGCCAGCCCGAAGCGCAGACCGGATTGGCACAGGTTGCCAACAGGCTCCTGCGCGGTTCCTGGAACAGGCCTCTTGCCCCGTCCAAAGAGTGTGCCATGAGGACCGGTTCTTCTTGACCCCGGGCGCCGGAGGTCTGGTCGCGAACAGGTGCCGACCTTTCACCTTCCTGCTTCCGGTTCAGAAGAGGCATCGAATGCTCTCCAGCCGCTTCCTGGGCGAGGCCACATCGGTCACCCGCAAACCGAAGTTCCCGTTGATCAGCACCACCTCGCCACGGGCCACAATCTTGTCCCCGACAATCAGATCCACGGGATCGTTGACGTGTCTGTCCAGTTGCACCACATCGCCAGGTCCCAGGTCGAGAATCTCGCCCAGCGGCATCTCGCGGCAGCCAAATCGAAGCGTGGCCTCGAGCTCCACATCGAGCAGCAGTTCAAGGCCTGCGCTCGAGGCTGGCCCTGGGATTTGAATGGAACTTGGGTCCGCAGCGGACGGCGATGAGGGAGGCGCGGCCGGTTTGATCGCTTCCGGCGTGGCCGCCGGTTTTTGCGCGCGCACCTCGTCCAGGACCAGAATCGTCCAGGAGCGATCCCCGCCATTCAACTGGAAGGCCAACGATACTTTGCTTTCGGACGACGTCTCCTCGAATTTCTCGACGCGGCATTTCTTCCCAGTCTTGGCCAGCAATTCCCCGGCAGCGGCATCGGCCACCTCGCGCAGCAGTTCGCCCCACCCGGCGCGCTGGTCCACTCCTTCGCCCACCAGCGGCGACTCCAGGATTCCGGCGTCAAGGAGCACCGCAAAGTGTCCCTCCACCTCTCCCGAAACGGTGGCTGCGAAGCCAAAAGAGCCCGCCGCAAGTGGCTTGGGTAGCGACTCAACCAGCTTGGGTTCTCCCGCCAGGGCCTGCGAAAAGAGGGCCTCCGCTGCGCCGATCCAGCACTCGAGGTACGTTTTCATGCTTCCACCTCATTGAACGCGCGTTCAATACGCGCGGCGCGATGAGGGCCCTGGCGGATAGCCTGCGCCTGGGAGAGCGCCTGGCCGCCGACTCGCCACTCGGGTGACGTGTTGGCGGGAAGGTCGAAGCGAAGGATTGTGCCCGGCTCCAGACTTTCAATGGCGCTGGCCGCCAGCCGGAAGGTGGGAAGCTGCAGCGAACCTCCAAAATGAATCCGCCGAGCCGCCGCCTCCATCCGTTCCCTTGTTTCCCCGCCGTGGCGGCGACGCCGGCTCCAGTCCGAGGTCAGCCGCCGCAGGATGGTATTGGCCACCACCGCGGGAAAGGCCAGGTTGAGCAGCCCCGCGCTGTGCGGCATGCGAATCTCAAAACTGAGGCAGAGGGTCTTTTCGGTAACCGACATAATTCTTGCCACCTGGGTCTGCATCTGGCGGCGCTCGAAATTGAAACTCAGCCCCACCGGCTGCCATGCCACGGTCAGCTCACGGCAGATAATCTCAACCACGCTGCCCAGAATCGATTCCTCAATATCAGTCAGTTCGCGCAGCGGCCCGTCCTTGCCGTCGCCGCCCAGCAGCAGGTCAATGACCGGCGGCGCCAGGGCCAGATCGAGTTGCAGAACGGAGAGCGCCCCCAGCGGCTCCAGGCGCACTGACGCCACATAGCTGATCTCCGGAATGCGCAGGACGAATTCATTGAATTGAATCTGCTCCGCCGAAACCAGGTTCACCTGAAAGCGGGTGCGCAGCCAGGCAGCCAGATTGTGGGTCAGATTGCGGGCGAAGAGGTCATTCAACATGCTGATGGCACGCAACTGGTCGGTAGAGATCTGGCCGGCCGAGGAGAAGTTATAAGGCACTACGCGCGCCCGCACCTCCGGCCTTGACGCTTCCGGGATTGAGGTTCTTGCCGCCTCAAAGAGAGCGTCAATCTCGTCCTGCTTGAGCATCTTCTCCGTCAATTGCGGCCTCCTCGACCTCTCTCGCTGTTCATTGCGCTTCTTCCGGCAGAAAAACTGCCTGCTTCCTCAACACCGCGGTTGCGCCTTGCGCGGCAAGTTTCGCTCAAACGCGCCGTGCGCCGCCAGATCCTTGAGTGCGGCCCTGAGGTGCACCACCGCCGAACCATGCACCTGGGAGACCCGCGACTCGACCACCCCGAGCGCCAGCCCGATCTCCCGCATGGTCATCTCTTCGTAGTAGTAGAGGGTCATTACCAGGCGTTCCCGGTCGGGCAGGTTGGCAATGGCGCCGGTAAGCCGCTCTTCGAGCTCGCCCCGCAGGCAGCGAAAGAGCGGATCCTCCTCCGGCTTGCCCGGGACGTAGGCCAACTGCTCCTCACCGGAGTCCTCATTGCGCTCCACATGCAGCGTGCCGATCTCCAGACCCTTGAGATCCCCCAGCAACTGCTGATACTCATCCAGGCCCAGCGCCATCTCGGCCGCCACTTCGGCTTCACCGGGGGCGCGACCCATCCGAGCCGTCAGCACCCGGATTGCCTCTTCGACAGCGCGGCCCTTGCGGCGCAGTTCGCGCGGGCTCCAGTCGAGCGTGCGCAGGCTGTCCAGAATTGCTCCCCGGATGCGGAACTGCGCATAGCTGCGGAACTGCACCTTCTTGCCGGGATCGAACTTGGCGAAAGCATCCATCAGCCCCACCACTCCGGCAGAGACCAGGTCCTCGATGTCCACATGCTGCGGCAGGCGCTCGTGAATGCGGCGCGCGAGGAAGCGCACAATCGGCAGATGCTCGAGCAAAACCCGCTCCTGTTCGCCAGAGAGAACCTGGGCTCCCGCGGCAGCGGGCGGATACCCGTCATTCCTGCCCAATCCCCGCTTGCTCCCAACGGCTCCAACGCTGTCGCTTCCCATCTCAAGTCCCTTCGTCGAACTGCTCCCAGCCCTCAACACTTAACGCACTGTTCCTACCGGCCGCAGACGTATTTCTGGAGGAATTTCTCCGGCGGCAACCACCGCCAGACGTGGCCACACCGGCTCCAGCCAACGCTTCACGTGGTAGCGGGCAGGACTAGGGCAAAGGAGCACGGGGAGGGCCGCAGCGGAACTGGTGCCGATAAGTTGCCTCAAAGAATCGGCGAGGCGGCGAACCAGCGGTGTCGCCGGTGTCCCGGAAGCAGACAGAAGCCGCTGGCTGATCTCCGGCGTCAGGGTAATCAGAATCTCCTCTTCGAGCGCCGGTTCGAGCAGCAGAACCGGCAGTTGGCCTTCGCCGTCGAGCAGCGGCCGGACCAGCCTTCGACCCAGCGCCTGCCGTGTAGCCTCGACCAGAGCCACCAGGCCCTTGTTCACGGGCGCGGTCTCGAGCAACGCCTCGAGGATTGAGCCCAGGTCCCGAATGGAAACCCGCTCCCGCAGCAGTTGCTCGAGCACCCGTTCGATCTCTCCCAGCGAGAGCAGCTTGGGCATCAGTTCCTCCAGCAACTTGGGATGGCTCTCGTTGAGCGAGTCCATCAGCCGCTTGGTCTCCGCGCGTCCCAGCAGCTCGTACGCGTGCTTGCGCACAAGTTCCCCAAGATGGGTCGTAATTACGGTGACCGCATCGACCACCGAGTAGCCGGCAGCGATGGCCTGGTCCTCAAGCGCAGGGGCAATCCAGACAGCCGGGACTCCAAATGCCGGCTCGCGGGCATCCTTGCCTGCCAGGGGCCTGCGTCCAGGGTCCCCCGAGACAGCCAGCAGCATCGCCCCCTCGGTCTGCCAGCGGCCAATTTCCAGGCCGCGCAGCGACAGCAGGTATTCCCGCGGCCTCAGGCGGAGATTGTCTGAGATATGCACCGGCGGCACCAGAAAGCCCAGCTCGGCCGAAAGATGGCGGCGCAGCGAACGGACCCGGCTCAGCAATTGCCCGCCCTGCTTCTCGTCGACCAGGGGAATCAACTGAAATCCGATCTCCAGAGTCAGCTCTTCAAGACGCAGAAGGTTGGCCAGGTCGGAGCCCTGCGCCTGGTCGGCCTTCTTTTTCTCGACGGCTGCCGACTCCACGGGAGCAGCTGCCTGGGGATGGGCGGCGACGCGACGTGCGCCCCAATAGAGCCCCCCGGCAACAGCCAGGAACGCGAACTTCGGCAGTCCCGGAATCAGGCACATCGCAGCCGAAACCAGGCTGGCCATGTAGAGCGTGGACGGACGGCCCAATAACTGCTGCTTAATCTCTCCGCCCAGCATGCCGGCGGAGTTGGCGCGGGTCAGCGTAATTCCTCCCGCAATGGATACCAGCAACGACGGAATCAGAGTGACCAGACCGTCGCCTACGGTCAGAACTGTATAAGTGCGCGCAGCCTCGCCCAGTTCAATGCCCTGCTGCAGGGTACCGATCAGCAAGCCGGCGATGATGTTGATGCCGGTAATCAGGATAGTGGCCAGCGAATCACGCTGATTGAAGCGTGCGGCCCCGTCCATGGCGCCGTAGAACTCGGCTTCGCGCGCGATGCCCTGCCGCCGGCGGCGAGCCTCCGCTTCGTCGATCAGGCCGGCGTTCATGTCCGCGTCGATGGCCATCTGCTTGCCCGGCAAGGCATCGAGCGTGAATCGAGCGGTGACTTCGGCGGTGCGGACCGCCCCATGTGAAACGACTAAGAATTGAATCGCGATCAGAGCCAGAAACAGTACGAAGCCGACCACATAATTACCGCCGACCACGAACTGGCCGAAGGCTTCGATGACCTTCCCGGCTGCCGCGGTGCCTTCCGAGCCGTGCAGCAGAATGCGGCGGCTTGAGGCGATGTTCAAAGCCAGGCGAAAGAGGGTCAGCAGCAGCAACAAGGTGGGAAAGACGCTCAGTTCCACTGCCCGCCGGATCTGCACCGCGGAGAGGAAGACAATAATCGACGCAGCCATCGAGAGCGCCAGCAGAAAGTCGAGACCCGCGGCCGGCAGCGGAACCAGCATCACAAAGATCACGCTGATGGCAGCCAGCGGCAGCAGCACCTCTCGCAGTCGCTGCCAGATCGATTGGGATTGGCCGTGAATGGAGCCGAGGGCCACCGCGTTTGTACTCATGAGTTTCTTCCTCTCGACGGCGGCGCACCACTATTCCGTGCCGCCTGTTCCTGAACCTTGGCTCGCGCAGCCGTCTCACGGGCGCGGCGATCGCGTAGCTCCGCCTCCACGCGCTGGCGATAGAGATAAGCGAGAATGGCGGCTATCGCGGCATAGAGATCCACCGGAATCGGCTGGCCCACCTCGACCGAGCGGTAGAGCGAACGCGCCAGCGGCGGGTTCTCGATAATCGGCACACCCGCCCAGCGGGCCTCGGCCTTGATCTCCTCGGCCAGCAGATTGCGGCCCTTGGCCATCACCTTCGGCGCCTCCATGGTGCCGAAGTCAAAGCCCAGAGCCACGGCATAGTGGGTGGGGTTGACCAGCACCACGGCCGCATGCGCGACGTCGTTCTTGACCCTGCGGCGGCGCGCCTGCCGCTGCAGGTTGCGGATGCGGCCCCGAATCTGCGGATTGCCCTCGGTCTGCTTCATCTCCTCGCGCATGTCTTCGCGGCTCATCTTCAACCGCGACTCGCGACTCTGCCACTCCACCAGGTAGTCGATAGCCGACCAGCCGAAGAGCAGCCACGCGGTGGCAAGCAGTAGGCCGTAGACGTCTGAGCCCAGCATCTCCAGGCGCGCAGTGGAAAACGGGGGCAGGGTCAGTTGCCGGCCGATGCGCTGCAGAGCAAAGACCGCCAGCATGCTGGCAGGAATCAGCGACTTGGCGAGGCGAGAAGCGGCGCGCAGGGAAAACAGGTTTTTGATGTTGGAGATCGGGTTGATGCGGTCCGGCTTGAAGCCAATCGCACCGGCATAGAAATTCACGCCGCCAGTTTGCAGAATTCCCGCTCCAAGAGCGCCCGCTGCCACCACCGCCATCACCACGCCAGGAACTCCGAGCAGACCAAGCGTCAGCCGACGCAGGGCGTAGAGCGTTGGCTGGATTTCCGACGGCTCCCAGCGCGCAGGCATTCCGAGAGCTAGAAAGGCAGCAAAAGTGTCCCGCCAGGAAATCAACATGCGGTTGCCCAGCGCGCCCAGGGTCAGAACACCGGCCAGGGTTCCCGCCGCAGCCGAGAGCTCACGGCTATGCAGCACGTCGCCTTCTTTGCGCGCCTGTTCGCGGTGGTGCTGCGTTGCCTGTTCGGTGCGCTCTCCGGGCATGGGTTACCCTCTCAGTCCCGGGGCCGAAAGGGCGCCCGGAGCGGAGATCAGCCGCTCGGCCAAATCCAGCAGTCCACCAAAACGCGCCTCGATGAACCGCGGCCACAGGGCCAGCGAACCGGTCAGCAGCGCAAATCCGGTGAGGGTCTTCAGTGGCACGGTAAGGTTCATCACCGGAAGTTGCGGACTAAGTTTGCCCAACAGCGCCACGGCAACCTCAACCAGCATGGTCGCCGCCAGCACCGGCGCGGCCAGTTCTATCGCGGCCAGAAAAATTCCTCCTGCCGCGCGAACAACGGCCAGCGCGGTCGTTGGCGCCAGAGCATAGCTGCCCAGCGGGGCCACACGGAAACTGCGCACCATCGAGGCAAGCAGTATCCTGTCCAGGCCGGCGCAGATTACCACCAGCGTTCCCATCAGTTGAAATAGGTCGCCCAGCAGCGGCGTCTGGATGGAGGATGTCGGGTCCAGCAGGTTGACCATCGAGAAGCTGAACTGGACGCCTGCGATCTGACCGGCAAACAGCATCATCTCGTTCAGCAGCGTAAGCGTGAGGCCGTAGACCAGGCCCACCGCTAGCTCACCCAGCAGCGCCGAAAAGCCCATCGACACCTGCGCATGCGGGAGCGCGGCCACCAGCGGCGCCAGCAGGTAAGCAACCGCTCCGACAAACACCGCCTTGGTGCGAATCGGAAGCGCCGTGGAGGAGAAGAATGGCGCAAAGGCGACCATCCCGCTGACCCGGACCAGGACCAGCGTCATTGCGCTTAGAAATGTTGTCCAATCGGCCATTGTTGTTTAGCTCTCAGCCTTCAGATTTCTCACCCCAGGTAGCGATGCAGATCGACAAGCAACATGCGGGTATAAGCCGCCATGCGCCCCAGGAACCATGGCATTCCCACCAAGAGAATCAGCGCTACAGCAGCCAGGCGCGGGACACTGGTAAGCGACTGTTCCTGAAGGCTGGTCAGCGTCTGCACCAGGCTTAGCAGGAAGCTCAACAAGGCAGCGGCAATCAGCACAGGCGCTGCCAGGATCATGGATTCTTTCATGAGCTGGCGCAGCAGTTCGGCAACCAGGTCAGGCGTCATCGGGCCTCCTTAGAAGCTTTTCAACAGCGAGTTGGCCAGCAGGTTCCAGCCATCCACCATCACAAACAGCAGAATCTTCAAGGGCGTAGAGATCACCACCGGCGGCAACTGAAACATGCCGATGGAAGTGGTGATCGACGCGGTCACCATGTCGATCAACAAAAAAGGTAAAAAGAGCACCGCGCCAATTGAGAAGCCGGCTTTCAGCTCCGAAAGAATGTAAGCCGGAACCACCACGCGCATGGGCAAATCGGCGGGCGTGTTGGGGCGCGGAATCTGGCCTGCCGCCGTAAACAGGGCCAGATCTTTCTCCCGCGCATAGCGGAGCAGAAAGAGCTTGATCGGCTGGGCTCCACGATCAATCGCCTCCCAACCCGTCATTTGGCCGGCGCGGTAAGGCTCAACCGCCTGCTGGTCAACCTGGTTGAGCACCGGCGTCATGAGGAACCAGGTCATCATCAGCGCCAGGCCCATCAGCGTCGGATTGGAGGGCGCGGTCTGCGTGCCCAGCGCCTGGCGCAGAAAGTGAAACACCACCAGCAGGCGCACCATCGGCGTCATGGCCATCAGGATCGCGGGCAACAGAGTGATCAGTGTCAGGACGAAGAGAATCGTCCAGGGAGTTGAATCCCCGGAATGCAGACGCGCGTTCAGGTCGGGCAACAAAGGCGCGGGAACGCCGGATGCCACCCGAGCCGCAATCCAAAGGCCTACCATACGGCCCTCGACTTGCGAGCCCTGGCTGCTGGCTGGGGCAAACGCGGTCCAAAATCGGATGTTGAGCGTGGCGCTTCATCGCGAAGAACTTCGCCGTTTGCCCGCGCTGGGGCATCCAGCGCATAAAACACAGGCGCGCCCTCCGGCGAGGTCGCCACCAGGAACCGCCTGCCATCCGCCTCAATGAGCGCCAGCGACTGCCGGGGCGCCAGCGCGATGCGCTCGAGAAGCGCCAGCCGCGGCCTCGAACGTGGAGTCCGCCGCAACTTCTCCAGCAGCCAACCGGCCAGCCCGCCTGCCGCTGCTTTGCCCATCCCTCCATCCTTTTCGAACCTCATTCCCCGGCCTTTCCTGACTCCATGTTTCCAACTCGGTTGCGCCCTGGCTCCAACTGCCAAGCTCCCCGGCCTTCAGGCTGAGAGCTAAAAGCTGACGGCTGAATGCCGCACTTTTTACGCCAGCCGGGTTATCCTAACCGCCAACTGCGCATCCACCACCTCAAACTCACTCCACGCAAGTTGCACATTGCCCGCGGCCAGCGGCAGATCTTCACCGTGGGCCCACTGAGTCTCAATCAACTTGCCGGGCCCAAGGGCCAGCAGATTACGAACCCGAAACTCCCGCGCGGGCACTGCCACCTCCAGCTCCACGGGGAGGCGGCCCAGCGGCCCTTTCAGCTCGATCAGATCCTCTTCCTCCGGTTGCGGAGGGGATGGGATCAGCGCCTGTTCCGCCGCAGCCTCGTTGCCGCCTGCCGCTTTCGGTTGCTGAACAGGCCGCGTTGGCGGCGCCGGCAGTGGTTGTGCGATTGCCATCGCTTAGGAAACATGCAGAAACATGACCAGAAGCGAGACAGACAGATTGGGAAAAACTCATGCGCTGCAGCGGTTTCGATTCCGCTCTTTACAGAAAGCTTGAGGCCAAGTGGCATTTTTCCCAAGAAAATGCCACCTCGCATGATCTTCAAAGGTCAACAGGTGAATCGAAACCGCTCTAGGATCGGTCTCATAAATTGCCTCTTAAAAAGGCGCGACTTCAGCCGTGACGAAAAGGCCGCAAAAACCGCGGGGCTTTACCCCTGAGGGACGATCTTGGGGTGCAAGATCATTTATGCGACAGCTTCTCAACGACCCTTTCAGCACGTTCTGCTTTGTAACACCAGAAACCTGCATCGCTGCTACACTGGAAGTTGACAGGAAATTGCGGATTTCCCGGCCTCAACCGAGCCCGGACGCCGTCTTGAATCGAGGTCGAAGACAATGTCGGAAGCGAATGGAAGCAAGAGCTTTACCGGAACCACTCTGCGCCTGAAGGTGGGTCTGGCGGAGATGCTCAAGGGCGGCGTCATCATGGACGTAATGAACGTGGAGCAGGCCCGCATCGCCGAGGAGGCCGGCGCCACTTCGGTGATGGCTCTGGAGCGCGTGCCTGCGATGATTCGCGCCGAGGGCGGTGTGGCCCGCATGGCCAAGCCCAGCCTGATCAAGCAGATTATCCAGGCGGTCTCGATTCCCGTAATGGCCAAGGCCCGCATCGGCCACTTCGCCGAAGCGCAGATTCTGCAGGAGTTAGGCGTCGACTTCATCGACGAAAGTGAAGTCCTGACCCCCGCCGACGAGGCGCACCACATCGACAAGCACGCCTTCACCACGCCCTTCGTCTGCGGCGCGCGTAATCTGGGCGAGGCTCTTCGGCGCATTGCCGAGGGCGCGGCCATGATCCGCACCAAAGGCGAAGCAGGCACCGGCGACGTGGTCCACGCCGTGCAGCACATGCGCCAGATCACCAGTGAGATGCGCGCATTGACCATCCTCTCCGAGCAGGAGCTCTACAAGGCTGCCAAGGACCACCAGGCACCCTACGAACTGATTCGGATGGTTGCCCAGACCGGCAAACTGCCAGTACCGAACTTCTCCGCCGGCGGCATCGCCACCCCCGCCGACGCCTCGCTGATGATGCAACTGGGCGCGGAAGCCATCTTCGTCGGCTCGGGAATCTTTATGAAAGAGCGCGCCACGCCGCTCGACGTGGAGAACTGGACCGCCAGTGACGCTGAAGTTGGCCTTTGCTCCAAGGAAGAGGTTGGCACGCCGCGCAACCCCGAGGAGCGCGAAGAAGCCGTCTCCCGCGCCAAGGCCATCGTCCAGGCCACAACCCACTACAATGATCCGAAGATCCTGACCGAAGTCGCCGAACAGGTCACCGGCACCATGAAGGGCCTGGCCGCCGCCGGTTTAGAAGAGTCCCAACTCCTCCAAACCCGCGGCTGGTGAGCACGTGCGGTCCGGGGGACGCTCGCTAGCCGCTCGCACGGGCTTCGCCTCTTCCCACGGGGAAGAAGTCGCAAGCGTGCGGTGCCCTGTGCCGGTGCTGGAAATCACCAATCAATAGGAGAGCCTGGTTTGAATCAGGAGAATACGCTGCCGTGCATCGGTGTCCTGGCCATCCAAGGCGACTACGCCGCCCACGCCGAGGCGCTTTCCGAATCGGGAGCTGAGCCGGTCGAGGTGCGAAAGCCGGACCAGCTCGCCGGCCTCGACGGCCTGATTCTTCCCGGCGGCGAATCCACCACCGTCCTCCGCTTCCTTGAGAAGCTGAACTTCTTCGAAGTTCTGCAGGAGTTCTGCGGCAGAAAACCGGTCTTCGGCACCTGTGCCGGCGCAATTCTACTGGCTCGGGAAGTTGTGAATCCGCCGCAGCGCTCTCTGGGCGTGCTCGATGCCGTCGTGGAGCGCAACGCCTACGGCCGTCAGATCGACTCCACCATCCTGACCGCCCAAACCGAGCTTCCCGGGGGTCCGCTGGAGATGGTCTTTATCCGTGCACCGCGGATCGTCTCGACCGGCCCGGGCGTCGAAGTGCTCGCTTTTCGGGATGCTTCCCCTACCCTGGTCAGGCAGCACCTGATAATGGCGGCGACCTTTCACCCCGAGCTCTCCTCCGACCGGCGCGTGCATCAGTTATTTGTGAGGACCGTTGCCGCAGGACGCGCACGATAGACAGCTCCGCCTGAATCGGGCTCTTGACCTGAACTGAAGCGCACGGTTTCGCCAAATTCAATCCATCCTCTTGGAATCCGTATGCGTCCAAGAAAAAGTGGAGTAGTCTCATTTCCACGGGTGCCCCTTATGCCGTCCATTTTTACCCCCACCTCCAGAGAAACGGAACGGAAAGAGCCGGGAATCGGCGGCAAACCGCCCGTTGACCGCCGGCCGACCGGTGGAGGGGGCGGCGGCGGAGATGACGACTGGAAAAATGAACGCCGCGGTCCACGCGAACTCCTCCACCGCATTCGGTTTTTCGTCTTTCTTTTCCTGGCCACCGACATGGTGTTCTTTGCCGTTCTGGTTATTGTCTTTTATGCCCGCCAGGCGAGCTTTCATATGGACCCGCGCACGCTCCAACCGATCGGCGACTGGCATCCAGTCCAGTTGCCGCCAATCCTGTATTTGAATACCGCGGCGCTATTGCTGAGCAGCCTGACCATGGAATGGGCACGGCGAAGCATCTTCCGCGAGATCGATGTACTGGAGGAGTGGCTGGGGCTGGGTCGGCCTGCGCTACGCCGCACCCTCCCGTGGATAGCAGCAACACTCCTTTTCGGGTCGCTGTTCCTCATCGGGCAGGCCATGGCGTGGAGGCAGTTGACGGCGCAGGGGTTCGCCTTCGATCGAGCGTCTACTCCGGCAAGTTACTTCTTCTATATGATCACCGGCCTGCACGCCGCCCACCTGGTTGCCGGCGTCCTGGCGCTGATTCTGTGCCTGGCGGCTTTGAACCTTCTTAAGCGAGTCGAATACCGCCAGGTGGCCGTCGATGCCACCACATGGTACTGGCACGCCATGGGATTGGCCTGGTTGATTCTCTTCGCAGTTCTTGCCCTCGGGCAATAGGAGAAACGGCTTTCACAGGTGAAGGAGAGAGCGGCAACGCTCGCCGAAAGTAGGCACCTCCGGACACTCGAAGTACACCTGACGATTTAGCGTCATCAGCAACTGCACCGCCGTCACTCGCCCGTTGCTGGCAGGAAGGGAGAGCCCATCGTGCACAATCTCGTCTGCAAGGTATTCAATCGCGTGGCCCAGGATTTCCAACGCATGTCCCGCCCGGGGAGTAATGCGGCGTCGGCGCGGTGCGTTCGCCCGTACAGCAGCAGTGGCGGCTGGTGAAGAAGCCTGAATGTAAAAACCGGTTGTCGTGGAAGCTGCCATGGTGTCCATCCTCACCTTGTTCTTCGGCCGCTGCACATTCTTTTTCAGATGACGAACGTACCGTGTCCCAACTTCGACCACCGAGATTATCTCGATCCAATTCGGGAAACGATGTGACGCTCCTCACGACTGTGCTCCCAAGCGGTTCAACCCAGGGAGCGAGAGAACGTGGCTGCCCGATTCATCTTGCCCAACAGAACGATAGATTCCTTGTTTCATCCAAGGTTTCACCCCAACGCGAAACAATCCCAAAAGGAGTGTGCATCCCGCGTAGCCCTGCCAATTCGCTCTTCCACTCGCGTTTTCCGGTATCCTTTCACGTCTCTGCCTTGACGGGATGAGCCCGAAAACCTAAGCTCAAGCTAGCGTCCTCTTCGATCGAAGCCAATCCGGGTTACGGCGAAGCGGGGGCAATTCTACCGGACATTTCCGGACTGGGCGGCGATTATTCCTTACTACTGGCAATATCTACCGCTGTTGATGCAGATTCTTGCTGCATTTGGTCTTGGCGCGGGAATGGTTGCGGCCTCCTGGTTCATCGGACGGCACCGCAACTCCAAAACCAAGCTGGCTGCATATGAATGCGGCATCGAAGCCGTAGGCGACGCGCGCGGCCGATTCAGCGTGCGCTTCTACATGGTTGCCGTCCTGTTCATCCTGTTCGACGTGGAAGCGGTTTTCATGATGCCGTGGGCGGTGATCTATCGCCAGCTTCCTCACATCACGGGGAGCCGGCTCTTCGGCTTCTGGGAGATGCTGGTCTATCTCGGCTTTGTCGGCGTCGGACTCTACTACATCGTGCGCAAGGGTATCCTCAACTGGAGCAACGACAGGGCGGATCTCTAACATGGGCCAGACGACCAACAACTCGCTCATCGGCAAGGCGGCTGTGCTTGAGGGCCTTCCTGATCACATTGCTCTCAAAGCGATTCTCGAATGGAATGCGCTGGCGCTCACCGACGCGACCTTTGACCGCAATGAGCTGACACTGACCATCGCCAATGACCAAATTCGCGCCGCCGCCGCCACCGTGCAGGCTGCCGGATACAACTTCTTTGAAGACATGACCGCAGTCGACTGGTTCCCTTCGTCACCTCGTTTTCAGTTGAGCTATCACATCCTGTCGCACGCCTACAAGGAACGCATTCGCCTGCGCGCGCTGGTGTATGAAGAGAGCGCGTCGGTTGAGTCCATCACGCCCGTCTGGCCGGCGGCCAACTACTATGAGCGCGAAGTCTTCGATCTCTTCGGCATTCGCTTCGAAGGCCATCCGAATCTGCGCAGGATCATGATGCCGGACGACTGGGTTGGACATCCATTGCGCAAGGACTATCCGGTGGAGGGGTATCGCTGATGACAGAGTTGATTGGCACACCCATCCTCGAAGCCCCTTTGGCGGAAGGATCCAAAGACCAGCACATGGTCCTCAACATGGGCCCGCAACACCCGTCCACACACGGCGTTCTGCGCTTGGTCCTCGAGATCGACGGCGAAATCATCGTTCGCCTCTATCCCGAAATCGGCTATTTGCACACTGGCATCGAGAAGACCTGCGAAGCAAAGTTTTATCAGCAGGTCGTCCCGCTCACCGATCGCGTCGACTACCTTGGCCCCATGGCCAACAACCTTTGTTACTGCCTGGCCGTCGAAAAGCTGCTTCAACTCGAAATTCCCGAGAAAGCCCAGTGGGTCCGTGTGCTGCTCACCGAGCTGACCCGCCTGAACTCGCACCTGATCTGGCTGGGCACGCACGCCATGGATATCGGCGCGCTGACCGTTTTCCTCTACACATTCCGCGAGCGCGAAGACATTTTGCGCATCTTCGAAATGGTTTCGGGACAGCGGATGATGACCAGCTACTTCCGCATCGGCGGCCTTGCGCTGGAGCCGCCGCTGGACATATTCGCCCGCATCCAGGCCTTCATCTCGACGTTTCCGGAAAAGATCGATGAGTATTCCAACCTGCTCACTGGCAATCCGATTTTCGTAAACCGGCTCAAGGGTGTTGGCTATCTTTCGAAGGAAGACGCCATCGCTCTCGGCGTTACTGGCCCAGTCATGCGCGCCTCTGGCATCGATTTCGACCTGCGCCGCGACATGCCGTATTGCAGCTACGAGAAATTCCAATTCAAGGTGCCGACCTCGACAGACGGCGATGTATGGGCACGCTATTTGCTTCGTCTTGAAGAAATGCGCGAGAGCACGAAGATCATTCAGCAGGCCCTTGACGGCATGCCCGAAGGGCCGATCAAGGCTGACGCGCCCAAGATCGTACTGCCCGATCGCGAAAAGATGAAGACGCAGATGGAGTCTCTGATCCATCACTTTAAAATTGTGACCGAGGGATTTGCAGTGCCGGCCGGTGAGGTCTACCAGGGCATTGAATCGGGACACGGGCAGATGGGTTACTACGTGGTTTCCGACGGCACCGCCAAGCCCTATCGCGTGCACATGCGCTATCCGTCGTTTGCCACGCTGCAGGCGCTTGAAACCATGTGCCAGGGCCGTATGCTGGCCGACGTGGTCGCGGTGATTGGTTCGATTGATATCGTGCTGGGGGAGATTGACCGTTGAGTTCGCCAGTGCAATTCGCACCCTGGGAGGAAGCAGCGCGCCAAAAGGGTATTACTGGGCGCGATTTGGAAGATTCTTACTTTGCGATGCTCAAAGAAAGACGCACACCGCTGTTGCAATCGATGAAGGAGGCATTCATCGGGCTGATGAAGGAATTGAATCAAGGCAGAGGGCAATCGGACGTTCGGCTTGAAATTGGTCCTGACACGAATGAAGGATTCAGTATCTCTTCGGTCCACGGTTCGGGTGCTCCAAAGCGGCAGGTGTGGCTCACTCTTTCGGGGACTACAGAAATCCTTGCAAGCCGCCGTGACAGCAAAGAGGGAGACTGCGGCGCGATCTCGTATCATGCCTCTGGGTGGGACGATTTTGAATTGGTTGGAAGTGATTCAGAGGAGCGTCGATTGAACAAAGTGGTGGAATTGCATTGCAGATGGATGCTGGCTGGCGACTGAGGTGGGATGGAAAATGAAGCTCTATATCGCGAGCTTTGGGTATCGCTGGCTTCCCT
Source organism: Acidobacteriaceae bacterium (assembly GCA_003159975.1). Classification (GTDB taxonomy): domain Bacteria; phylum Acidobacteriota; class Terriglobia; order Terriglobales; family Acidobacteriaceae; genus Telmatobacter. The sequence goes on from PLPU01000156.1 coordinate 56,486, forward strand.
GCTCCGCAGCTACACCGCGGCGCACGGATTGAACGGCAATCGCCAGGCAACAGTCGAGCTCGGCGAAGAACGGATTCTGGTACGCCACGGCGAGCAGTGGCTTGATTTGCACCGCGAGGGCGCAACCGTGAGTTGGCACCGCGAAGATGGGCGCAGTTACAAATTGGAATTGACTGAGGCGGGACATTTGCGTGGCCCGGTAGACGAGGAAGCGATGGATTTGGCAGCGGAACGTTGGGCCCGGGAGCTGATGCTATGAGTCCCCAGGAAATGAGCCCGGACACGATGAGCCTGTTTTCTCCCGAAATGGTGGCGCGTTTTGACGCGCTTGTACTGAAGTATCCCGTCCGCCGCTCGGCCCTGGTTCCCATGCTTCTTTACGCGCAGGACGAGATCGGCTACCTCTCCGACGCAGTCATCGCCGAAGTCGCCCATCGCATCGGCATCACTGAATTGGACGTGCGCAACGTCGCCACCTACTACTCCATGCTGCGCTTCAAGCCGGCAGGCAAATTCAACGTCCAGGTCTGCACCAACATCAGCTGCATGCTGCGCGGCGGATACGATGTTTACGAGCGCTTCCAGGAAGAACTCGGCATCGGCCACAAGGGTGTAACGGCCGACGGCGTTTTCTCTCTCGAAGAAGTTGAGTGCATAGGCGCCTGCTGCTGGGCTCCCGCCATTCAAGTGAACTACGACTTCCACGACGAACTCAGTCCCGACCACGTGCCCGGCATTCTGGCCGATTACCGTGGTAAAGCTAAGGCGGAAGGGGCGGGCAATCATGCCTAGACTGGTCTCCCATCCCGACGAAGTAAAGATCGTCAGCAGCCGCTTCGGCAAGGGCGCTGCCAACATCGATCGCTATATTGAGCTCGGCGGCTACGAGTCGGCAAAGAAGTGTCTCGCGCAAGGCCCCGAGTGGATCATCAACGAGATGAAAGCCTCAAACCTGCGCGGACGCGGCGGTGCGGGCTTCCCCACCGGACTTAAATGGTCCTTCGTTCCCAAGCAAAATCCCAAGCCCAAGTATGTTCTGGTCAATGGCGACGAAAGCGAGCCGGGAACCTGCAAGGATCACCTGATCTTCCTCCATGACCCGCACGCGGTAATCGAAGGCGCCATCATTGCCGGGTTGGCCGTCGGCGCAAAAATGGGCTTCATCTACCTGCGGGGTGAATACCGCTATCTTCTGGAAATCGTGGAAAAAGCCGTTGCTGACGCCTACGCGAAGGGCTTTTTAGGCAAAAACATCTTCGGCTCCGATGCAGAATTTCAGATCATCACCCAGACCGGCGCGGGCGCCTATGAGGTCGGCGAGGAATCGGCGCTGATGGAGTCGCTGGAAGGCAAGCGGGGAATACCGCGCATCAGGCCGCCCTTCCCTGCCGTCGTCGGTATCTACGGCGGCCCCACGGTCATCAACAACGCGGAAACCATCGCCTCCGTTCCCCACGTCATTGAGATGGGTGCTGCGGCCTATGCGGCTGCAGGTTCCGAGCGCAACGGCGGGACGCGTCTCTTCTGCCTCAGCGGCCATGTCGAGCGCCCGGGCGTGTACGAACTGCCCATGGGCTACAACCTGAAGAAAATGATTTACGAAGTTGCCGGCGGCATTCGCGGCGGGCGCAAACTCAAGGCGGTCGTGCCCGGCGGATCGTCAACGCCGGTGCTGTTACCGAATGAGATTGAGAACCTGGGTATGGACTTCGACCAGGTAGGCAAAGCCGGATCGATGCTCGGTTCAGGCGGCGTGGTGGTGATCGACGACCAGACCTGCATCGTTGAATTCGCACTGCGCACCATCAGCTTCTACGCGCATGAAAGCTGCGGCTGGTGCATTCCCTGCCGCGA
>PLPU01000150.1:0-3195 GCA_003159975.1 Acidobacteriaceae bacterium
CGATCCTTCCGCAGCAGACGCAGACCATCACCATCAGCGGTTCAGACTTCGGCACACAGGCCCCCTACACAGGCGACTCGAACTACATCGAACTGATTGACACTTCTGCAGGCGGCTGGGACGCTGGCCACTCCGGGGCCGCCGTGACCCTCGCCGTCTCCTCGTGGACCAACTCCCAGATCGTGCTCTCAGGCTTCGGCAGCGCCTATGGAACGCACAGCTGGTGCATCAGCCCCGGCGATCAGCTCTCGGTCAAGGTCTGGAACGCCCAAACCGGGTATGGCCCGGCGATTTACCCGATCGCCGTCAGCAGCGGTACCAATACATGCACTGTTGCCATCAACTCGGTCAGCCAAATCCTGCCGCAGCAGACGCAGCCCATCACCATCAACGGCACGGGCTTCGGCTCCCAGTCACCTTACACCGGCGACTCGAAATATATCGAACTGGTCGACAGCACGGGAACCTCCTGGAACGCTGGTCACAGCGGGGCCGCCGTAACCCTGGCCGTTTCCTCGTGGACCGACACCCAGATCGTGCTCTCAGGCTTCTCCGGCAGCTACGGAACGCATGCCTGGTGCATCAGGCCCGGCGATCAGCTTTCCGTCAAAGTCTGGAATGCCCAAACCGGGATTGGGCCGGCGGTTTACCCGATCGCCGCGAGCAGCGGAACCAATACTTGTCCCTGAGAGGGATTCGAACAGCGATCACGGAAAGACGCTCGCAAGAAAAGCAAATGAAACTGCCTGTGGTAGACGACGCCAATAAAGCACAGTTCAAGCCGCCTCCGGTGGAGCTCCCGACTGAAGGACTGCGAGGAGCGCGAACTACCGCTCAGCGATGATTTGTTGCCCTGCTATTCGCTCTTGAGCGGGGCAACGCTGGAACGCCCACGCTGATCTGTGAGCAGAACGGTAAGCCGCTTGGTGACGGCCACGGAGCTGGTTGCGGAGAGGAGAATCGAACTCCTGGTCTCTCGATTATCGATCGAGTGCTTTGAACCAACTAAGCTACTCCGCAATGGAGCCGAAAAGCGGAGTCGAACCGCCAACCTCCTGCGTGCCGGGCAGGCGCTCTCCCAACTGAGCTGTTTCGGCCTTGATGCTGGTGCGGACGGCAGGACTCGAACCTGCGATGAACTGGGTGTAGGCCAGCCGATTTAGCCGCTAATCTACGTCCGCATGGGGCGAGTGGTGAGACTTGAACTCACAACCTCAAGGTTCGGAACCTTGCGCTCAATCCATTTGAGCTTCACCCGCACAACCTTGGAACCGCTCCCCGGAGTCCAACCGGGATCTGCTTCGTTAGGACCGAAGAGCTCTCTGCAATTGAGCTAGAGCGGCGAAACTGGAGCAGCCGGTGAGACTTCAACTCACATCATTCCGCTTAGAAGGCGGAGGTCTTCTGCATTGGACGACGGCTGCATGGTCAGGGTTCCCATCGATAGGTCTTCATCGAAGGGATGACCTGGTGGGCACGGAGAGACTCGAACTCTCATTTCTTCGCTTAAAAGGCGAGTTTCCTGGCTTTGGATGACGTACCCAAAATGGTGAGCGCGGTTGGATTTGAACCAACGTCATCCTGCTTAAGAGGCAGGTATAATCGGCCGCTATACGACGCGCTCATGGTGTACGTGCCGGGAGTCGAACCCGGAGTCTGCCGCTTATAAGGCGGCGGCTACATGCCAACTAGCAGCTACACGTACGTGGTGCCAGCGGCTGAACTCGAATCAGCTACAACAGGGTTATGAGACCTGCGCAATATCCACTTCTACTTCGCTGGCATAACTTGGCGCGGGCGGAGGGATTTGAACCCCCAAGTTCGGCTTTGGAGACCGACAGTTTGACGTTGAGCTTACGCCCGCACTTTCCCGACGAATTGTCAAAGACCAATAAAAAACCCGGCGCTGGGCCGGGTCCGGTGCACAGGAACAAATACACTCAGACCCTCAACACACGACTCCCCAAATGACCCGCTTGGTCATTCTGGTTATGCCGTGTTTTACGGTCTGCTGCATAAGTCTCACTCTCGAGTTACAGAGTACCGCAGTTACTTGCTTGTTGCAATTCGGCTGTTTCCGTACAACTTAGTTTTGGAGCACCTGGCAGGACTCGAACCTGCATAGAGGCTATCAACCTCAACCCGCGTTCGTAGCGCGGCGGCTAATCCAGTTCACACCACAGGTGCATAATTTTGGTCTGCGCGGAGAGATTTGAACTCCCGTCAGCTCGCGCCCAGACCGGGGTCCCCGCAAATGGGTCCATGTTTGCGGGGAGGAAAGCGAGTGCCTCAATCCAGGCTAGGCTACGCGCAGACAACTTGGTGGCTTCGGCGGATTTCGAGACCGCGACGCTCACGCCTTCAACGTGACGCTCTACCTTCTGAGCTACGAAGCCAAATCCTGGTGGACCGTATCGGCATTGAACCGATCTGCCATCCTCTTTGCAAGAGAGGTAAGCACCCCAAGCACTTCCACGGCCCACAATCGTTGGAGGGAATGGAGGAAGTCGAATCCTCTAAAGCGTGATCCACAATCACGCGCCGCGCCGTTTGGCTTCATTCCCCGTAACCTAATTCCATGTTGGAGCCGGTAGAGATAATCGAAACCCCAACCTGCGATTTACAAAACCGCCGCTCTGCCGCTTGAGCTATACCGGCCCATCTTCATCCGCGAACAGCAAATCGACGATCGCCATCGGAGTCGGCGTACAAGTACCGGCCCCACCCATTTACTTCGAGTCCCATCGACCGCAGAATGAATCTGCCGGTGTGGACGCTTGCCGGCAAGGGCCTGCGCAACAGCGGCATCCCCGCCTGCTCAGGCGTTCTATCCGCCTTGCGGTGGTTATCCTTGCGGCAACTGGCCACAAGGTTCTCCCAGGTGTTCCTTCCGCCCTGCGCTCTGGGAATAACATGGTCGAGTGTTAGCTCGCTTCCATGAAACTTCAGACCGCAGTACTGGCAGCGGTACGCATCCCTCATCAGAATGTTGCGCCGCGTGGTCAACTGCATCCGGACAGGAACATGCTTGTACACCAGCAGCCTGATAACACTTGGCAAGTAAATCCCAGGGTAGATGACCTTGTTCGTAGCCAACTCCACCATTGCCTTGCCCGTTGTGACCAGCTTCAGCGCCCGCATGGCCGGTATGATGCGGAGGGCCTCATACGACGCATTCAGTTGTAGCACCGGCCT
>PLPU01000150.1:3204-6521 GCA_003159975.1 Acidobacteriaceae bacterium
AAACTGGAGCGGTGAGCGAGACTCGAACTCGCGTGTGCGGTTTGGAAGACCGCCGTACTGGCCGCTGTACGACCACCGCCTGTTGGCTCTCGGAGGGGGATTCGAACCCAATCCATTCGAGGCTTCAAAGGCCTCTGGCCTGCCATTTAGCCGATCCGAGAACAAATTCAGTGCTGGCTCCCGGCGAGGGATTCTAACCCCCATCTGCACAGTCAGAGCGTGCAGTCCTCACAGTTGAACGAACCGGGAATAACTCAAGTCTTGGCTCCGAGAGTCGGATTCGAACTGACGTCTCGCTGCTTAACAGGCAGCCGCTCTACCTTTGAGCTATCTCGGATTAATGCAAAGTTACACAACACCGCCCACCGCTGAGCTATCTAAGATCAGCGCCATTAAACTAAAAACCCTCCGGCCTAATGGCTCAGAGGGTAAATGGAATCCAGATTCAGAATCCCCTGAGCTATCACATAGGAGCGCCATGCCGCGGTTGTGCGGTCGCTTTCGTAAAGCCGTGATTGACTCGGTTCATCATTGCACTTACAACTTACCCCGAATCGAGACCATAAGTCAACTGCTAACTTGTAATTATTTCTGAGTTCGATCTGTGGATTCCATGATCGGCCAGAAATCCACAAAAGCGGCGACCCACAATGCTGGCGCCGGTGACAGGAATCGAACCCGGAATGATCCGGCCGTGCTCACCCTCGCGAGCGTTCCAGAGCCACTATCGATCGCCTGCAGATCCACAGCGGAATGCTGCCAACAACTCCAAAGCTGCAATCGATGAGACGCCACAGAAGCGGAATACCGCGGTTAGGACCGGCGATGAGAGCCAGCGGAAAAACTCCCGCGCACGCGATCAGGCCGAAAGTGATCACCCACTTGTTGCGAACAGGATCGATATACGGACCAATAAACGCAACTGCGATGACCATGTGAGCGAATGCGAGCCAGTCTGTACCGTAAGCAAGGAAGGGATAACGGCTGTTGGTAATAGTTAGTCCCTCGTTCACACGCTCAATCCACGGCAGCAGCCTGCTGGATTCGGCGATCGGCCTGAACGAACTTGAATGAAGGCGGGAAACAAGCCAGCCAAGTTCCGTTTGAAGAGGAAAGGCCGTGACGCCGCTCAGGATCAAGCCGGCGATGAAGACGGCGAGCCAGATGCGAATTCGATGAAGATGATCAGGTGCGGTCATGGATGGTTGAAGAATAACTGGTCGGAGGCAGTGCGTCGACATGGTCGTTGCGCTGTATCGACGCATCGTTCGTAGCCTGTTTCACGTGAGGAACATCGGGAGATAGGATCGGAAACGCTTCACGGACAGTTTCGATCTGGTTCGTCTTCCTTCCACGGCTTACGCGCGAAAGTACACCCTCAAGCAATGGCGTCACCCGTGCGAGTTGCCGAGCCCGAATCATCATGTCCCAAAGCGGTTCGAACTTCTTCCATCCCGCGGCATAGAACAAGTGCTTGGCCTGGTGCTTGAGCGTGCCATGATGCAGCGATGCGCGCGCGATGGCGCTCCACCGATAAAACTCACGATAGGCCCAGTCGTATCCCTCCTTCAGTGCCTCTGCCTTGAGTTTGGCCGGACGATAAACGACATGCCTCGTATCGTAGAGGCTCCAGTCGCGGGTCAGCATGCGGCCTTCGCTCATCATTCTCGCGTGAAGTTGCGTGCCGGGATACGGCGTTTGGATGTGAAACGTCGCAGTGGTAATCCCGCAGTCGATGGCCCAATCGACCGTGCGTCGAAACACGTCCTCACCGTCGTCATCCATCCCGAATACAAAGCTGCCGTTGATCATGATGCCAAGCGAGTGCAGGCGGTCTGCTACCGCCTTGTAGTCGCGGCCCAGGTTCTGCCTCTTGTTGCTTCGCCTGAGGTTATCCTGCGTGAGCGTCTCAAAGCCGACGAAGATACTGCGCAGGCCAGCCTCCGCCGCACGCTCGATTAAGTCGCCGCGCAAGATGGAGTCCACTGTAGCGGCGCTTTGGAACAGCCTTCTCATCCCTTTCATGCCATCGAAGAGCGACTCAGCAAACCGCCGGTCACCGAGCAAATGATCATCGAGAAAATAGAGGTGGCGGCCGGGCAACCGCTCGATCTCGGCCAGCGCATCGTCCACCCGCTGCGTGTAGAAACCGCGCCCACCCTGAAAGAACGCATCCTTGTAGCAAAAGTCGCAATGCTGAGGACATCCGCGCGTCACAACAATTGAGTTCGGTACCAGATAATAGCCGGGCTTGATCAGGTCGCGGCGAATGGGCGGAACGCGCTCCAGCGTACGCCCTGACGCAGAGGCGTAGACGCGCGCCGGTTTGCCTGCGCGAAAGTCTTCTAGAAACTGCGGAAAAGTCTGTTCTCCCGGCCCCAGGAAAATAGTGTCCGCATGGATGGCTGCCTCATCGGGAAGCGATGTAATATGCAGTCCGCCGAGGCAGACGAAAGCTCCCTGGCTTCGGTAATGGTCAGCGATCTTATAAGCGCGATAGGCGTTGGTGATGTAGACCTGGATGACGACCAGGTCAGGCAGATCGTTGAGGGTCAGCGGCTCCACATGTTCGTCCACGATGACCGCCCGATCGCCGGGACCCAGGTATGCGGCGAGTGTTGCCAGGCCGAGCGGAGGAAACAGCGAGTACTTGATAGGACGCCAGTACGGATCGGTTGCCTCTGTCAAAGCGGGCAGGATGAATTTGGCGTCGATAGCGCGTGGATTGCTCAGCAGACGCGAACCTGAAGCGATCATCGCGCACCGCCCGTCGTGAGCGCGGCAGTTTCGCGGACACTGCCAAAGCGGCGTTCCCTGCGGCTGAATTCCTCCAGTGCGGCTTCCAAGTCACCTGCATCAAAGTCCGGCCACATACGATCCGTAAACACAAGTTCGGCATATGCCGACTCCCACAGCAGAAAGTCGGAAAGACGCTTCTCGCCGCCTGTGCGAATCAGCAAATCCACGTCTCCGCTCTCCGCGGTCAAGGTCTGCATCAGCGCATATGCCATCTGATCGACCGCGGGCCGCAGCTCTCGGGAAAACACATCGGCCGCGCTTATCGCTGCACGTGCGATCGCGTCGCGGGAAGAGTAGTCGATGGCCACGCGTAGATGAAGGCGTCGCCCGGTTGCGGTTGCGCTTTCAGCCTTGTCGATTTCGCACTGCACCGGTTTCCCCAATCGATCGCGCCGGCCAATGACCTGCAGACGGACACCGCGCTGCCGGAGACGCTCCGTCTCCAGCCGCAGAAGTGCGCGTAACAACCAGAAAATGCTCTGCACCTCTGAAGCGGGCCGGCGCCAGTTGTCAGAAGA
>PLPU01000442.1:0-14574 GCA_003159975.1 Acidobacteriaceae bacterium
CTGGTCGTCTCTGTAATGCCCACAGCGACGTCTTCAACTGTCTCGCTGAAGCCGGACTTGTTCACCCTGAGGCTATAACTTCCCGGCGGAAGCAGCAGAAATGCATAATGCCCTCTGACGTCAGCCGTTGTGTCGCGCTGGACGCCGGCGGCGTTCGAGAGACTGATAGTCGCTCCATTCACCACGGCGCCGCTTGGGTCTTTTACGAGACCCGCGATTGCACCTGTTGTCGGAGTTTGTGCACCGGAGATGCATGTTAAACAGACCACTGCTCCCACGAACAAAAACGCAGCGCCCCTCGTACCTTTCATTTCTTTCTCCTTTGCCTGACGGCTGTTGCCTTTGTATCCGAAATCATGCGTCCTCCCGTGTAGAGGAGAATGAGCTGCTCGATCACCTCGTCATCGCTCATGCCGAGATGCCGCTTCGCTCCAAAAAGCTCCTCAGTGAGGAAGTACGTGAAAAATTGCAGATAAATGGCCGTGTAGGCAAGAGAGGGATCAACCCCCGGAGGAAACTTGACTTTCGAGTTGCGAATCACCGCCCCCGCATACGTGCGCAGGCCTCCGGCGATCTCGCGAAAACTATGAATGAAGTGCTTATGACGAAACTCAACCACATCGATGTACATAAGCCGCCAGTAGTCAAGGTTCTCCGAGACAATGCGCCCGATTGCTTTCGCGAGTGTCCTAAGCGAATTCGAATCGAGAGTTTCCATGAGGGGAATAAGCTCCCGCTGACGAAGGGTCTCCATCTTGCGGCCCAGAAGATGCACAAGATCGATAAAAATCTCTTCTTTGGTGTCGTAATAGGTGTAGAGATTGCCCATGGAGACACCCGCCCTGATGGCAATTTCACGGACGGTTGTGCCGTGAAAGCCCTTGCGGGTAAACAGGTACAGAGCAGCGCTCTGGATCTTGACCCTGTTCTTCGCGATAGCGCTTTGGGGAAGCCGCGGCGTCATTAGGCGATGTGATATCCGGTTCGAGTAATCCCAAAACGAGCGCTCGCTCGCTATGAGATGAACGGGTTGTACACCGGCAGTTTCAAGACTGTCAAGAGAAATGTTCGGCCAGGTGGGCTGCGCTTTGGGTTTGGCTCTTGATCCTCCGAGGACAGTTTCTCTTCAACAGCTATCAAGCCTGGGCCCCCCCAGCCAAAGAAACGCCGGCGCACATCGGCGCCAATCAACTGAAGTAGCGGAAGGGTCACCGCCCGCCGCTCGGCACACTCGCCGTCGGAGCAGCAGGAAGCCCAAGTGCAGCAGCCGTCGGCAGATCCTTGCCGTTATCCCAGTCGCGAATTCCCGCCTGGAGCAAGTCGCCACGGTATTGCCATTTTTCGATTGCAAGGTCGTAGCGAACGGTCACATTGTTCAGCCAATACGGCCGATTCTCGCTCAGCCACACCTGGTTGTACTCGCCCTTGACCGCCGAGTAGGCGTCGCGCAAATCCTGGCATCGTCCAAACATGCTGCTGATCTCATCCACAAGGTTGCGCGTATCCGACCTGTGTGCCTTGTCGTGCTGTTGTGTCAGCGCCTGCGCATACGCGTCCACCATCTCCTGGCTCATCTCAAACTTCAAGCCAATCAGATCCAGGCGTCGCGCTCCCAGGTCCATCGCCGTCAGCGCATCGCCTTCGCGCAAATGCGGGTTCCCCTCGCGCGCCTCAGCAATCAGCACAATGGCCCGCTCGGCATGCATTCGCACATCTATCGCCACCGGCAAAACCTTCGTTGACACCTCTTGCCCTTCCGCGCTCCACGGGTCCAGCCAGAACACCTGATCGCTATTCAACCCCGTGCGCGTCTGTTCCAGAGCCGCCTGCGCGGCCATCAATTCCTTCTCGGCCTCGTCAATCTTTCCGCTCGCATCGCCATGGAAATCCAACCCATAGCCCGCCTGGTACGCGGGAATCGAACTCTCGCCCGGTTGCCATGCCGCCACCGCGCCAAACAGCACGCCATACCAATCCATGTTGAACAGCCCCTCGCCGTCATCGTTCCAGACCGTCGTCAGCGCGCCCGTCGAGCCCAGCCGCTGCCCGTCGCGAATGAATCCCTGGATGTTGCCGAACGCCGTATTCGCATTCGGATACACCTGGTTCCAATTCGAATCGCCCGGCGATACCCAGGTTTCAATCCCAGCTTTCGAGAAAGGCTCGATCATCTTGTCGAACCCCTTGGTGTCCCAATAATCCCACGGCACGGCGATCATGTCCTTGGGCAGCCGTGCCACGGCCGCAGGATCAGCCCCGCCAATATCCCCCCAAAACAGAAGCCGCTTGTGCAACGGCGCCAAATCGTCGTGAATCTGCTTCAGAAAGTCGACATAAGCCGGCCCGTAGCCCCGCGCCTGCACCGCTTCATGCGTCCGGCCCATGCCCAGATCGAACGTCTCATCCGCCCCAATGTGAATAAAAGGCGCCGGGAACTCCGCGGCAATCTGCGTGAACCAATCATGGATCAGCGCCAATGTTCCGGGCTGTCCCGGCGCCAGCACGTGGCCATGTGGCGTCTCAGCAACATCCTGATAGAGGTCGTACTTCAGCACTTGGTGAAGATGCCCGAAGGCCTCCTGTTCCGGCAAAACCATCACGTGATACTGCTTCGCGAACGCCACCAGTTCGGCCACTTCCGTCGGAGTCAGCGAACTCCCCGGAGGAGCCGCCAGCGGTTGATCGGTATACAGAAGCGTGTGCTCGATGTAAGGCGAATAGACATTGATCTTGTACGACGCGAACACCTGAATCTGGTGTTTCTGATATTCGAGCGTCGGGAACGGTCCGCGGGATAAGTCATCGTCGATCCCGCGATACTTCATCGCCGGCCAGTCGCGAATTGTGCTCGTCGGCAGCACGGCTCTTGCGCCCGGTAGCGGAAGCATCTGCTTCAGCGTCTGCACCCCATAGAAGATGCCGGAAGCGGAAGCCGCGACCACAAACGCGTCATGCGGCTCGACCGCCAGCACATACCCCTCCGCTTCCATCGCCGCGTCAAAGCTGATAATGTGCCTGGCCAACACTGCTGCCGCATCCGCCGACCCCGTCCGCAGCAGCGTCACGCGATAGGCCGCCCCACCGCCGCTCGCAACACTCAGACCCGCAGCCTTCACCGCCTCTTCCAGATCGCGCGCCGCAAACTCGTCCTCTGCGTCACGACCGGGCACACGCACCGTAATCGACGCCAACATCGCAGTCTCGCCCGCAACATGCGCCTCGCGCGGAGCCGGGAGCAGTCTCACCTGACTCGCCGCCAGCGTCGAAAAAGCGCACAAAAGCGTTACAGTCCCCCACACCCCTCGCCACTCATGTGAGGCTGACTTCTTCTGCATGAGACTCGCCATCATTATCCCCTTCAGTTCACAAATTTGAGCGTTTCATTTCGATTCGATCATTGTAGACTAAACTTGCACTGCTCCCGCGCCGACAAGCGAGAATGAATTAGGGAAGACAATCTCCTGCCGGTCGCAGCCATTCCCGGCGCCGCGCGTGGAACCAGAATTCAGGCAAAGGCTCAATCCATGACGATGCACGACTTCCCTGGCACGGTCGCCGATTCCAATTCTAAGCGCGGCTACAATCTCTTTCTCCTGCTGGTCTCGGGCCTCGGCGGGTTGCTTTACGGAGTCGACGTCGGCATCATTGGCGGCGCGTATCCTTATTTGGAAGCGACTTCCGGGCTCACCAACGCGCAACTATCGGTCATCGTGGCGGCCGTGCTCCTCGGCAGCGTTTTCTCCACTCTATTTGCGGGCATGCTCGCCGACTGGATGGGCCGCAAGCCGCTTATGGTCCTGAGCGGCCTCACGTTTGTCGTCAGCATCCCGGTCATTGCGCTCTCTCATGGCTATGGCCCGTTGTTTTGCGGGCGTCTTCTCCAGGGCATGAGTGGCGGATTCATCGGCATCGTCGTTCCGCTCTATCTGGCCGAATGCCTCGCCGCATCCAATCGGGGCAAAGGAACAGGCATATTCCAGTGGTTGCTCACCCTCGGCATCGTCGGGGCAGCTCTGATCGGCATGTATTACAGCTATCGCGTTGACGCGGTCGCCGCCACCGGAAACGCCGCGGCCCTCTTGAGTTATAAAAACCTGGCGTGGCGCCGCATCTTTTGGGTATCGCTTCCTCCCGGCATTCTTTTTGTCATCGGCAGCTTGTTAGTCACCGAGTCTCCGCGATGGCTCTTCCGGCGCGGCAAAGAGCAGCTTGCCCTCGCCGCCCTGCTTCGCTCTCGCACTCCGCAACAGGCGAACCTCGAGTTACAGGAGATGAAAGACACCGCGCACATCGCCGCCGCGTCGCGCTCTTCGAATCAGAACTTGGGCCTCAAGCTCCAGGAATCCCTCCTGCGCCGCAAGTACATCATTCCCTTCCTGCTCGCTTGTACCATCCTTTTTTGCAACACTGCCACAGGCATCAACTCCGTCATCCTCTATAACACCGGCATCCTTCTCCAGAGCGGACTCTCCGATCTCCAGGCGCACTGGGGCTACGTGCTCCTCACGGTCGTCAACTTCACTATGACCATGGTCGGCGTCGCGCTTGTTGACCGGCTCGGCCGCAAGTTCCTGCTCATTCTCGGCACCAGCGGAATCATCCTCTCCCTCACCGCCGTTGGCTTCATGTTCCTCACCACTGAGAAACTGAATCTCAATTGCAGCGGCCAGATTCAAACCATGGTCGACCCAAACCAGGAGATCACTCTGCGCTTCGATCCCGCCGAGGCCGGCAAACTCCTCGCAGCCAACAGCTACACCGGTGACGCCATCAAGAGCAGACGCGCATCCCTCGGCATCATCTATTCCTACGGTGACTTCACCGCATCCACCAGCTTTGTGCGATCGGACGATACGGCTCCCGCGCCCATTCATATCAACCGCGAAAGCTGTATTCCCGCCAACAAGGTGGAAGCCTTTTTCAAGAATCCCTTCGCCAATCTCGACGCGGCACGCACCGCGCCCTTGAAGATCCAGAAAGCTCTCATCGGTAGCGTTCCCGATGCCGGCCCCGGCTGGCATGTGGCCATCGGACTCTATTCATTCATCGCGTTCTATGCTCTCGGCCCCGGCGTCTGCGTGTGGCTCGCCCTTTCAGAATTGATGCCCACCCGCATCCGCTCCAATGGTATGAGCATCGCGCTGGTAATCAACCAGCTAGTCTCCACCACGCTAGCCGGCATCTTCCTGCCTTTTGTCAGCAAGCACGGCTACTCATCGATGTTCTTTCTATTTGTCGGATTCACAGTGGTCTACTTCCTCGTTGCGGCATTCCTGCTGCCCGAAACGAAGGGCAAGACGCTCGAGGAGATCGAAACCCACTTTGAATCCCGCTCCGGACGCTAATTCGAGTTATGCAGAGTTATAAAATCGAGACCCGTCCAACTAACTCGAATTAAGATGCCGCCTGCTCCACCACTGCCTTCGACAGATTCCTCGGCCGGTCCACATCCACGCCGCGCTCCAGCGCCATGAAATAGGCGAACATCTGCAGCGGAATCACCTCCGCAATCGGCAGCAGGTACTCCGGCGCCGGTTTCACTGGCACGCAATCGATCACCAGTTCCGCCACGTCCATGTCTCCCGCGTTGGCAATTGCGATTACCTTCGCTCCCTGCTCCTTCATGTCGCGCAGCAGTTGCAGCGTCTTTTCGTAGCGCAGCACCGAGCCCTCCAGCGTCCGGTCGACCGTCGCCAGCACCACCAGCGGCACGCGATCGCTCACCAGCGCATTCGGTCCATGCTTCAGTTCGCCGGCAGGGTAGCCCTCGGCGTGCACGTAGGACGCTTCCTTCAGTTTCAGCGCACCCTCGCGCGCAATCGCATAGTGAACACCGCGTCCCAGGTACAAAAAAGTCGAAGCCGACTGATACTTGCGCGCCAGGCCGGCCATCTGTTCTCGCCATCCATCAAGTTGTGTTTCAATGCTGTCCGGCAACGAGATCAAATCAGCAATGTGCTGCGCCAGCGCACCTGCATCCATCCGCCCAACCCGCTTGCCTTCGTAAAGCGCCAGCAGATAAAGCACCGCGAGCTGACATGTAAAGCTTTTGGTCGCCGGAATCGCTCGCTCCACGCCAGCCGCCAACGGCATGGAAACATCGGCCTCGCGCTCCATTGAAGACCCTGCGGCATTCGTGATCGCCAACGTCTTCTGGCCGCGCAGCCGCGCCTCGCGCAAAGCCGCCAGCGTATCCGACGTCTCACCCGATTGCGAAAGAACCAGCACGCTCGGATGCCGTACGTTCTGCTGATAATCATCGCCGCGGCCACTGTATTCGCTGGCATACTCCACATCCACCGCCAGCCCGCACAGATCCTCCATCAAAATCTCGCCAGCCAGCCCGCTATGCCGGCTTGACCCCGAGGCGGCGATCAAAATCTCGCCCTCCGGTATCGACCAGCCCACCAGCAACGCAGCCACATCCGGCTTCAGCTCCCCGTCCTTGAGGTAAAGAGCCAGATTGCGCCGGATCGCCTCCGGCTGTTCGTATATCTCACACAACATCTCATGGGCAAACGTCTGCATGTCCCCACCCCGGCGTCGATTTTCCTTCTACGGAAGGCTAGCACCAACATTGATCATACATCTTCTATATGATCAATTTGTTGAACAATTTACCAACATATTTGCTGCAAATCTCGGAAACTCATCGCCAAATTCCGCTTTTGCGCACTCAAAAGGATAGAATCGGTGCGATGCCAGATTCGTTGAATCACCGTTCCGAGCAAATTATCAAATTCCTCCTGCGCGCTGGAACCGCAACCATCGAGGAACTGCTTGCAGTCGCCGGTTCCTCCGCGCCCAGCATCAGGCGCGACCTCGCGCGGCTCGAAAGTCGCGGCCTCATCCGCCGCACCCATGGTGGCGCAACCCTCGTGGAACCTTTGCTTTACGAACCCTTCCGCTACGACAGCATGTTCCTGGCGCGCGAACAACGCTATGCCGAGGAAAAGCGCCGCATCGGCCTCGCAGCCGCCGAGCTCGTCCTGGCCAACGAGACCATCGGTCTCACCGCCGGAACCACCACCACGCATATAGGCCGCAGCCTCCGTCACCGCGACAAAATTCAGGTCATCACAAACGCCATCAACATCGGGATGGAGCTGTGCAACCAGCCTGGCATTCGTACCTACCTTACCGGCGGCGTGGTTCCCTGGGCGTGGTCGTTTTCCCTCACCGGCAACGCCGCACTCACCTTTCTCGATGACGTATATATGGACAAGGTCTTTCTCAGCGTCACCGGCCTCGATGCGGATCGTGGAGCCACAACCCTCGAGGCAGATGAAGCGCTCGTCTACCGCAAAATGCTGAAGCAGTCGAAGCAGGTAATCGTGGTCGCCGATTCAAGCAAGCTGGGCAAAGTCAGCCCCGCCTTCATCTGCCCAGCCAATGAAATTCACACCCTGATCACAGATGCCGCAGCCACAGACGAATCCCTCACCCCCTTCGAACGGCATGGCACCCGAATCCTGCGCGTATGACGCCGCTGAAACGCAGCGCTTCCGGGGAAAGCTTCTCGTCATCCCTACCGTTGCTTCCTCGCACTTCCTTGCCGTCCTCAAGTCAAACCGACTCGATCGCATGGATCCTGTCGGTGACCTCATGAGCCAGGGCCTCCACCTCGGAAGGGAACAGTCTGCGCTCCCGCTCCGGAATTTCCTCAAGCAAATCTGGATAGGCGATCACCTCGCATCCAGGAAACGCCGCAAACCCCGCCGTATCGGCCATTCTGCAACTCACTTTGATCAACTCGCCCATTCCCCAAAAGCCATCCAACAGTCGCGGACAATGATGATCGGAGACGACTGCCTCCAATTCGCAGGGCAGCTTCCAATCCGCAACCAGGTGCCGGCCGACGGCGCAGTGATCCCAGCCAAGCAACTCCTGCTCACCGTTGAGAATGCTGCCTGGCGTCCCCACATGATTCGCCAGCAAATCGGCATACTCCTTCGGCTTGACAACCGCCAGCGCAAACCGCCCGATATCGTGCAACACGCCGGACGTGTACGCTGCATCCTTATCCATGAAGCCTGTTGAAGCCAGTTGTTCGGCAATCAGCGCGCATGCCAGACTGTGCCGCCAAAGAAGCCGCATCATGGGATGGTTCAGCGACCTCCCCAGATATGCCCTCACAGCAACCGTCAGGCACAGCCCCTGCAAATGGTTCGCGCCTAACACGGCGATCGCCTGCAGGATGCTGCTCGCCGGAAACCGCGGAGCATAGAGCAGTGAATTCGCGATAGTGAGCACCTCGCTGGCAAACGCCGCATCCGACGAGATCAAGTCGCCCAGTTCATGCAACTGCACATTCTCGTTGCTCACCAGTTGCAGTACCCGGATCGCTACTTGAGGAAACGGCGGAAGCCGCAATTGAGCCCACGGCATACAGGCTTCGTCTCTTCTCCGCTCAATCCGCACCGCCAGCACCCCCATTTTGCGATGCAAATAGTCCTGAAGCACGCCCAACGAACCCGTTCCGCCCGGTTCGTTCGCCGCACTCGTCAGCACATTTGCGTCGGCCTAACTCCTTTTTCGGCAAAGGGACGCTTTTCTAGAGTCGAGAAGCCGAATCCGACCACCCGAACAGAACTCCCCGCCCCGCTTGCCGGCAGCGAATTGAGATGCCTGATCCTCAAATCTCCACGCGCACCAAAATCTAACCAAAAACGCAAGAAATCCGCGCCGTGCCGTTCCACGAATCAGAAGCCGGCTCACCAATCCGCCGGCAAAGGAGGCTTATGAAGAATCCGGGCAGATTCGCGCTCGTAGCAGCGCTGCTTATGGCGCTCACCGCGTTTGAGCGGCAAACGGTAGTCCATGCGGCCGGTGGGCCGCTCGAACAGGCAAACGATCCCTACCGGGTGCTTGCGCCTATCGAGAGCGGCAATTTGCTGCTCTTTCCCGTAGTCCGCGTCACTGGCCCGTCCCGATCGGCAACTCCGTTCCTAACCCTCGACGAGGGAATCAAGAGCGGTGAGGTCGAAGTTACCGAAGCAGGAAAAGTGCGTGGCCTGGTGCCCCCAAGGGCATCTCTCCCTCCTGGCAATGTCGCGCCCATCTATCACGATGATCGTCACCGCAACTATCCCGAAAGCCCCGTGCGCGGCGACCAGGTCAATACGCTCGTTCTCGTCAATAACTCAAAGCAGCCTCTCCTTTTGCTGGCTGGTGAAATCGTCACTGGCGGCAAGCAGGACCGCGTCATTGCCAAAGACCGCATCGTTCCCGCCGGCAGCGATCCCATCGACCTGTCCGTCTTCTGCATTGAGCCGGGCCGCTGGACTGAGAGTTCCTCCACCTTTGGCGGCGCGGCCAAATCTTCCGTTCGCAGCTTTATGGTCCAGCCCTCCGTCCGCGAGCAAGCCATGGTTGCAAAGAACCAGCAGCAGGTATGGGACTCCGTACACGGAGCCATCTCTCAGATTGAAGTCGTCGCTGCCCCCAATGTCTCCGTCGGGGGCGCGTCACAAACCGTAACCGTGGAAGCCCAGTCCCTCAGCCCCAACGCGTTGGCCACAACCAGCTACGCCAAGGTCATGCAGAACAGCGCCGTCAGTGAAAAGGTGGACGAAGCCGCTGCCCCGGTCATGAAATCCCGCGACCAGGTCCTCGCCCAGCTTCGCCAGGAACACGCCATCGGCGTTGTTGTCGCCGTCCGCGGCGAAATCGTCTGGGCCGACCTCTTCGCCGACACTGAGCTTCTCTCCCGCTACTGGACCAAGCTGGTCCGCTCCTATGCCGCCGAAAGCCTCACCGCCGGGCAAACCCACTCCGCCCCTAACGGGTCCGATGCACAGTCGTTTCTCGATGCGCCCTCCGGCGGAACTGAAACCAGCGAAGGCGACGTCGGCGTTTATCGCTATCGCGAAATCCACACCGGCGGCACAGAGACCTTTGTGCTCGAATCGTTATTGCCCGGAACCGGCTACGACGTCCACATCAGCAAGCTCAGCCTCAGGACGGAAGAGAGTCGTTTCGTTCCGCGACCCCAACCTCCGCGAGGCCCTGTCTACCGTTAATAACTTCAGCGAGGTGGCAACGCCAGCCGAACCCAGCCAGCGATGTCGCAGATCGGCGGCGCGAAGCGGTACGATGAATCTTTGGAGCCAATGATGCCCAGGATTCTCGACGGCACCGCCATCGCCGCCGCCATCAAGCAGGAAGTCGCCGAAGAAGTGAAACTGCTCGCCAACCAGGGCATCCGTCCCGGCCTGGCCGCGGTGCTTGTGGGCCATGTCCCCGCTTCCGAGATTTACGTCCGGAGCAAGGTTCAAACCTGCGCCGAGCTCGGCATCTTCAGCGACCTCATCACCCCGCCCGACTCCGTCACCACTGAGGACATGCTCGATCTAGTCGCCAGTCTCAATGACCGCGACGACATCGACGGCATCCTCATCCAGCTCCCGCTCCCGCCGCAGGTCGATGCCAAAGTCCTCCTCGACGCCGTCACTCCCGCCAAGGATGTTGACGGCTTTCACCCCGTCAACGCCGGCCGCTTGCTCGCTGGCCGTCCCGCGCTCGCGCCCTGCACGCCCGCCGGCGTCATTGAAATCCTCAAGCGCAGCAGCCTTCCCATCGCCGGCCAGCATGCTGTCATCGTCGGGCGCAGCGACATCGTCGGCAAGCCCGCCGCCATGCTGCTCCTTCACCAGAATGCCACGGTAACGATTTGTCATTCCAAGACGCGAGACCTCGGAGAAGTCACCCGCCAGGCCGACATCCTCGTTGCCGCCATCGGCCGCCCCGGCTTCATCACCCCGGAGATGGTCAAGCCCGGAGCAACCATCATCGACGTCGGCATCAACCGCATTACTACCCGTGAAGAATTCGATCTCTACTTTGCCGGCAACGCCAAACGCGAAGCGGCCTTCGCCAAGCGCGGGTCCACCGTCGTAGGCGACGTTCATCCCAAAGCCTTCGAGCTGGCCGGCGCCTACACACCCGTCCCCGGCGGCGTCGGCCCGCTCACCATCGCCATGCTCATGGCCAACACCGTGCGCGCAGCCAAAATGCGGCGAGGGCTCTGATCGATGCTTCGCGTAGGACTCACCGGCGGCCTTGGCAGCGGCAAGAGCACCGTCGCCGGCTACCTCCGCGAGCTCGGCGCCCAGGTCATTGAGGCCGACGAGCTGGGCCGCGCGCTGATGAAGCCCGGCCATCAGGTCTACGACCAAATCGTGCGCGGGTTCGGCCCGGAAGTCGTCTCTACCGACGGCACCCTCAACCGCCCGCGCATCGCCGAACTGGCCTTCCAGGGCGGACGCCTCAATCAGCTCAACGCCATCGTTCACCCCGCCGTCATTGCAGCCCAGCGTGTCTGGATGGAGTCGATCTTCGCCGGCAATCCTGCCGCCGTTGCCGTTATCGAATCGGCGCTGATCTTTGAAGTCGAGCGCGACGCCCGCGCTCGCGGCGAAAGCGAGACCGTTCTGGCCAACTGGCGTCGCCGCATCGACCGCGTCATCGTCATCACCGCGCCTGACGAGCTCAAAATCGCCCGCTACGCCGCACGCATCGCCTCATCCGGCCCGGCCCGCCTCGCCGCCGAAGCAGACGCCCGTGTCCGCCTGGCCCATCAGATCCCTGACCAGGAAAAAGCAGCCCGTGCCGACTATATCCTCGAAAATACGGGAGATCGAGCCAGCCTCCACGCCCAGGTCGCCGCGCTCTGGCCGCGCCTGACCGCCGAGAGCAACAATTCTCTCCAAAACTTGTCTTTAGAATAGAAGCAGTGGAAAGGTTACAGATGACAGATTACAGATGACAGTGAACGAAAAGGTTCCCTCACAGTTCACTCGCTAATCTGCGGCCATCCTGAAGCGGGCTTTGCTTTTCCTGTCATCTGTAATCTGTCATCTGTCATCTGTTTTCAAAGGTCGACAAACAATGAGACTGCGCAGCGTCATTCTGATTGTCCTCATGGTGGGTGGATTCTGGTTCATCACCACGCATATCACGGCAGGTCCCGACGGCCCGTCTCTGGGCAATCTCTCGCTCTTCGGAGCCCACGGCTCCGGCTCCCCGCTCCAGCTCACTGAAGCTGAGGCCGCCCCCGCTTATGACGCGGAAGAGCAGAACAATATCGCTGTCTATAAGCGCGTGTTGCCCTCCGTGGTCAACATTACGTCCAAAGCGCTGGTCTACAACTTCTTTTACGGCACCGTGCCGCAGGAAGGCCAGGGCTCCGGCTTCGTCCTCGACAGAGCGGGCCACATCCTCACCAACTTTCACGTGGTTGATGGCGCCAATCGCGGCATTGAAGTCACGCTCAGCAACAAGCGCCGCTATCCAGCCAAAATCGTCGGCACTGACAAGGTCCACGATCTCGCCCTCCTGCAGATCAGCGCGCCCGACCTCCAGCCCGTCACTCTGGCTGATTCAACCGAACTCTCAGTCGGCCAGAAGGTCTACGCCATCGGCAATCCATTCGGCCTCAGCGGCACCATGACCCGCGGCATCATCAGCTCCATTCGCACCCTGCCCGCCGCCCGTGACTCCGAGAGCGGTTCCATTGAAGACGCCATTCAGACCGACGCCGCCATCAACCCTGGCAACTCCGGCGGTCCCTTACTCAACTCGCGCGGCGAGGTCATCGGCATCAACACCATGATCGCTTCCAACGGCGCCAATCAAAGCTCCGGCATCGGCTTCGCTATCCCAATCAACACCGCCAAGGCCGTGCTCGCCGACCTCACCCGCTATGGCCGCGTCAAGCGCCCGTCACTGGGCATCTCGTCTTACGCCATCGGTCCCGATCTCGCCTCGCAAATGGGTCTGGCCGTCGACTCCGGCATCCTCATCCAGCGCGTCATCCCCGGTGGCGCAGCCGAACGTGCCGGCCTGCGCGGCGGCAATGAGCAGGCCTATGTTGGCAACACGCCTATCCTACTGGGTGGCGACCTCATCGTTGCCATTGACGGCCAGCAAGTCAACGATCCCCAGGACATCAGCGCCATCATGAGCAAGCACCAGGCCGGCGACACCATCAGCGTCACGTTCTACCGCGGCCGGCGCCAGATCACCCTTAAGCTGATCCTTGGCGAAGCCCGCGACTCCAACACCTGATCGAAATATCGACTCTTCTATCAAAATGCAAAACGGGCCGCTCCATTTCTGGAGCGGCCCGTTTCACATGCGTCTTGTTAAATACAACTTCAAATCGTCGGCTCAACAGCGCGCGGCCCCGACAACCCACCGTTATACTCAGCTTCCCTGTCGAGACGCGCTCGTTTAGGAACCTCAATCAGGTCCTGGTCACGCGCCGTCCGGTGAACCTCATCCTGCGCCGGCTTCAATCGCCTTTCAATCGCTTGCACTCGCCTGCCTCCCTTTCATTTGGACGCCTGTTCGTTGCGAACAAACTCCTGCGAGTCTCAGAATCCCGCCGACACCGCGTTCTTTTCCGCCAACTCCACCTGCATCCGCCCCATGGCCACAGGCTCACCATAATGAGCCGCCACAATCCCCGCGGTCCTCTCTTCATCCAGATAAGGCCTTACCTCCGCCAGCTTGATCGTCGACTGCTCAGCCATCTGCGCCACCGCCGCCTTGCTGCTGACCGACTCGACCAGCGCCAGCATCGCGCTCACCACGCTCCCCACAACCTGAATCGCCGAAAGCGCATGCTGCTGGCTCGCCGGGTCCACAATTCTACCCGCCTTCAATAGTGCTGAATTCACCTGCTGCTGCAGCGTCACCACCTGCGTCTGCAACTGCGCCAGCAAACCAGCCGAGGGATTCGCAAGATAAGCTTTCGCCTGCCCCACCAGCAGATTTGTAGCAGCGTCGAACCCCACAGTCGCCGCCGCAAACACCGGCGCATCCACTGGCGCCAACAGTGCCGCTGTTGAATCCACCGTCGCCACCGCGCTCTGCAACGCCGGCGTCCAGTTCACAATGTCCTGCGCCACCGTTGCACCCGAGCATGCCGTCATTGGCAAAGTCAGCAGCAGCGCAATCAGCATCCACACCCCCAGCTTCACCGTGTTCCCGCTCGACGACGCACTCGTATCCGGGTCCTTTGCCAGCAAACCCAGCAGCGCGGTCGCCAGTGCGCCCACCAGCGTCACCACCGTGCCCGTGCCAGCCGATCCCAGGCTGATCCCCTGTTGTGAAAGCACGCCGGCCACAGTTACAAGCGCAATCAGCACCCCGGCAATCGACGTCTTCGGATGATTCCATAAATTCGAGATTTGATTCATGCGGATAGCTCCTTTTGAAGTGCAAAGGGCGGCAGGAGCCGCCACAGTTTTTGAATTTGCCATAGACTTCCCGTGAACACCTCCGTGAGCTCCGGCCGTGGTTGCAGCCAGAGCCCACCGAAGCGAGCATCAACACCGGGAGCAAACAGACACAGCCAGTCCCGCGCCCCGGCGCACTCCCGCTTGAGGAGCGCGTACTCATTCGCCCGGCGCAGCATCTCTTAACTTTGTCTGGTTATCTATAAGGATAGCCAATCCGCACAATACATTCGGCAAATCTGAGAGCAGAATATTCTCTATAAAACCAACAACTTATAACATCCAACGAGAATTGACCTCTTGACACTTTGTTGTCAACGAAAGTGGGGGT
>PLPU01000099.1:0-12139 GCA_003159975.1 Acidobacteriaceae bacterium
GTCAAGTAAATACCCCTAATGAGATTTGTACTTGATGCGTCAACTAGGACAATATCGCCCTTGGAAAAGATCGGGCGCACAAATTGATCCGAGATGCGAATTGCGATCAATTTCCAGTCGGCTTGGATCAGGTGCGTTGGTAAGGAAAGATAATCCTCTATCTGCTCCGAAGAAGGCGGGAATCGCAATTGCCCTGGTAACGGGGTCCGAACTATCGGAACAAGCACGGCGTCACTGGTTGACGATTTCAGCTTCTGCTCGATCCGCAGTTCTGAGTCCTCCACCATCCGCTTGAATTCCGGAAACAAGTACTGGAAATCGTCGTGCTCGAACCCGGCCTTTGCCCAGAACCACATAGCAGTTGACGGAGCAACTTTCGCCGCCAACTTCGCCATTTGCTTCCAGGCACGCGGAGCAGGGCTGCTCTTTCCGATCTCCCAGGCTGTGGCAGATATCCGCGTGACACCACAGGCATGTGCAAATTTCTCCTGAGTGAAGTCAAGATCAAGTCGCAGTTTCCGGATTTTCGTGGATTCCTCACTTCGATTCGGTGCTTCGGATGATTTGTGCGCGGCTATTCGAGCTTTCCCGCGTGATCTCCATCTGGGGTTAGTTACCCTCGTCTCGGCGGCTGACATAGAATCCTCCCTCTTAGTCGCATGACCTGAGAATTTACCGCTCCCTTGCCAAGGGCAATGACTACCGCAACTACTATGGTCAGAGTATACACTGACAAGAGTGGCCATGCTCATTTAACGCAGGCTACGGGAACACCTCCTCCCCGCAGTTCCAATGATGGCTGAGGCGCCGCCTGCACCGAATATGCCCACTTTCAACTTGGCATAAGATATCTTATAGTTTACCCTATTGCTTATATAGTAATTTATGCTTTACTTTAAAGGAAAGGGAGATTCCAACCATGCTGACGCTGCCGATCCCGGTTTCACGCGCTCTGCGCAAGCTTGGCCACGACATTAAGGATGCGCGGCGGCGGCGGCGCATCCCCATGGCGATCGCAGCGGAGCGGGCGTCCATAAGCAAGCCGACATTCATCAAAGTGGAGCGCGGCGATCCGACCGTTTCCATCGCCAGCTACGCCACTGTCCTTTATGTACTGGGCATGGCCGACCGGCTGGGCGACCTCGCGGCCCCAAAAAACGACCCGGTGGGCCTGCAGTTGGAAGAGGAAAACCTACCGCAGCGCATTCGCAGTGCGCGCAAACCGAAACGAGCGAAAGACGAGTGATGGACAAAGAAACCTTTGTGTACGTAGACCTGGACGGCGTTCCCCACCTGATGGGGCGGCTGTGGGCGCGCGTGCGCAAAAACAAGGAAAGCGCCACATTCGAATACGACGAGGGCTGGCTCAAACATCCCGCGCGTTTCTCGCTGGAGCCGGCGCTGCACCTCGGCCCCGGACCGTTCCACACGCCGGCCGACACGCCGATGTTCGGCGCCATCGGCGACTCGGCGCCGGACCGGTGGGGGCGGGCGCTGATGCGCCGCATGGAACGGCGCCGCGCGGAACGCGAAGGGACGGCGCCGCGCACGCTTCAGGAGATCGACTTCCTGCTGCTGGTAGATGACGAGGCGCGACAAGGCGCGCTGCGCTTTGCTGAACATGAGGGCGGACCGTTCCTGCGCGAGGAGGGTGTCAAGCGCATCCCGCCGCTGGTCGAGCTGCCGAAACTTCTTTCCGCAGCGGAACACGTCATGGAGGAAAAGGACACCGAGGAAGATCTGCGCCTGCTGTTCGCGCCGGGTTCATCGCTCGGCGGCGCCCGTCCGAAGGCATCCGTCCTTGAAAAGGACGGCCATCTTGCTATCGCGAAATTCCCGCGCAAGGACGATGACATCAACACGGTGGTGTGGGAAGCGGTCGCTCTTGCACTAGCAGCAAAAGCTGGCATCGCCGTGCCGGAAAGCCGCATCGAGACCATTTCCGGGAAACCCGTGCTTCTGGTGCGGCGCTTCGACCGCGAAGGCAAGCAGCGAATTCCGTTTCTCTCCGCAATGAGCATGCTGGGGTCAAAAGACAACGAAGGCCGAAGCTATCTGGAAATTGTCGACGCGCTGCGCCAGCACGGGGCCGCGCCGAAAGCCGACATGGAGGCGCTGTGGCGACGGCTGGTGTTCAATATTCTGATTTCCAACACGGACGACCACCTGCGTAATCACGGTTTTCTCTACGCGGGGCAGGAGGGCTGGCGGCTCTCGCCGGCCTATGACCTCAACCCCGTGCCGACAGACATTAAGCCGCGCATCCTCAGCACGGCGATCAACGAGGATGACAACACGGCGTCCCTCGCACTGGCCCTGGAAGTTGCGGGGTATTTCGAACTGGACGACGCCGCGGCCCGCGAGATAGCAAAGCAGGTCGGCACGGCTGTCTCGAAATGGCGCGATGAAGCCGCCCGGCACGGCCTGAGCAAAACCGAAATCAACCGTATGGCGTCATCCTTTGAGCACGAGGATCTGAGTCTGGCAAGCGGGAGGAAATGATGTCCACGTTTGTCTGGCTGGATTATTCGGAGCGCGAGCGCCGGAAGATGCTCGATGTCGTCGATCTCTTCGGAGAACACGATACTCGGGATGAACTCGGCATCGGCTCGGTGCGTGACGCATTCGCCGACATGCTCTTCCCCGGCACGAGCACGATCATGACCCGTGCGCGATATTTTCTTCTCGTCCCCTGGACATATCAGAGACTCGAGCGGTCGCGCGTCGGATCAGCAAAAATGGCGGCGAGCGCTCGGCAGGCGGAGCTGAACCTTGTTGAGCCCATAGGGCGCTCCGATGACAACGACGGCAATATTGGCAAGGTGGCGAAAACAGCCCTGAAACGTCTTCCCAGCAGCGTTTACTGGCAGGGGCTGAATGTATGGGGAATTCGTTCCTTCAACGGCGCGCAAGTTCAATACCACCGTAGCCTCGATCAATATTATGTTCAACTTGCGCAGCAACGCGGACGGAAATCGGAGCGCGACGTTGAGCATGACGATCTCATTTCCCCGAACTGGCATGCCGGGCTGGTCGCACCGCCGAAGGATTTCCCCAAGGAATGTTCCCTGAGCCTGACGCGCTGCGAAGCCGAATATCTCGCTGAACGCATCCGCTTGAGCCCGGGCTGTTCCGGCTCATTGCTGGCCCAGCTTGTCACGCAGCGGCAACGCTACGATGATGTTCCGTTCGCGTGGCATCATCCACACTGCGCAAAGCTGGCGCCGCGACTGCGTGAAATGCTCGATCACGCGCAGAATTTCTCCGAAGTCATGCACGGAGCGCCTTTGCTATACAACCTGATGCTGGCCGAGCAGGCCCGTAGAAAAGAGAGCATAGCGAAATATCGCCGGACCTTCGGAGAGTGGGCGAAATCGATCTCCACGCGCTCCCGCGTTTTGGCGCAGTGGGACAGAAAACGTTTCTGGGAGATCGCCCGGTCCGTCAATCCGAGAATCACGGCACCCACTCACGAATTCATCAATAGTTGGTGGGATATGGCCCTGGCAGGAAATGCAGAGAGGCTGTGCGACAGTCCCGCCGCGCGTCTGCTCATTCACGACCGTGAGCACAAACTGAAAAAGAATCTTGCGCGGCTGGACAATCCGGGCGCACAGGAACTGTGGACCGGCGATTCTGGGACATCGCAGCTGGAGTTCCGATGGTTCATATCGCAACGGCTGCTCGGCGATATTTTCGATGGTCTGGAGGCGGCCGATGCTTAGACCGGACGAACGACAGCATCTGCTGGAGCTGCTCCGGCCGCCGGCGGGAAGCAAGCTCGATATTGCCGTCGGCACGACTTTTTCACTCGATCTCCTCAGTGCGCTCATGCTCCCACTTTCGTTCGCGTTCTTTGACTGGGAGCATGAGGACGGTGAGCTGGTTGCCGATCCGCTGGCCTTGCTCGAAGCGCTGAGACGCTACGGCGACCGCTTCACGATCTTTTGCCAGAGCGGACAAATCCGGCTGCCGCGCAAGTATCAGCCTCTGGTCACGTTCCTCGAACCATGCATCTACGACGTAAAGGCGCCAGACGCCGACGGCGTATTTCACCCGAAGGTGTGGGCGCTGCGCTTCATTGCGGAGGACGGCGCGATTCGGTATCGCGTGCTCTGCCTGAGCCGGAATCTGACTTTTGACCGCTGCTGGGACACTGTCGTCGCACTCGATGGCGAGCTCACGGACCGGTCGAACGCCATCGCGGCCAATCATCCTCTCGCTGATCTCATAGCGGCGCTGCCCAGTCTTGCCCGCCTGCGGCTTCCTGGCCCACGCCGCCAAGGAATCGATAAGATCGCCGATGAACTGCGTCGCGTGCGCTTCACCTGGCCCGAGGGCTTCGACGAAAAAGAATGCCGCTTCTGGGTCGCGGGACTAAACGGGAGGATTGCCGCCCCCTTCGGCGCGCGGCACGACAAGGCTTTGATCGTTTCGCCATTCATCTCGAATACGGTCGTGCGCGACTTCCTGGATCACACCGGCAAAACCCATTTGGTATCTCGTCCTGAGTGTCTGCAGGAGCTGCCCCAAGAGACATTGCGGGATTGCGACAGCGTCAGCTTCCTGGCGCCGGAGCTTACCGACGAATCCGATGAGGACGCACCACCCGCAAAAAGCGAGGTGCTGGAGGGTCTGCACGCGAAGCTTTTCGTGATCGACCGCGGCTGGAATGCCAGTGTATTCAGCGGCTCATTCAACGCGACCGCGCATGCATTGCAGCACAATGTCGAGTTCATGGTCGAACTCGTCGGCAGAAAGAGCCAATGCGGCGTGGACCAGTTTCTCCGGCAGGCGAAAGGCGAAACGAATTTTGCCGACCTGCTCAAGCCCTACGACGTGGATGCGCCGCCGGTACCGGCCGATGCCACGGCGCAGCAGCTCGATGATCTGCTCCAGA
Source organism: Acidobacteriaceae bacterium (assembly GCA_003159975.1). Classification (GTDB taxonomy): domain Bacteria; phylum Acidobacteriota; class Terriglobia; order Terriglobales; family Acidobacteriaceae; genus Telmatobacter. Next base: position 4,901 of record PLPU01000099.1, read on the forward strand.
CGGTGAAGCGGGCGATAGACGCGGCGGGGCCCCGGCTGATTGTCACGCCGGCGGACGAGGCGGACCTGTTCGAACTCCGGCTTCAGTGGGGACGCGCGCCGCATTGGCCGAAGGCGAATGTCAAGATGAGCGCGTGGCCGATAACACAGCAAGCTGAGGTGGGTCAGGCCCCGGACATGTCCGTGGTGTTTCCGCGGCTGTCGTTTCGCGGGCTGACGCCTCTCATCGCCTTTTCCGTCACCGCAAGGATAGGCGATAAGGAGCGCACGGCCGTCTTCGTCATGAATCTTCCCATGCAAGGGGCTCCTGTGGACCGGCAGGATCGCGTTGTGCGCTCTCTCATCGAGAACCGTGATCAGCTGCTCCGTTACATCCTCTTTCTTCTTGCCGGCGGCGACGAAGGAGCCGCCTCTTCGGGTGAACTGCGCAGATTGCTTGAATCTCCGGGGAAAGGCGAGCGCGGCGCGCACAATCCCTATTTATTGGAAACCATGCTGCGCGCGCTTCACCGTAGTCCGGCGCAACTCGAACGTGTTTCGTCTCTGCTGGACGTTCTCCGTAAGCAGGAGGGGAGCTCCGAGCTGCTCAGCGAGGATTTTCAGAAAATATGGGAGCCCATTTGGGAAGCCACCCGGCAGGAGACGCCGAAATGATCCCGCGCCCCGACACCAGATCCGCTCTCAAAGGGCTGAAGGATTTTCAGCGCAACACCGTGGACTATGTCTTTCAGCGGTTCCACGGCGCGGACCCGACGCGGCGTTTTCTTGTCGCGGACGAAGTTGGATTGGGCAAGACTCTCGTGGCGCGCGGCGTGATCGCACAAACGATCGATCATCTTTGGGACGAACTTACGCGCGACGAGACGCGCCGGATCGATGTGATCTACATCTGTTCGAACGCGGACATCGCCCGCCAAAACATAGACCGGATCAAAATTCCTGGCTGCGATGAAGCGACGCAGGCAACGCGCCTGACCTTGCTGCCGCTGCAAATGCAGGATTTCCGCCGCATCAACTTTGTCGCTCTCACTCCGGGCACGTCTTTCGAGCAAACCGGCGGCGGCGGGCGCATCGATGAGCGGGTCCTGCTTTACCGGCTGCTGGATCGGGCATGGGGAATCAAAGGATCGCGCGCTTCGCTCTATGTGATGAGAGACTATGCCGGCGTGGTTCCCTTCGAGCGGGCACTTGAGGCGTTTGATTTCGGGAAACTCAATGAGCAGATTGCGGATCGGTTTGTTTCCGCCCTCGCAAAACAGGTGCAGGAAGAGATAGCCGCCGGCAAACTGGATTTGCGCACGCGCTTCGAAGAGCTGCGCGGCATATTTTCGCGCAGCAACTCCGTTCCGCCGCACGGCGCGACCAAGCGGCGGACGCGGTGGATCGGAGAGTTGAGGCGGCTGCTCGCGCAGGTGTGCATCGCAACGCTTAAGCCGGATTTGATCATCCTGGACGAATTTCAGCGCTTCAAGCACCTGCTTGATGAAGATTCGGACGCGGGAGACCTGGCCCGGGGCCTGTTTGATTCAGAGGCGGGGGAAGGTGCTCGCGTCCTTCTGCTCTCAGCCACGCCGTATCGCGGCCTGAGTCTTTATCACGAGGCCGATGACGATCATTACGGCGACTTTCTCGCGTTGCTGCGTTTTCTGGAAAACAGCGACGCGGCGGGCTGCAAGGAGATACTGGCGGAGTATCGCGCCGCCCTGCCAGCCGTGATGACGCCGGACGGGCTCGCTCGGCTGAGAACTGCGAAAACGGCGCTTCAGCAGCGCCTGTGCCGAGTGATGGCGCGTACGGAACGTCTCGCCTCGTCAAAAGCCCGGGGCGGCATGCTTCTCGATGCGCCGCCAGCCGACGCCTCGCTTCATGCCGTCGATGTCCGCGCGTATCTGGGCGCGCAGAGCGTCGGCGACGCGGTGGAGCAAGGGGACGTTGTCGAATATTGGAAGTCGGCGCCCTACTTGTTCAACTTCATGGATAACTATGCCCTGAAGAAAGCATTCAGCGACGCACCGGAAAAGGACAAAATGGTGCGCCTTGTAAGGCAGTTTCCGGAGACATTTCTCGATTTTGACCGCGCGCGCGCCTATAAGCCGATCGAGCCCGCGAACCCGCGTCTGCGCGAATTGCTTTCAGAGACCGTTGACCGCGGCATGTGGCGTTTGCTCTGGATGCCGCCGGCCCTTGGCTATTACGCCCTCGAAGGACCTTTCGCCGCTCCGGAATTGCACGGCGTGACAAAGCGGCTGGTCTTCTCCGCGTGGCACATGGTTCCGCGCGCCGTCGCTTCCCTTCTTTCATATGAGGCGGAGCGCCGCATGATGCGGGCGGCCAACCCGAGCGGGCTAACGACGCAAGACGATTGGAAAAAGCAGCGCGGCCTTTTGCGCTTCGGACTATCAGATGACCGCCGGACAGGCCTGCCGCTGCTTTTGCTCGTTTATCCCTGTCTCACATTCGGCCGCGACTGCGACCCGCGTGCGCTGGCGCGAAGCGCCAGTCTGACGGCGGCAGAGGTGCGCGCGCAGTTCGTTACCCATATTAAAACCGCGCTCGAGAAGCTGGAGATCGCGCAGGAGGCAACTACCGGCACAGACGATCGCTGGTACTGGCTCGCGCCGATGCTCCTCGATTTTGCGAAGTTTCCCGACGCGGCGCGGGAATGGTGGGACCGCACGGATCTGGCGCAGATATGGGCCGGCGCAGAAATGGGCGAGGAAGATGCAGGTTGGTCGAGCCATGTCGAGCACGCGAAGAAGACGCTCGATTCCATTCGCAACGGTAAAGAGCGTCTGGGCACCCCGCCGGACGATCTTGCAAGCGTCCTGGCCCTCGCGGCCTCCGGCGCTCCAGCGACGGCTGCGATGCGCGCCTATGCGCGTGCGAGCCGTACAGAACCCGCGACGTGCCTGCCTCTGCGCGTTGTCGCGGCGCGCTCCGGGAGAGCCTTTCTCACACTTTTCAATCATGCGGAAGTCATCGAAGCCGTCAGGATGGAGTTTTCGGGCGAACCTTACTGGGAGCGCGTCCTGGAATATGCTCATGCGGGCGGGCTCCAGGCGGTGCTGGATGAATACACCCATGTGCTCCGCGAATCTCTCAGCGTTGCGGCACTGCCGCCCGACGAAATCGCAGAAAAGCTGGGCGCAGAAACCATTGCGGCGCTCACGATCCGCGCGGCGTCTCTCCGGATCGATGAAGTCACCGCACCCCGCTATGCCCGCGAGATAAACGTCAAGCCCGAACCGATGCGCATCCGTTTCGCTATGCGCTTCGGCGATGACCGCTCGGACGAAGAGCCGCTGCTTGTCTCGGATGGCACGTCTCCGGCGACACGCAAGGAGCGCGTGCGCTCAGCGTTCAACTCGCCATTCTGGCCGTTCGTACTGGTTTCGACCTCGGTGGGGCAGGAGGGTCTCGATTTTCACCATTATTGCCACGCCATTACCCATTGGAACCTGCCACCTGCGCACGTCTCGTGCCAGCCACCCGCCCCAGTTTACCGCCGAAGCAACATGGGAGACAGTATGGGTTTGAGTGCTCCCTCTTTGTAGACGTTGTATTTCGGATTTTCGACATGAACTCCCTGGACGCTGCCCTGCGATCCTATCGGGGCCGGCCCCATGAGAGGCTGGAGAGATCTCGGCGCCGATATTGAAGCAATGCCTTCGTGGCTTCGTGAACTTGCCTTCGAGAGTCCGGAAAACCCGCCCGCAAAAGCTTTGTGGGTCCCCCAGTCGTCTGCTCGTCCAGCCCCTTGCCGATCCCGTATGCAATTCGAATCCCCGCGGTCTGTGAGCCGAAAGACCTCCGCAATCTACAGCCAGGTAGGTTTTCGCGGTTATCCGATCACGGCGACATTGAACGATCCCAACTCGAAGTTGGGCAACTACACGGTGACGAACACACCGGGGACGCTCGCCATAAACAAGGCGACGCCAACGGTGACCTGGACGACGCCCACGGCGATCACCTACGGAACACCGCTGAGTGCGACGCAACTGAATGCCTCTTCAACGGTCTCGGGCAGTTTCAACTACACACCTACGCTGGGCACGGTGCTGGGGGTAGGCCCGCAGACGCTCTCTGTTACCCTCACGCCGACCGACGCCACCGACTACACCACGGCGACGACAACCGTCCAACTGACGGTAAACCAGGCGACGCCGACGGTGTCAGCCTGGCCGACAGCGAGCGCGATCACCTTCGGGCAGACGCTTGCCTCCTCGACGTTGAGCGGAGGCACGGCATCGGTGAGCGGAACCTTTGCCTGGACGGCGCCGAGCACGAGCCCGGGAGCAGGTACGTCGTCGGAGAGCGTCACCTTCACCCCAGGCAGCACCAACTACAACACGGTGACGGGTTCAATCAATGTCACTGTCAACAATCCCAGCCCGGCCATCTCCAGCCTGTCGCCGCCAGTTGCCAGCGCCGGCGGTGCAGCATTCACGCTGACGGTCAACGGATCGGGCTTCGTAGCAAATTCCACGGTGTATCTGGGTTCCGCCCCTCTGACCACAACCTATGGGAGCGCGACCCAACTGACGGCACAGATCCCGGCCGCTGACATCGCCACTGTGGGAATCACTAACATTACGGTGGAGACTCCAGCGCCGGGCGGGGGTACTTCCAATGCGTTTCAGTTCGAGGTGGATGCTGCCGGGTCAGGAAGCACAACATTTACGACTGTGACAGCAACCGCGACGCCTGGCTCGGCAGCCAGCTATTCTGTGACCTTGCCTTCCGGTTCGTCGAACGTCACCGTCACATGCCTGAATCTTCCCGCTGGGGCAACTTGCAGCTACAACTCTCAAACCAATTCGGTAACCATCGCAACATCCGCGACGACGCCGGCGGGAACCTACCAGATCACAGTGGTCTTTACTCTAACTGAGCCGGGTTCGGGCACGGCATTCATTCTGCTGCCAATTCTCCTGCTTCCTCTTGTGTTCTTGAGGAGAAAGCTGGCTGCGCGGGGTGTTTGGGTTACTGCTTGCTTAGGGCTTGTTCTGCTGGCCGGGGCCGCGGTTACCTTTGTCGGCTGCGCGGGTCCGACTCATAAGGTAACGACTTCGGGAGTCGTGAGCCTCACTGTCACGTAGGGAAGACCACTGGAATCGAAGTACGCTCTGATCGTTCAACCAGCCGCGCTTCCACGGAAGCCCGGTCAATGTGAGATTCTGGCTCTCTCAGATTGCTCCCGGAAACGCCGTTCTGTTCACTAAGATAGCGGTTCTCGGATGGTCGGCTACTCAGACATTAGCCCCAACGAGATAATGTCCGTTGATGGGAATCGCCATCAGAGGTACTGTTCATGAGGTTGGAGTTCGCTGGCTACGCACGCTGATGGAGCAAAACACTCAGCAACTGAACTGCCGCGGTGCGAAATCCCGTGTGTGTAATACGTGTGTGGAAACCGCGTTTTCAGCGTTTTGACAGTCTTTAGCGTCTAATATTTTCAATAAGCTGTTTAGAATCAGTGCAGATCGGCGATTCGAATCCCTCTCCCTCCGCCATAAAGACTTTCTGTTTACCGACTTCAATAGAGTTGACGATCAGGCTGTCTGAACGGAGAGATGGCGATGACGCAATAATCCCGATGTTACCGGCATTGCCAGTTGACTGAACGATAGCCAGGCTCAGGCCATTGAAAGCCTTTCGACGATTCGCCCTAAAATCCTCGTGGCTGAATGGGTCTCCAACCGTAAATCTCCACGCTTATATTCCTCCACCATGACGGATAGGCGCCTTCACGCGGGCCCATACTCAAGACCGGGCCATCGAAGCTTTTCTCGCAGTTGAACCTCATGCGCGGAAAAGGTCCTTGCGGAAAGATCTCTAAGGTCTTTACATGTAAAGACTAGAATAACCCTTGACAGTTCAATCGTTTATGGTCGCGCTGAGCGTCGATGCGACTTACCTGCAAAAGCGGTATAATGCGTTCGCGAGCCATGGAGAACAGTAGATGGCGGATGCAACAACCAGCGGTAGCGAGGTATTGAGCGGCATCGAGGCGGCTGCCGTCGAGCGCCAGATGGAGCTCCTGCTGGAGAGTCCCCATTTCAGCCACAGCAAGCGGTTTCCGGCCTTTCTCCGTTTCGTTGTCGGCCAGACCCTGGCCGGCGAGGCAGATTCGCTCAAGGAGCGAACGCTCGGAATTGAGGTCTTCGGCAAGGATGCGGATTACGATACCGCCTCCGAGCCCATCGTCCGCGTGACCGCGGCAGAGATCCGCAAGCGCATCGCTCAGTACTACCAGGACCCCGGCCACCAGGATGAGCTCCGCATCACGCTTCCCTCCGGCGGGTACATTCCTCAGTTCCACTTGCCGCACAAGAGCGAAGAAATCACGGAGTTCGCGAAGCCGGCTCACCCAGGCTTGGTCCCGGCCGAGCGGCAGCTTCCGGCTGAAACCTCCCAAGGCGCCGCAATCACCTCAAGCTCGCGGAGGCCCTGGATTCTCGTCGCCGGCCTGGTGCTGGTGATTGCGTTTGCGGGTTGGCTCTACATGAGACCACGTCCGACGGCGCTTGATCGTTTCTGGGCGCCGCTGCTTCGCTCAGGCGAACCGGTTGTTGTCTGCTTTCCGCTCAACCACGTTGACACCATCACGCTGCGCGACGCGGCCAATCCTGCCCAGGAGAAGCTGGTCAAGGAGGAAACCAGCGCATTGGTGGTCGACGATCTGCAGCCGCTGGCCAGCATTACCGGCTTGCTCACGGTTCATCACCAGGGGTATCTCCTCATGGGCGATAGCACCGCAACCCTGACCGATCTGCGCCGCGGCCCGGCCATCTTTGTGGGAGCCTTCGACAACGCATGGACCCTCCGCATGTCTCGCGCCCTGCGCTACCGGTTTGGCAACGACGCCGACATGGACCACTTCTGGATTGAAGACACGCAATCTCCCACGCACGCCCGGTGGTCCATCGATCGCGGCCAGCTGCAAGCTACGCACAACTATCGCGACTATGCGATCGTCGCGCGATTCCTGGACGCGAATACTGGCAAGCTCGCGATTGTCGCGGGAGGCATTGCTCGCGGCGGAACCGTTGCCGCCAGTGAGTTCCTGACCATTCCAGGCAATATGGAATTGATCGAGGCGCGCGCGCCGAAGAATTGGGATGGTCAGAATATGGAGTTCGTGTTGAGCACAGAGATCATCGACGGCCGCTCCTCGCCGCCCAAAGTCGAAGCCGCTTACTTCTGGTAGGGCAATCGAATCGCGTTCCGCTGCGCG
>PLPU01000384.1:0-6589 GCA_003159975.1 Acidobacteriaceae bacterium
CTGTGCGTGGACAATGCGGTTGTCTTTCTGATCCTCTTCACGCTGTTTTCGGTGGGCTCCGTGCTCCTGCTGACAAAGCCGCTGGGGCAGGATTTTTTTCCCAACGTCGACGCGGGGCAATTCAAGATTCACGTCCGCGCCCGCACCGGTACGCGTATTGAAGAGACCGCTTTGCTCTGCGACCACATCGATCAGACCATCCGCGAGCAGATTCCAGCCAAGGAATTGGTCACGATCGTCGATAACATCGGGCTGCCTTACTCGGGTTTGAATCTGTCCTACTCGACCTCGGCGCCCATCGGCCCGGCCGACGCCGACATCCAGGTGCAGCTCACTGAAGATCATCATCCAACCAACGACTACGTTGAGAAGCTCCGCAACGTGCTCAACCGCGAATACCCCGGCGTCACGTTCTACGTGCTGCCCGTCGACATCGTCACGCAGATTCTCAACTTCGGTCTCTCGGCGCCCATCGATATCCAGATTGTCGGCCCGGACCTTTATGGAAACCGGACCCTGGCGGAGAAGATGCTCAATGAAGTGCGCTACGTTCCGGGCGCGGCCGACGCGCGCATCCAGCAACCATTCGACTATCCAAACATGACGGTCAATGTGGACCGCACCCGCGCAGAGGACATCGGCCTCACGCAGGCCAACGTGGCGCAAAGCATTCTGGTGTCGTTGAGCGGCAGCTTCCAGACCACGCCGAACTTTTATCTCGACCCCAGGAGCGGCGTCACCTACAGCGTGGCAATCCAGGCTCCGCAGTACCGGCTCGATTCGCTGGCCGCGCTCAAGAGCTTGCCGGTCACCGGATCAACGCAGGCCGCATCGTCCACAACCGCCGGCGCTGTGGGAACCGCGAGCGCCATCATGCCGGGCGCTCCATCCACCGGAACGCCAGGCACGCCGCTGCCGGTCGACGTGCTGGGCAATCTGTCGACCATCGTCCCAGGTACGGAACTGGGCACGGTGAGCCACTACAACGTCCAGCCTGTGCTCGACATCTACACCAACGTAGACGGAACCGACCTGGGCACGGTCACGCGGGCCATGGAGTCCATCATCAAGCGGCATCAGAAAGATCTGCCGCGCGGTTCGCACTTCATTTTGCGCGGCCAGAGTGAGACCATGAGGAAGTCCTATGTCGGCCTGCTGGGTGGGNNCTGATTATTGCGGCGCTGCCGGCGGCGCTGGCCGGCATTGCCTGGTTCCTGTTCCTGACCCATACCCGACTGAGCGTGCCGGCTCTTACCGGCGCCATCATGTGCATGGGCGTGGCCACTTCGAACTCGATCCTGGTGGTCACCTTTGCTCGCGAGCAGTTGGAGATCCTGGTGGGCGATGCCCGCCGCGCCGCACTCAACGCCGGCTTTGTCCGCCTGCGCCCGGTGGTCATGACGGCGCTGGCCATGATCATCGGCATGGTGCCCATGTCCCTGGGCCTGGGCGACGGCGGCGAACAGAACGCGCCCCTGGGCCGCGCGGTGATTGGTGGATTGCTGCTGGCCACCGTGGCTACGCTGTTTTTTGTTCCCGCATTCTTTTCCGTCGTTCACGGCTGGCTTGAAAACCGGCGCAAAGCGGCGCAAGGCTCAGTAAGGGCCGGTACCCTCGACGAGTTTGACGAGCTTTCGGAGTAGCTTTCACCATGACCAACGAACCCAAACCGAACACGCACGCTGCCGCACACAGCGGCCATGACGAAGCAGCGCCGGAGCAGGAGCGGATTTCCGGCAGCAAGGCGCTGGCAGGCGTGGCGATTGTATTGCTTGTCGCCGCGGCATTTGTGGGCTATGGCCTGTGGAGCCGCAGTCGCGCCAACACGGTGCTGGCTGAGCGAACGACAGACCTGGCCGCGCCCTCGGTCATTGCAGTTGTGCCCACCCAAGGCGCTCCAACTGACAGCTTTGTGCTGCCCGGCAACGTCACCGCTTTTACCGATTCGCCCATCTATGCACGCACCTCCGGGTATTTGACCAAGTGGTACTACGACATCGGCGCACGGGTGAAAAAGGGCGCGCTGCTGGCGGAAATTGCCACGCCCGAGCTCGATCAGCAACTCTCCCAGGCAGAGAACGACCTGGTCACCGCGGAGGCCACCGCCAACAACGCCCGCATCCAGTCCGAACGCTACACCGGCCTGGTCCAGTCCAACGCCGTCTCCAGGCAGGACACCGACACCTTCGTCAACCAGGCTGCGGCCACTGCTGCGGCGGTCAAGTCCGCGCAGGCCAATGTGCAGCGGCTCAAGGAGCTGCAGTCGTTTGAAAAGGTCTATGCGCCCTTCGACGGAGTGGTCACCGCGCGCAATATCGACACCGGCCAGCTGATCACCGAAGGTAGCCCGAACGAGCTCTTCCACTTGCAGGCCACGCAAACGCTGCGCGTATACGCCAATCTGCCGCAGCTCTACTCCGGCAACGTGAAGCGCGGCTCCAAAATCGATCTGACATTTGCCGAGCACCCAGGCAAAACCTTTCAGGGCACCCTGGTTCGTAACGCCGACGCCATCGATCCCGTCAGTCGCACACTGCTGGTTGAGATCGACATTGACAATCGCGGCGGCGAGCTGTTGCCGGGCTCGCTGGCGCAGGTCCACTTCAAGACGCCCGCTGCGGGATCGACGTTCATCGTGCCGGCGGCCGCCCTCATCTTCCGCAGGGAGGGCCTGCGTGTCGGAATCGTCGTTAACGGCAACATCGCGCACCTGGTTCCAGTCATCATCGGCGAGGACGATGGGGCCACCGTACAGATCGTTAGCGGGATCTCTGCCGGCGACAAAGTGATTCAGGATCCGCCCGACTCGCTTATCGAGGGCGAAAAAGTCTTCGTCGAGAGCCCCGGCAAAGCCGCCGACGCGGGAGGCAAGTAGCGATGGGCGCCAGGCGAATGGAATCCGCACAGGACTCAACCTCTGCGGAAAATCTCGTCCCAACGAACAGGCTTGTGAACGGTGCGAAAGGGCACGACTTCAGTCGTGCCCAGCTTGCTAAAAACCTCCAACTTGACGTAGCTGTGCGAAAGGGCACGACTTCAGTCGTGCCGCAAACTGCTTCATATGAGAGATATGGGGCTTTAGCCCCTGCGGGAAGGTCTTCGTGGACGCGGCCCAGAGGCTTCCTATTCTCCGCCGCCTGCCTCGCCGTCCTCATCCCGCTCACCGGTTGCAAGCCCGTCGGCCCGAATTACCAGCGTCCCACCTATACCGCGCCGCCCGCCTACAAAGAGACGGGCGCCTCCACGGTCGTGGTCCCACCGCCCAATCCCCCTGACGGTGGCTGGTCCACGGCCAACCCCTCCGACGGCATGATCAAGGGCAAGTGGTGGGAAATCTACAACGACCCGCAGCTCAACCAGCTTGAAGAGCGCATTGCCACCTATAACCAGGGCCTGCGCCAGGCGCTGCAGACTTATCTGGCCGCGCGCGACCAGGTCAAGGTCGCCCGTTCCGCGCTGTTTCCCACGCTTTCGGCCGGTCCGTCCGTCACGCATTACAAAAACTCGGCCAACCGGCCGCTCACCACAAACAACACAGCGTCGAATTACAACGATCTGCTCCTTGAGGGCCAGGCCAGTTGGGAGCCCGACTTCTGGGGTCGCATTCGCCGCACTGTCGAGGCCGCTCGCGAAAACGCCCAGGCCAGCGCCGCCGACATGGCCAACGTCAACCTGACCCTCCAGGCCGACATGGCCGCCGACTACTTCCAACTCCGCGGCCTCGATTCCGATATCAAGCTGCTCAAGTCCACTGTCGCCGACCTCGAAAATCAGCTCGACCTGACCAAGCGCCTCCTTGCCGGCGGCATCGGCACGGAAGCCGACGTGGCCGAGGCTCAAACCCAGCTCGACACCGTCCGCGCCCAGCTGATCGATCTCGGCGTTGCCCGCGCCCAGTACGAGCACGCCGTGGGCACCATCGCCGACTACAAGCTGCCCAGCTTCAGCATTCCATTCTCACCTCTTGACCTGCCTCTGCCCAAGGTCCCTCTCGGAGTGCCTTCGCAACTGCTCGAGCGCCGTCCCGACATTGCCGCCGCCGAGCGCCGCACCGCCGCGGCCAATGCGCAAATCGGGATCGCCATCAGCGCCTTTTATCCCACCATCACGCTGGGTGGAACGGGCGGTTTCGAGAGCGCCCACGCCGGCACATGGATTCAGGGTCCCAGCGCGCTCTGGAGTCTCGGCGGCCAGGCCACCGAACTGCTCTTCGACGCCGGCCAGCGCCACGCCCTCACCGATCAGGCGCGTCACACCTACGAGGCCCAGGTGTCCGGCTACAAAGGCGTCATATTCCTGGCATTCGAAGACGTGGAAGACCAGCTCTCCGGACTGCGCATTCTTGAGCAGGAATCCGCCGCGGAGCGGAAGGCGGTCGATTCGGCGCAGCACTCGCTCGATGTGTCCAACCGGCGATTCAAGGGCGGCGCAACCAGCTATCTTGAGGTCCTCACCGCCGAGACCACGCTGATCCAGAATCAGCGCACCGCGGTCGATCTCCAGACCCGCCAGTTCGTTGACAGCGTCGGCCTGGTCCGCTCCTTAGGCGGCGGCTGGGACACGACGCAGTTGCCGAAGTGAAAAAGCAGGGAACAGGGAACAGGGAATAGAAAGGCAGCCGGGTGCTCCAGAGCCGGGGTCCCCACGGACAGGTCTTGGTCCGTGGGGTGGAGAGCCTGCCCTGAGCCTCTCGAAGCGTCTCGCCCCTGAAACCTGAAACGCTGATAGCTAAAGTAGAGAAGCTCCCCTCTGCGGTAGCTCCTATTCCCTATTCCCTCAAAATCCCTCACCCAAAAATAATGCTTGACTGTGTATACCAACTGTGTATACTCAGTATATTGACATGCACAGTGACATCGTCATTTCGCAATCCGATGGCCGGCCGATGTACCTCCAGATCATGGAGCAGGTGAAGCAGCGGGTGGCAGTCGGGGATTGGGCGCCCGGAGACGAAATCCCGTCCATTCGCCAGCTTGCAGTGGCTCTGCGAGTCAGCGTCATCACCATCAAGCGCGCCTACCTTGAACTGGAGCGCGAGGGCGTCATTCTGACTCAGCAGGGCAAAGGATCGATCGTTGCCCCCAATCAACGCCTGAGTCCGCAGATCTATCACGAGGAATTATCGGAACGACTGGACGAGGTGGCGCGACTTGGCGATTTGCTTGGTCTGAGCAGCGAAGAGATCGCGCGCCGCACAAAGGAAGCTTCAGACCGGCTGAACGAAGCCCGGCTTACGAAGGAGATTGTATGAACGATCTATCTGTTCAATTCGAGGGAGTGAGCAAGAAATACGCACACTTTTCGCTTGAAAATATCCATCTTGAACTGCCCACCGGCAGCATCATGGGCTTTATCGGGGCCAACGGGGCCGGCAAGTCGACAACCATCCGCATCCTGATGGGGCTGGTTCACCAGGACGCTGGGTCGGTGCGAGTGCTCGGGCATTCGATGCCGGCGGACCAGGCGGCGGCCAAGCTCGATATTGGGTTTGTGTCGGAAGATATGCGGCTCTACGGAGCGGCGACGCTGGCGTGGCATATGGACTTCCTGCGCCCGATCTACCCGCGCTGGGACCAGACATACGCCATGGAACTGGCGCGGCGTTTCGATCTGAAGCCGCAACAGAAGATCAAGGGGCTGTCGCATGGGCAGCGTGTAAAGGCGGCGCTGCTTCTGGCGCTGGCGCGGCGTCCGCGGCTGCTGGTTCTCGACGAGCCAACCACCGGCCTCGATCCGGTCGCGCGCATGGAAGTGCTTGGAGAACTGATGGCTGTGCTGGCCGACGAGGACCGGACGATTCTGTTTTCCTCGCACAACACTCTGGATGTGGAACAGATTTCAGATCAGATCACCTTTATCGACCGGGGCCGGATCATCGATTCCGACGACAAAGAGGCGTTTCTCGACCGCTGGCGACGGCTGCGCCTCGTGCTTCCGCCGGACGGAGTGGTTCCGCGCCTGCCCGGCGTTGTTGAAGTGGGCGGAAGCGGCCGGCTCCCGGTGCTCACCACCAATCGCTTCGAGCCGGCCATGGTCTCGGCATGCAACGACCTGGGCGCCACCGTGCAGGCGGTCGACACCATGACCCTGGAAGAGATTTTTGTAGCCAACGTGCACAGCAGAAGGGAGCGGCTCACAGCATGAACTGGTCAATGGTCAAGGGTCTCATTTTCAAGGACTGGTATTTTCAGCGCACGGCGATTCTGCTTGCGTTCGCCGGCGGCGCTGTATCGCTCGGCATCGTTTGTATCGGTGGTCAGGCAAGTTTTACTATCGGGCTCATTCTTCTTGTCACCGTCATGGTCATGATCAGCGCGATGACAGTAATGGGTAATGTGCTTGGAGAGCGAGAGAATCAAACGCTTCCGTTTGTGATGAGCCTGCCCATCTCCTATCTTGAGTACACGACTTCCAAGATTCTGGGCAATCTGCTCATCTTCGTTCCCTTCTGGCTGACCATCGTCGCAGGTAGCCTTGCAGTGATCGTGGCCTCGCCGGTCATCCATGGCTTTTTTGCCTTCGCCGTCATCATGGGTGTTGAGATCCTGGTGAATACTTGCCTGATGATCGCGGTCGCCCTGGTCACCGA
>PLPU01000556.1:0-3759 GCA_003159975.1 Acidobacteriaceae bacterium
TTGCACCACGGGCTGTTAAGGGTGACTTCGGAGAGTCGCGCGAATATCATGTGCCGGTTGCGGAGTTGATCGGCCCACGCGTGCGTGTCTCGGCTTTGCTTCTGGGCCAGGGCATCTCTTGCGGGTGGCTGCTTGCGGTCTGCGCCGCATTGCCTATAAGCGGTCTGCGCCGGGGCGGGCTTCTGTGCGGTTTACCATTCACGGTTCTTCTGGCAATTCCAACGGCGGCCATGGCGACCGCCTGCATCCTTGCCGAAGCGGGTGGTCCTGTTCTCGTGCTTTCCCTCCTCATTGCCGCCAGGGAGTTCAAGTTTCTCCGCAACCTGTTGGAAGGCGCGTGGCGCTCTCCGCACCTCTTGCAGGGCAGGGCGCAGGGACTTTCGCCGCGGGCACTGGTGCGAATGCACATACTGCCAAACATAGCTCCGCAGCTGTGCGCTCTCGCCACACTGTCGATTGTGACTGCGCTAGGCGCGCTGGTTCCCATTGAGGTGATCTTCACAGTGCCGGGGGTGGGCCAGCTTGCGTGGTCTGCGGTGATGAATCGCGACCTTCCGGTGCTGGTTGCAATCAGTCTGCTGATGGCATCCGTCGTGGCCTTTGCGGGGATGCTCTCGACGCGCACTTTAACGTTGGAGGTGGAATGAAGAAGTGTTTGCCTGCCGCCGCGCTTTTGCTGCTCATCCTTGGTGGGGCGCTTGTGCTCCGGCTCGCGCCATACGACTATGCTTTTCAAGACCGCGATGCGACGATGGCTCCGTCCACGGCCCGGCATTGGACCGGGACCGACGAACTCGGCCGCGACCGCGCGGTTCGCGTCGCCGCGGCGCTTCTCATCGGATTGACGGGCGCCACCGTTGCGGCGGCAATCACAACCACGATCGCGGCCTGCTTCGGCCTGCTTGCGGCATTTAGCCCCGCATCGATAGCGGCCATCTTCATGTTCGTGAGCGACATCTTTCTGTCTTTGCCCTGGCTCTTCCTGTTGATGATGGCGCGCTCCTTGTTGCCGCTGACCGCCTCGCCGCTCGAGACGGCTGTGGCAACCTTCCTGGTTCTCGCCGCCCTCGGCTGGCCGGCCTGCGCGCGGGCCATCTATCGCGGCGCGTCGGTGCTTCGTTCGGCCGAGTGGTTGATATACGGTCGCGCATGCGGCCTCAAGCCGCGACAACTTGTCCGTCTGCATATCCTGCCTCATCTGCGTCCACTGATTCTGCCGCAATTTCTCATTTGCGTGCCTGCGTTCGTCGTGGCAGAGGCCAACCTGGGCGCGCTCGGGCTTGGGGTTGGGGAGCCGATGCCGTCCTGGGGTGCGATGCTCCTGGAACTGGACAACTCCGCCCTGCTGGCGCAGTCCCATTGGGTGTATCTGCCGATTGCGCTGCTGGTGGCCGTTCTGCTGATTCTTGAATCCTTCGCCAGGGAGGGCGAAACCAATGCGTAGCCTGATGCATCCTTCGTTTGTGCTTGCCAGTCTTCTGGCGCTCCTTCCGGTTACTGCTGCATGTCAGGCTGCTCCGAGGCAGCCCCGGGAACTCGCCTGGGCAATTCACTACGACCCGAAGACCTTCGACCCGGCGAAGGTGGACGATGAGGCTTCGGAACTGGTGCGCTATCTTACGGGCGGTGTGCTCTTGAGGCTCAACCGTCAAACGCAACAGCCCGAGCCGCAGCTCGCCGAGAGCTTTCACGTCTCGCCTCAAGGCACGGCGATCGTCTTCAAGCTGCGCGACGGACTGCGTTTCTCAGACGGAACCGCGTTGACCTCGGCGGATGTCGCGTGGTCGCTGCGGAGGGTGCTGGCGCCTTCAACGCAGTCGGTGGTCGCGGAAGAGTTCATTTCGCCAAACGAAGTTACGATCGACACGCCGGATAAGCTCACGGTGAGGGTGCACCTCGCGAAACCCGTCGTTGGAGTAGGCAAGATCTTCGATGAGATCGCCATCGAGCCGGCCAATCGCCCCAGCGAAGGACGTGTAACCTCGGGGCCATTCACGGTGGCCGAGTACAAGCGTGGCCAATATGTGCGCCTGAGCCGTAATCCGAACTATTGGGACCACGACGCCGCCGGCGCGACCTTGCCTTACGCGGCTGGCGTCCGGCTCGATATCCAAAACAACCGTGAGGAGGAGATTTCCCTCTTCCTGCGCGGAGAGTACGACGTGATCGATCGCCTCTCTCCGGAGTATTTCGGCATTCTGGCTCAAAAATCGCCGCAGTCCGTTCACGATCTTGGCGCCTCGCTCAATACGGAGCAACTCTGGTTCAACCAGTCTTCGGGCGCGCCCTTGCCGGACTTCGAGAAAGCGTGGTTTCAGAATCGAGGCTTCCGCGTTGCGGTCTCCGAGGCGATCCATCGCGCCGACCTGGCCCGCATCGCGTACCAGGGCCATGCCACGCCGGCGTTCGGCTTCGTGTCACCGGCCAACAAGGTTTGGCACAACGACGATCTGAAGTATCCGCGCGAAGGCGTTGCGGATGCCAATCGGATGCTGGCCGCGTCGGGATTTCATCCGAGCGGCAATCGGCTTTACGACTCCGCGGGGCACCCTGTGAAGTTTTCCATTGTGACCAATTCCGGCAACGCGGCGCGGCAGAAGATGGCTTCGATGATCCAGCAGGACCTGGCCGCCATTGGTATGCAGGTTACGATCGTGGCTCTCGATTTCCCGGCGCTGATTGAGCGGTTGCTGCACAAGCAGGACTATGAGGCATGTCTATTGGGATACATGAATGCCGAGCCGGATCCGAGCTCGATGATGAATCTGTTGCTGAGTTCCGCGCCGAACAATGGATGGAATCCATCGCAAAAGACTCCAGCAACGGCATGGGAAGCGGAGATCGATAAGAACATGCGGCTTCAGGCAGGCAGTGGTTCTCAGCAGGCCCGCAAGCTGGCCGTGGATCGAGTACAACAAATCGTGGCCGACCAGCAGCCGCTCATTTACCTGGTCTATCCGAATGTGCTCGAGGCCGTCTCGCCGCAATTGCACGGTGTCCAACCGTCGATTCTCTCGCCAGGCCCGGTGTGGAAGATTGCGTCCCTCCGCCGCCAGGGGGGCGCGCGATGAGCGTGCCGCTGATGCAGGTGCGCTTGCGGGCGGACTATGGAAGGCGGTGCGTCCTCAACGATGTGCGGTTCGATCTTCGCGCCGGGGAGGCGCTGGGGATGGTTGGCACCAGCGGCGCCGGAAAAACCACGCTGGTCATGGCGCTGCTTGGTCTGCTTCCGTGGCGCGGAGGCAACGCTTCAGGAGAAGTTCTCATCGATGGAAGCAATCTGCTCACTATGCGCGCCCGCGAAGCGCGTCAGATCCGCGGGAACAAGATCGCTCTTGTTCCGCAAAGTCCCATGACCGCGCTCAACGCGGCCGTTTCTTTGCGATCCCATTTTGAGGAAGCCTGGCGCGCCCACGAATCGACGGGACGGAAAGCGCTGGAATCGCGCCTGCACCAACTGATGCACGAGGTGCAACTGCCCACCGGTGACGTTGGCTTTCTCGGCAGAAAGCCCGGCCAAATCAGTGTTGGGCAAGCGCAGAGAGTGTTGATTGCATTGGCCCTTTTGCATCGTCCCTCGATTCTGATAGCCGACGAGCCGACCAGCGCCCTGGATCCGGTTACTCAGGCTGAGATTGTAAGGCTGTTGAGGGATTTGAACCGCCGTACCGGAACCGCGCTGCTCTACATCTCTCACGATCTGGTGTCGGTCTTGCAGTTGTGCGACAGGCTCGCCGTGCTCGACTCGGGCGTGATCGC
>PLPU01000556.1:3798-7235 GCA_003159975.1 Acidobacteriaceae bacterium
GGTAACGTACACCAAACTACACTAAAGATTAAAAAGTACTCAAATCGGTAATATAAGGATTCTCATTTCTTACCTTCGTAATATGAAGATTCTTCCCTTCGCTCCGAAAACCTCCTTGTGTGGCAGCGCCAGCATAAGAAATCTCTAAAAATCTGGGGTGGCGCAAAAGGAGAAGAAAAAATGAAATCCAAGCAAACCTGGAGCGCTATGCGGGGAACAATCCTGACAATGTGCGCATTGACGTTGAGCGCCAGCCTGGCATTTGCCGGCTCAAACAAGATCTCGAAAGACCAGACAGGGAAGACTTCCGGCCAGGTCGATGNNATTGTGCAGTTCAAGCAAGCGCCCACCGCATATCACCACGAAAAGGTGTTGAGCCGGGGCGGCAAAATCAAGCGGGAGCTCGGCCGCTTCAAGGGCGGCGCTTACACCATGCCGGCCTCGGCACTGGAAGATCTGGCTAACGATCCCGACGTCGTATACATCACACCGGATCGTCCGCTGAGCGGGGCGAGCACAAGCTCATCGGCCTGGACCCTCGACTACCATAGCGAGACGATCAACACCTCGGCAGCCACGGCAGTGGGCCTGGATGGCACCGGCATCGGCGTGGCGATAATCGACAGCGGAGTCGCCAACGTCCCTGACCTGACCCGCAGCAACGTCGTATTCAGTCAAGACTTCACAGGCGACAAGGTGAACGGGGCCGCCGACCAGTATGGCCACGGCACCCATGTAGCCGGCATCATTGCGGGAAACGGGAATGCTTCCACCGGACCGAACGACTTCTACACGTTCAAAGGCATTGCCCCGAACGTGAGCATCGTCAACCTTCGGGTGCTCGATGCGAACGGCAACGGTACGGTAAGTAACGTAATTGCGGCCATTCAGCAGGCCATCGCATTGAAGAGCACGTACGACATCAAGGTCATTAACCTTTCGCTCGGCGGCCCGGTTTGGGAAAGCTACACGGTCGACCCACTTTGCCAGGCAGTGGAACAGGCATGGCAGTCGGGCATTACCGTGGTGGTTGCGGCGGGCAATTATGGCCGCGACAACGATGCGGGCAACAATGGCTACGGCACCATCACCTCTCCGGGGAACGACCCGTATGTCATTACAGTGGGCGCGATGAATACCATGGGCACACCGGATCGCACGGACGATGTCATTGCGAGTTACAGTTCCAAGGGGCCGTCGCTCACCGACAACGTGATCAAACCCGATCTTGTGGCTCCGGGCAACCTCATCGTCTCCCTGTACACTCCAGCGGACACGCTGAATCAGGAGAACGCGGGCAATGAGGCGCCCACGTCTCTTTACCAGACCAACGGCACCAGCGCCTCTTCCGGCACCTACTTCATCCTGAGCGGGACCAGCATGGCCACGCCCATGGTCAGCGGGGCTACAGCCCTGCTGCTGCAACAAAACCCCGCCATGACGCCCGATCAGGTCAAAGCGCGGCTGATGCTGACCGCTTTCAAGGACCTGCAGCAATACGCAACAATCACCGATCCTACCACCGGCCAGACTTTTAACGAGCAGGCCGACATCTTTACGGTTGGCGCAGGCTATCTGGACATCCAGGCTGCGTTGGCGAACACCGACCTGGCCCCGCCGACACTGGGCAGCGCGTTATCACCTTTTGTAGGAATAGACGCTAACGGAGATGCCGTTCTGGTGGTGGACGGCCCCTCGGGGTGAAGTGGCACCTTTCCACATTTCGCTGATGGTTTGCTGAATGCACTTGGGGGGCGGGACTTCGATCGTTCTGCAGTGCCCAGATGAAACAGAGTTAATTCCACTAAGGTTTGCCAGGATGGAGCTTTCCGTGCCAATTCGAGCAAAAGTATTCATTGTCATTACTACAGTGTCTGGAGCCGGGATGCTCATGACATTCCTCCTGCACTGGCACTCCGACAGTCTGTTGAAGTTCGCGTGCTACCTCTTGATCGCGGTTTGGGCCTCCACGCTGAAGGTGAAGTTACCCGGCATCGACAGCACTATGTCAGTGAACTTCCTCTTCGTCCTCCTCAGCGTTCTGGAACTCTCGCTGGCGGAGACGCTGGTGATTGGTTGTGCCGCGGCGTTGCTACAGAGCTTCTGGAAAGCAAGCCGCCGGCCGCGAGCGGTGCAATTGGTCTTCAACATCGTTGGCCATCAGCCCATCGCCATCTGCTCTACTTACTTTGCCTATCACATGTCGGCGGGGGTTCTCAAGAACAGCATCCCTCTGTTGCTGCTGGTGACCGGCTGTACTTACTTTGTATGCAACACCGTGCCAGTCGCCATCGTGATCGCGCTGGTGGAAAAACGCTCACTCCGCGGGATGTGGTCGGAAACGTACTTCTGGACCCTTCCCTACACCCTGGCCGGCACCGCTTTGGTGGGCGGTATCAGCTTCTTCAATCGCTATATCGGCTGGCAGAATGCGCTCCTGATTGTGCCCGTAATGTACGGGATTCACAGGTCCTATGACCTCTACCTGGCGCGCCTGGACGACCAAAAGAAACGCGTCGCGATCGAAGAGTTGCAAGTAGCAGCCGAAAAACACCATGTCGAACAGGTTTGCGCGCTCCATCTGCGCACGATCGAAGGCCTGGCTCTGGCCATCGACGCCAAAGATCATACGACCCATCAACATCTGCATCGCGTGCGCACGTATGCCCTCGAAATTGCAAAGGAACTCGGCCTGAGCAAAGAAGACACGGATGCTCTTCGAGCCGCGGCTCTTCTGCACGACATCGGCAAGCTGGCTGTGCCCGATCACATCATCAACAAACCCGGCCGGCTGACTCCGGAAGAGTTCGAGAAGATGAAGATTCATCCGGTAGTCGGCGCGGACATCCTGGAAAAGGTTGCCTTTCCCTATCCGGTGGCGCCGATCGTCAGGGCGCATCACGAAAAATGGAATGGCATGGGCTATCCGGATGGGCTCAAGGGAGAAGATATCCCCATCGGCGCGCGTATCTTTGGTGCTGTGGACTGTTTGGACGCGGTAGCCTCGGATCGCCAATACCGCAAAGCGTTGCCCCTGGATCAAGCGATCCAGCTGGTTGTGGAGGAGGCAGGCATATCCTATGATCCCAAAGTGGTCGAGATTCTTGCGCGCCGTTTCCGCGAATTGGAAGCCACTGCGGTCCTCGGTCTGGAAAATGCCAAGAAAGATTCATACAGCTTCACCGGCAGGGTGGAGCGGGGCGAAAAGCCGGGCGCCGGGTTTGAAGCCGACCTCAACCGTCGCCGCGGCAGCCAGGCAGACTTCCTCTCTTGCATCGCATCCGCCCGTCAAGAGGCGCACACGTTGTTCGAACTGAGCCAGGACCTGGGCAACTCCCTGAGCCTGGACGAGACTCTCTCCCTGGTTGCGATGAGGCTTCGCAAGCTGGTGCCGTACGATTCCATTGTCGCCTACATCCGAAAGGGCGATCTCCTGG
>PLPU01000486.1:0-2737 GCA_003159975.1 Acidobacteriaceae bacterium
CTTGAACTCGATGCCGGAGTACACGTCTTCAGTGTTCTCGCGGAAGATGACGATGTCGACTTTTTCAGGGTGCTTCACAGGGCTGGGCACGCCCTGGTAATACTTGACCGGACGCACGCAGGCATAGAGGTCGAGAAGCTGGCGGAGCGCGACGTTGAGCGAGCGGATGCCGCCGCCGATGGGCGTGGTGAGCGGTCCCTTGATGGAGACTCTCAAATCGCGCGCGGCGGCGACGGAGTCGTCAGGCAGCCAGGTGCTGAACTGGCGGAAGGCCTTCTCGCCGGCGAAGATTTCAAACCACTTGATTTGGCGCTTGCCGCCGTAGGCCTTTTCGACTGCTGCGTCAAAGACGCGCTGCGAGGCCTTCCAGATGTCACGGCCGGTGCCGTCGCCTTCAATAAAAGGGATGATGGGATGGTCAGGAACGTCAAACTGGCCGTTTTTGTAGTCGATGGCCTGTCCGTCTTTAGGCAATTCGAGCCCGTTGTAGGTGGTCTGCATGGCTTTCAGGGTTCCTCTTTCCGTGCGGCTTCAAGGAAGAGGCTAACACCTGCAAATTGAGGGTGGCAATTCGGGGTAGCACTGGTGTTGTGACAACGCGCGGGAAAGCCCTTGCTTCCGGGTCGGCGACCATCCAACCTGAAGCCTTAAGAGTCTGCGATTCGGTCAGCCTAGTCGGGACTTGCTGTAAACCCTACGACCATCCAGCGATCCCTGCTTTTTTGAACGTCGAACCCGTCAACACTCGGAAAGCCCATTTCAACGTGTTCCGAGCCATATGCCTTCCTGGTTACTCGAAGATCCTCCGCAAAGTAGGACGGTGTCATGCTATTCACGAGTCTGCGTGCCACGTCTGCATTTCCGCAGTACGCGAGAACCGCCGGATAATCGTGCTTCTCCGCATATTCAATCGCCTTGGCGATAGGCAACAAGTCGGGTCGATTGTATGCCCGGGATTTGAACCTGACAGCATCTCCAGAAAGATCGTATGTGTCCAATGCGCACAGGCTCGGATTATCCCACGTATCAATCGCGGAGAACCAGCAGTAAGGCAAGGTGATGAAAATGCCTTTTGTTTCAAGTTTTCCGATCGGAAGAAAGGGGTCCTTTTTTGTCGGTTTGCCTCCAGTGAAGCCCTCATCCATTCCCAGCGCGCCTTCCTGCTTGATAATTTGGTTCAGTTCGCCATAGTCTTTCGGATTCCATTCCCGTGCGTCGTAGAGCAGTCCAAGGCTTCCCGCGCAACCGGAGTACTCAATCTGTGCGAGAAATCGAGAGTTCCCCGAGGGCCCGGAATGGAGCTGATGAATCTCCACACTACTGAAGGACGGGGTGCCGTTAATAGGGAGCTGTTCCTCACCGACCGACTTCCAACGCTCGCCCGGCCTGAAAGGATCAGCTTTTGCCGGAAACCCAAACACGAAGAACTCCACCTGCGTTCCGATGCCTACCTTCAGCACGAGTGCGGATGAAAGATCGAGCAATTGGAAATGAAAGCGATTCGTATCCGGCCATTTTGCATTGATCTTCCGGCTCGATCCTTCAAGCTTCCTGAGCAATTCGTTGGCCTTGGTTCGTGCGGCGGCGGGGTCTGGCCCCGCTGCGTTTAACGCATCTTGTACGGCCTTTGATGTCTCAGTGAGAATATCTCCCGAGACTCCTTCCACCGCGAATTCCGACCCATCGGAGTTCAAAACCGGTTTCACTGAACCATCGCACATGTTCAGCGGAGCGTCTGCAATCATCCTCAGTTCCACATCGATTTTGCTCAATGGGTCTTCGCCCTTTGGGGAGCAATACCCGCGTTCCGATGCAAAGATTCCTAAGAACAACAGCGCTAATGCAGAAGTACGAATGGAACGGAAAGTCATTGTCGTCCTATTTAAACGGTGTGAAGTTACCCCAATATTACGCTTCCAACTTGTCTGGGCTGAACAGTCGGCGAATCGCAGATTTGCCAGATGGAATTCTCAATCTCGTTGACATCATGATGTCTACGCTCTTAGCATCATGATGTGCGTACGACTCTTGCCATTGACGACGATGTTGCCAGGCTGGTTGAGGATGAGGTCCGGCGCAGCGGGGATACGTTCAAGGGGACGGTGAACCGGTTGCTGCGGCAGGGTCTGATGGCTTCCTCAAGGCCGGAAGCGGAGAAGGCCTTTGTCGTCCAAGCTTTTCCGCTGGGAGTGGGCGAGATGCTGGATCGCCATAACGGAAAGGTCTCAGCGCTGCTTGAGGAGTTGGAAGGACCCTCCCACCGGTGATTGTTCCTGACGCCAACCTATTGCTCTATGCATACGACAGCAACTCTGATCAACAGCCCTCGGCTGGCCGGTGGTTACGACAGATTCTCACCGGGACCGATACTGTGGGCCTGAGTTGGCTCTCCGTTGGGGCGTTTCTTCGGATTGCCACGAATTCCCGTCTCGGTGGAAGCCAGCTCGCGATGAACTCGGCGATCAACATTGTGGATGAGTGGCTCGGAATGCGCGCCGTTCGACTCATCGTTCCAGGGGAAGGCCACTGGGTAACTCTCAAAGAGATGCTGATCGCGGGCCGGGTTCAGGGGCCGGTCACAACCGATGCTCAGCTCGCCGCCCTGACCGTTGAACACGGTGCCATACTGCATACTGCCGACCGCGACTTTGCGCGCTTTCCGGGGCTTCGCTGGGTGAATCCACTGGTCAAATAGGGAAGCTGGCCAATCTCCCTGAGATGAAAGTGCGATGAAATC
>PLPU01000590.1:0-6962 GCA_003159975.1 Acidobacteriaceae bacterium
TAAGAAACCTGGCCACCGGAGAAGCGATCGCAGCCACGCCCCCACCCCCGCCGCCGTCCAACCTGCGCCATCCCCGCCACGTACCCCCGCACACCGACTTCCAGGTCGATATACCCGCCCACAGCTTCGTAGCCCTAGCCCAGCAAGACTGAGCAAGCGCCGTGACTCAAAAGTTCGCATTGAAAGAGGAGCTGGGTGCCCCAGAGCCTGTCCTGAGCTTGCCGAAGGATCTCGATTTTTGAGACCTGGGAAAGCTAAAACCGCCAACTGTCATCTGTAACCTGTCATCTGCACTCAAGGCCCATCCTTGTCCGCGCTGGCCAACTCTAGTTTCAGTTCCTTCACTCGAGGAGTCGCGTCCATCCACTGGCGCAGCAGCTTCTGCGCCGGCTTCTCCACCAGGTGCAGCGCCAGCAGAGCCAGCCCGATCAGAATCCCGTAGCTGATCCACGGGTCGTACTGGCTCAGGTTTAGCCGATTCAGCACATGCGAGTCGTGAATCAAATTCCACAGCGAGAAGTGCAGCAGGTAGAGGCAGTAGCTGGCCTCACCTACAAACACCAGTGGCCGCAAGCCGAAGCAGGACGCCAGCAGGTTCTGTCCCGCCAGCCCCAGCACGATGCACCCGAACAGCGGCATCAGCAGCCCGTCATGAATCAACGCGTAAGGTACCGCCGGTCCCAGTTCCAGCAGTGTGAAGAGGGCGGCGAACCCACCCAGCCCCAGCCAAAGCCGCCGCTGGCTCTGCCGCGGGATCATCTCGTCCAGATTGGCCAGCATCACGCCGAAGACGAAGCTGGCAAAGTGCGTGTACGGCGTGTACTTGAGAGCCTGCAGCCACGGCCCGTAACTCCACCGGTCCGGATGCGCGATCCCGTCTGGATTGAATAGGATATACAGCGCGCCGGGCAGTATCCCAAGGCACCAGATGCAGGCCATCTTCATCAGGTGCGGCCTCAACGCATCGGGCCGCTTCCAGCTCGCCAGCCAGGGAAAGACTGCGTAATAGGAGCATTCGGCCGACATGGTCCACGCCGGTGTGTTCAGGAACGTCGCAATCGACGGAATGAATCCCTGCAGCAGCAGCGGCGTCAGCACCATTCCCAACCAGAACATCGCGTGGGTGTGCGCGCCCTGTTCCTGGGAAACCACGCGCCAGCTGAGGATCAAACTGAGCAGGTAAATGGGATAAAGCCGCGTGAACCGGGCCTTCCAGAACTTCACCCGGTCGAGTTTACCGGCCCGCGCCCGCCCGGCGTAGTTATACGCCAGCACAAATCCCGAGAGCAGGATGAAAAAGCTCACCGAGGCATATCCGGCATTGATCACCGGCGCCAGAAAGCCAAATCTGCGTGGGTCGGAGAAATGGAAGAGAACAATGTTAATGGCCGCGAAGGTACGCAAACCCGTGAGTGCATTCAGTCGCGCTGGCTTGCTCGTCTCCACTTAGCTATTAGACGTCTCCGGCCAGAACGATGACATGCAAAATTGACCAATACGTACCGGCCCGGCGATCCAACGCTGACCACTGATCACTAACCACTAACCACTAACCACTGTCTCTACGCCGTTACCAGCGATCCGACCTTTTCGCCCAGCACTACCCGCTTGATGTTTCCCGGCTGGTTCATGTTGAAAATAATCAGCGGCAGGTTGTTGTCTTTACACAGGCTCACCGCGGTCAGGTCCATCACTTTCAGCCCCCGCTGCAGGATTTCCATGTAGGTAATCTCGTCGTATTTGACCGCATCTTTGAACAGCACCGGATCGGCGTTGTAGACGCCCTCGACCTTGGTGCCCTTCAGCAGCACATCGGCCTTGATCTCCATCGCGCGCAGGCTCGCTGCCGTGTCGGATGAGAAAAATGGGTTGCCAATGCCCGCGGAAAAAATCACGATCCGGCCTTTTTCGAGATGGCGGACGGCCCGCCGGCGAATATACGGCTCGGCCAACTGGTTCATGAACACGGCGCTCATCACCCGGCATTGCACGCCGCGTTTTTCAATGGAGTCCTGCAGCGCAATGGCGTTGATGACCGTGGACAGCATGCCCATGCTGTCGGCGCTCACACGGTCCATCTCCCTGGCTTGCTCCTCCACGCCGCGAAAGAAGTTGCCCCCGCCCACCACGATGCCGATTTCGACGCCAAGTGCGTGAATCTCGACGACTTCATCGGTAATCCCGGCCACCTTGTCGGCGTCAAGGCCGAAGCCCCGATCCCCGGCCAGTGCCTCACCTGAAAGCTTGAGAACAATGCGTTTATACATGCCTTTTCGAGTATCGCATACCAGCCGCTGGGTTGGGCCGGTCGCTTTGAGACGCAACCCGCCCGCTCTGGTTACGGGCCGCTTCCCCATCTCAAGTTGCCGTGATCGTTCCAGTACTTTCCTTTTGCAACGGATTGGAGTCTAATGCTGGCGTGCCGCCAAGCGGCAGCCTATCGGAAGGTATCGAGGAAGGAGAACCATGGCGAACCCCAAGAAATGTGCCAATCTGGCATGCACGTGTGTCCCACCCGCGAATGCCAAGTATTGCAGTCCCCATTGCGAACAGATCGGAACCAGAATGGAGATTGTCTGCCTCTGCGGCCACTCGGATTGCGGCGGTAACGTGAAGGATTCCGCGCCCTGATCCGGATGCCAGGTCACCTCAAACTGAAAAGGCCCAGGGTTTGCGCCCCGGGCCTTTTCCTCATCCCAATTCGTGGCGAGAAAACTACTCGCCAGCCGCTTCAACGGCCTTGGTCGTTGCCACGGTCCAGTCAGGCGCACCCACCTTGAACCGCGCAAAACGGCGCACAGTGATGTTCTCGCCCAGCTTGCCCACCTTCTGAGCGATGAGTTCCTTGATGCTGACCGCCTGGTCCTTGATAAACGGCTGCTCCAGCAGGCAAACCTCCTCGTAGAACTTGGCCATCTTGCCGTCGACGATGCGCTCGATCACGGGAGCCGGCTTGCCGGTTGCTGCTGCCTGCGCGCGATAGATATCTTTCTCGCGCTCCAGGTCATCCACGGTCACGTCCTCGAGCTTCACGTAGCGAGGATCGCTGGCCGCGATGTGCATGGCGATGTCCTTCATCAGATCCTGGAAGTCATCGGTGCGGGCCACAAAGTCGCTCTCGCAGTTGATTTCGAGCAGCACGCCGATCTTGCCGCCGGCGTGGATGTAGGTGCCCACAGCGCCTTCGTTCGTACTGCGTGCGGCCTTCTTCTGCGCTGAAGCCATGCCGCGCTTGCGCAGCACAACGAACGCGCCCTCGATGTCACCCTTGGTCTCCTGCAAAGCCTTGAGGCAGTCGCCCATGGGCGCGCCGGACTTCTCGCGGAGGTCTTTCACCAACTTTGCATCAATCTTTTCGCTCACTGTCGTCATCTCTCTCTTCCTGGTTTCCCCAGCCCCTCGCGGAGCTTCTGTTCTTCGATCTTGGTCCGCCCTGCCGCAGATGGCAAAAGAAAAGCGTGGCTGTCTGACTGGCGGCCACGCTTGTCCCGTTGTCCGCACTTGAAGTGCGACGAAAGCTTAGTGTGCGCCCTCGGCCACTTCGGCCTCGTCCAGCGCAGCCACCACGGCCGGCGCCTTGCGAATGCCGCCGCCAAGCGCCGCTTCCAGGTCCACTTCTTCCGCAGGAGCCGCTTCGACAGCCGCTTCTTCCGCGACTGGCACAGGCAGTTCCTCGGTGAAGGCCTTGTCGCCCACCAGGTTCACGCCCTCGGCCGCCGAATCGGCGATCTTCGAGGTGAACAGGCGAATGGCGCGCAGCGCGTCGTCGTTGCCCGGAATCACGTAGTCCACAACCGTCGGGTCGCAGTTGGTGTCAACCACCGCCACCACCGGAATCCCCAGCTTGCGGGCTTCCTTCACGGCAATCGCCTCGTTGTTCGAGTCCACGATGAACAGCGCATCCGGCAGCCGCTTCATCGTCTTGATGCCGGCCAGGTTGGCCTGCAGGTGCTTGCGTTCCCGCTCAAGCTTGATGACTTCCTTCTTCGTCAGCAGGTCGTAGCGGCCGTCCACGGCCATCTCATCCAGTTCCTGAAGGCGCTTTACACTCTTCTGCACCGTCACCCAGTTGGTCAGCAGGCCGCCCAGCCAGCGCTGGTTGATATACGGCATCCCAGCGCGTGTGGCCTCTTCAGCCACGGCATCCTGCGCCTGGCGTTTGGTGCCGACGAAGAGAATCGTCTTGCCTCCCGCGCACAGCTCAGTGACGAACTTCGACGCGTCCTTGAACAGCTTCAGCGTCTTCTGCAGGTCGATAATGTAAATCCCGTTGCGCTCGCCAAAAATGTATTCCTTCATCTTCGGATTCCAGCGCTTCGTCTGATGCCCGAAGTGAACTCCAGCTTCGAGCAGCTCCTTCATTGTGATCGTGGCCAATGGGCCTCCTTATTGAATTGCATCCGGGCCGGCTTTGCCTTCCCCGGATTGAACCCGCCTATGCGGGAGATTGGTAACGCAAGTTGTAAGTTTCAAGTTGTAAGTTTTCATTTTCCGCCCGTCGCGGATTCTGACAACTTAAAACTGATAACTTACAACTGAAAACCGACACCTGAAAACTATCTCTTCGAGAACTGGAACCGCTTGCGGGCGCCCTTCTGCCCGTACTTCTTACGTTCCTTCTGCCGGGCGTCGCGGGTCAGCAGGCCTTCGGCCTTCAGCGTCTTGCGCAGCTCGGGGTTGAACTGAATCAGTGCGCGGGCAATGCCCAGCTTGACGGCATCGGCCTGTGCCGCCACGCCGCCGCTCTTCACCGTGGTGACCACGTCGAAGCTGCCGGCCAGCTCGGCCACAACCAGCGTCCGCTTGGCGGCCACGCGCTGCTGCTCGGTAACGAAGTACACTTCGAATGCCTTGCCGTTAACTTTCCACTCGCCCGTGCCGGGACGCAGGAAGACGCGCGCGATCGCCGACTTGCGCCGCCCCGTCCCGTAATACTGAACCAGATCTGCCATTCTCTGCTCTCTCCGCCAGGCACTCTGAAAGTACCCGGCCAAACCCTGATCTCTGATCTCTGAATCCTGATCTCTGTCTTACTTGATCGCCAGCGCCACAGGCCCCTGCGCCTGGTGGGGATGCTTGTCGCCGCGATAAACCTTCAACTTCGTCGCCATCTGGCGGCCCATCTTGCTCTTGGGCAGCATGCCCTTGATGGCCTGCTCCAGAATCTGNNAGCTTGCTCTCGGCCTTGAGGCCGGTCAGCCGCACCTTCTCCGCGTTGATGACGATCACGTGGTCGCCCATGTCGATGTACGGCACATATTGCGGATTCAGCTTGCCGCTCAGCACATCGGCTGCTTTGGTTGCCAGCCGGCCCAGTGTCTGGCCGCTTGCGTCTACCACAAACCACTTGCGCGCAATATCCTTGCCGCTCGGAACAAAGGTACCCATTTCGATCTCCTGCCTCTGGAAACTCATCCGGCGGTTACACCCCACCGGTAAAACTGACCAACAAACTCTCGCGCAAAGCGCTTTGACCCACGCGAAATGCGCACGGGCCCGATTTCTACCCACTTCCAAACAATTCTGTTCGGGTGAGAACTGCGTGAAGCTGGCCCTCAAGGAGCTTTGGCCTGACTGAACGCTCGATCAATAGAAATTCGCGTCCAGCAGCCGATGGCCTGTGCCGGGCAGCCTCTTCAGGGGCTTACCAGCCGAGTCCGGGTGCATACACACAGACCCCAGGCGCAACACCGCGCAAGGACTCCAGAATACCCGAAACAACACCCAGAGTCAACGAAAAGACGGCTGAAAAGCCGGGCTGAGGAGAGCTTTTCAGCCTCCCTGACCCATTCCGTCCGCTCAAGCAACAAAGTTGGGTGTCCCGGGTCGCTGATCAAGTAACAAAGGTGGGTGCCCCAGGTCCCGTTCCTCGCCTGACTGCTCAAGTAACAAAGCTGGGTGCCCCAGGTCCCGATTTTGGGACCTGGGAACGCATGAATCTCAACAAGCCGCGTCGGAGCTGAAAGCTCGAAGCTAGTAGCTGAAAGCTGCCTTTACGCTGCGTTCAAATCCGCCGACCGCACCCGGAAATGCTTCATCTGCAACGACAGCGTCCGCTCAATCTTGCGCAAGTCGCCGCGCTCCGCCGGTGCCGCAAAAGTGGAAGCCACCCCATGCGCCGAAGCCCGCCCCGTCCGCCCTACGCGATGGACAAAGTCCTCCGCCACCTTGGGCATGTCGAAGTTGATCACATGCGCCACATTCGCCACGTCGATGCCGCGGGCGGCCACGTCGGTAGCCACCAGTATCCGGTGACGTCCCTCGGAGAAGCTGCGCAGCGCCTGGTTGCGCTGGGCCTGCGAGCGGTCGCCGTGAATCTGCGTTGCCGAATGCCCGGAGCGGACCAGCCTGCGCGCCACGCGATCGGCGCCGTGCTTGGTGCGCACAAAAACCAGGAAGCTCCCTGTCTCGGCGCCCAGCAGGTGTTCGAGCAATTCCTGCTTCTTGTCCGGCTCGACCTCAAAGGTACGCAACTCGACGTTCTCCGCCGGCTTGAGCACCGAGCCGATCTCGATTCGAGCAGGATTGTTGAGGTACTTGCGGGCCACTTCCTTTACCGCGCCTTCGAGCGTGGCGGAGTAGCAGAGCGTCTGCCGTTCCGTCGGGAGCGTGGCCGCGATGCGTGCGATGGCCGGCTGAAAGCCCATATCGAGCATCCGATCCACTTCGTCCAATACCAGCATCTTTACGGTTTCGAGTTTCACCAGCCTGCGCTTCATGAAGTCCTCAAGGCGGCCGGGAGTGGCCACGATCAGCCGCGCTCCGCGGCGAATTGCGTCGAGCTGCGACCGCTCGGCGAGTCCGCCAACCACCAGAGCGCAGGTCTGCGACCCACTGGTGCGGATGGCGATGAATGCCTTCTCCACCTGCATGGCCAGCTCGCGGGTCGGCAACAGGATCAGAGCCTGCGCGCCGCGCGCTTCGTTCTTCTGCATCATTTCAACGATGGGAATAAGGAAGCC
>PLPU01000380.1:0-1805 GCA_003159975.1 Acidobacteriaceae bacterium
GGCTTATCGGCACCCTTCGACGTCGCTCAGGGCAGGCTCTGAAGTCGTGCCCTTTCGCACATCTACGTCGAGCCGGAGTTTTCAGCGGGCTGTGAAGCCGGGCCGTTTCAAAGCGGTGCGATGAATACCGGCTGAGAATTGGAAGAAGTATCCCCCAGGGGCTAAAGCCCGACTTTTTTTATGGGGCTTATCGGCACGACTGAAGTCGTGCCCTTTCGCACAGCCAAGTTGCCCTTTCAAGACGGCTCATGGGTGGGCGGCGCATTCTTTGAGGTCGGCGAGGAGGGCGTCTACGCGGGACAGGTTTGTATCCCATGAGAACATGATGCGGGCGGCTCCGCCGATGAAGGTGTAGAAGCGCCAGCCGCGGTTGCGGATGCATTCGAGGATTGCTTCGGAGGCGTTGAGGAAGACGGCGTTGGCTTCGACTGCCGGGTCGATGGTCAGGTTGGGAATTGCGGCGACTCGCTCGGCAAAATAACGCGCGCATTGGTTGGCGTGCTGGGCGTTGGTGAGCCATGCGCCGCTCTCAAGCATGCCGACCCACGGCGCGGCGAGGAAGCGCATCTTGGAGGCGAGCTGGCCGGCTTGCTTGCAGCGGTAATCGAAGTCGGTGGCGAGGGCGCGATCGAAGAAGAGTACTGCTTCTCCGACGGCCATGCCGTTTTTTGTGCCGCCGAAGCAGAGAACGTCGACGCCGCTCTTCCAACTGAGTTCGGCGGGGGTGCGGCCGAGGCTGGCGCAGGCGTTGGCGAAGCGGGCTCCATCCATGTGGAGGGACAGGCCGTGCGCTTTGCAGGCGGCGGAGATGGCCTGGATTTCCGCGACCGTGTAGACGCGACCGGTTTCAGTGGATTGGGTGATGGTGACGACGCGGGGCTTGGGAAAGTGAATGTCCTGGCGCCTGGTGGCGAGCTCGTGGATGGAGGCGGGAGTCAGCTTGCCGTCGGCGGAGTGCGCGACGAGCAGCTTGGAGCCGTTGGAGAAGAACTCCGGCGCGCCGCACTCATCGGTTTCGACGTGCGCCTGGTCGGCGCAGATGACTCCATGATAGGACTGGCAGAGCGAGGCCAGCGCAAGGGAGTTAGCGGCGGTGCCGTTGAAGACGAAGAATAACTCAAGGTTGGTTTCGAATAGATCGCGAAAGGCGTCGGCGGCTCGCGCGGTCCATGGATCGTCGCCATAGGAGGTGACATGGCCGCGGTTGGCGATCTCCATCGCGGCCCAAGCCTCGGGGCAGATGCCGGAATAGTTGTCGCTGGCGAACTGTTGAGCGAAATCTTCGGTGTTGGTGTCGGTCAATGAATGATTCTCCCGGAAACCTTCATTTTAAACGGCACCTGCGGTGCGGCAGACGGCACCTGCGGTGCGGCCAAACGCTCGCTATTCGCTCGCAGGAGCATTTCTCCCTCCCACCCATTCCGCAGAAAGAAACGGAATGGATTGGGGCCCCCGGAACTGGGGCACCGAGTGTTTAATTCTTATTTGCCCGCGATGGGATAGCCCTGCCAGAGATACTCGAGGGCTTCGGGGAGGGTTTGCTGTTTTACGGCGTGGTCGACGTGGCCGGCGTTCTGGGCGAAGAC
Source organism: Acidobacteriaceae bacterium (assembly GCA_003159975.1). Taxonomy (GTDB): domain Bacteria; phylum Acidobacteriota; class Terriglobia; order Terriglobales; family Acidobacteriaceae; genus Telmatobacter. The sequence goes on from PLPU01000380.1 coordinate 1,587, forward strand.
GAACTGGTAGCGATAGCCCTTGGCGGCGAGCGCTTTGGCCATCAGTTCGTTGGCGATGACCCAGTCGTGCATGTTGTCGCGCATGATGTTGGGGCTGTAGAGGTCGCGATCGCCGACTTCCATCCAAAGACGGATGGGCTTGGGAGGCGTGGAGGGGATGAGGTGCTCGTGGAACTCCCATGCGCCGTGCGGGGTTTGGGGGTTGGAGGGCCACTGCTG
>PLPU01000380.1:1871-7063 GCA_003159975.1 Acidobacteriaceae bacterium
GCCGTTGCCGATGGAGATGGCGATCTGGACCGGGACTTTGTGTGCGGCGATGAGGTTGTCAAGGACGGTGAAGAGGAGGCGGTCGGGACCGTCGGCGCCGACGATGAAGGGGGCTGCGGCGCCGGGAACGTACTGCGCGGGGACGTAGACGGCGACGTGGCGGGTGTAGGGCGCGGGATGGCTGGTGGTGACGTTGAGTTTGGCGGGGTCGGCGGGATCGGGCGTGCCGAAGGCGCCGGGGTCGCGGGCGATGCCGGGATAGAGCTTGCTGTCGGCGGAGCTCATGGTGAATTCAATGACCGTGCCCTGGGGGACGGTGGGCTGGAGGGTGGAATCAGGTGCGGCGAAGTGCGTGGGGCCGAGGATGAAGTTGCCGTCGTCGGCGAAGGGGGCGTTGGCGCCGTCGAGGAGTTCAGTGGCCTGAACGTAGCCGGGGGTGTGGGGATCGCGGGTGGGCGGTGCGGGGCGCGGGGCTGTGACGGGATGCGGGGTGGGGGCGGGGGTCTGGGATGGGGCGGGCATTGTGACCAGGGCGATCAGGGCGGGGATGGCGAAGAGACGATTCATTCGGGCTCCAGAGCGCGGGCACTTTTGGTAAATGGCCTGCGCTCTGGATTGTAGATGGGGAGGGCCTTGGATGAACCGAGGCGCCAAAAAGAAATGGATCGCGCCTTATTTCCGAGGCGATTTTTTCGAAAGATCCTTTGCGGCGTCGAGGTGCTTTTGGAGCGTGGGCAGCGTGGCGGCGGCGTAGGACTTGAGGTCGGCGTTTTGCGCGTCGGTGGATTCTTTGGTGTAGACGCCAATTGCCTCGGTGTGGCCAGCGATCATGGTTTGGACGTAGTGTGCGTCGAAGGCTGCGCCCTTGAGTTTTTCAAACGGCTCGATCATTTTGTTATGAGCGGCATCGAGTCCCGTGGGAACCGTGAAGCCGTCTTTTGCGGCCAGGGCGGTTAGCTGTTGATAGTCGGCGGTGTGATCGGCCACCAGCATCTCCGCGTAATTCTTGACGTCCTGGCTTGCGGCGCGGTCGGCGGCCAGTTTACCCAGGTGGGCTTCGAGCATGTCGGTTTGCGCGGCCATGTCCACGAATTTCTGGTCTGACATGGGGGCGGCTTTGGCGGGGTGGTGGGTCTGCGCGGATGCGGTGAAGCAACAGAGAGCCAAAGTGCAAACGGTGGAAAGGATGGTCTTCATTTCGGGTCGTTCCTCCTGCATGCTTAGTTGCGCAGGGGAGGTTGGGGTTATCCGGGGGTGTTTGAGGGGCGGGTCAGCGGGGCAGCAGGTTGGCGCGTCGGCGTGCATTTTTGCGCGACTTCATCAATGCGACGCTGGGGTTTCCGGCGCTGGCAGAGAAGACCGGCATTCCCGGCCGGCAAGGCCGTAAATTCATAAGAACATCTGTTGAATCGCCATCATGTGCAGTATGAGCCGGCTTTCCGCGCCGAGTATGGGTGAGAATCCATATCGCCGATAGAACGAGATGGCCATTTCATCCTTGGCATCCACCACCACCCCTGCCGAAGCGATGTGCGCACTTTGCGCCAGGGACCGCCGCAGAGCATCGAAGAGCAGTGTTTCGCCCAGCTTCTGGCCCTGCCACTCGCTTGCCACGGCGAGGCGGCCGAGGAGCGTGGCAGGAACGGCAGGGTAACGGGCGAGCCGCTTTGCCAAATCTTCCGGAAGCCGTACAAAGTCAATGCTGAACTGAGAGAGCGTGTAGTACCCGGCGATGAATGGAGGCTCGATGACGGCAACGTAGACCACGGCGGCGTGCTTCTCCACGTCCTGAGCCGCCTGCCGCTGGAGATAGGTGTTGAGTGCGGAAACGCCGCAGTCGAAAGCCGCGCGATCATGTCGCTTCTTGTCGAGCAGTTCAATCGTGACAGGTGAGCTTTGGCGGAGCGCGGGCATTATTTGCTCACGATATCCTTGCCAAGCAGTGCCTTGTATCGCCTGGCGGCGGCCATGGCCTTGCGGTTGGGCCGCGGAGGGTTCAGAAGGAACTTAGCAAAAGCTATGCGCGCGTCCTCTCTGAGAGTGAGCACCTCGTTATCGCGGATGGTGCGTGTTGCGGCCTGATGGGCGCTTTGAACGACAAATTCCGTGAGGGTTGTGCCGCGCAGGGAGGCCGCGTATTCCAGGCGGCTTTTTAGGTCCGGGGAGATGCGGGCTTCGAGGCGTGCGGCACGGGTTGTTTGTGTTTCGGGCATGGTGGCGGCTCTCCGGGGCACTGCTTTTCATTGTACGGCAAATTGCCGGATTCGACAAAGGCATCGTTCTGCCTGACGCTGGGGCCGAAGGGGAACCCGACGGCGGCGAATCTGTTCAATGTTGTTGCTTGCTTGCAGGAGCATGAAGGGGTAAGGCTGCAGGTGGTGGCGTAGAGTTCCGTGCTATCCCAGGTCCCAGAAGCGGGACCTGGGGCACCCAGCCTATCAGGGCGCCCAAATAGCAGAAGAACCCCTTGCGGAGTCCCTCTGTTGAGCTGCTAATCGGACCTCTTGGGTATCCCCACGCTTGGGTGGAGGCCATTGCTGGCGGGATCAGCGCACGGCTTTCACCGTCCCGTTCATACGCNNACGGCGGCGAATCTGTTTAATGTTGTTGCTTGCTTGCAGGAGTATGAGGGGGTGCGGTTGCAGGTGGTGGCGTAGGCGTCAAGTGGATCCCAGGTCTCAAACGCGGGATCTGGGGCACCCGGCGACTTGGTCACACGGCTATCCCGATGGCGAGATGGGAAAATATATGCTACCATTGCGCAGATGATCGAGATCCGGGAATATCTCGGGCTGGACGGGCATCATCGGTTTGGCGATTGGTTCGGCCGGCTCAACTCAGAGGCGGCGCGGAAAGTGACTGTCGCTCTTTACCGGCTGGGGTTGGGCAACTTCTCTAACGTAAAGGGCGTGGGCGGCGGAGTGTTCGAATGCCGCATCGATTTTGGTCCGGGATACCGAGTTTATTTTGGCAAGGATGGGGAGCGGATCGTCATTCTGCTTTGCGGCGGCACGAAGAAGCGCCAGCAGGATGACATTGCATTGGCCCGCGAGTGCTGGCTTGACTACAAGAAGCAGCGGAGGAGCGAACCATGGCGCTGACGCGGAATTTTCGAGAGACGGTGCAGGCGCGGGTGCGGAGCGACAAGGAGTTTCGTCGCGGGCTGCTGAGCGATGCTGTTGAGGCGCTGCTGGCGGGCGAGGCGGCGCTGGGGCGCGAGATTTTGCGCGACTTCATCAATGCGACGCTGGGGTTTCCGGCGCTGGCGGAGAAGACCGGGATTCATGTGAAGACGCTGCACCATATGTTCGGGCCGAAGGGGAATCCGACGGCGGCGAATCTGTTTAATGTTGTTGCTTGCTTGCAGGAGTATGAAGGGGTGCGGTTGCAGGTGGTGGCGTAGGTAAGCTCATGCACTCACACCATTCGCAATGAGCGCGACAAATAGGGCGACTGGCGGTCCGACTTTGTGATTGACTCTTGATTAGGCTAAATCAGCAGTGAGGTTTGATTGTGGCAAACAAATTTGATGAGTTTGTTCTGAGCGAGCAGGAAAGGTCGAAAGCTGCCAAGGGGATAGCGGTCGATTGGGAGGCTCGGAAGACCGAGTGGCTTGGTCATATTGAAACCCTATTCGAGCAGGCCGGGGAATTCCTTAGGCCTTATCTTGACGCGCACCAAATATCAGTTCGTTACAGACCGGTAAAGCTGAACGAGCAGTACCTTGGGTCGTACTCGGCCAAGGAGATGCTGATCTCGATTGGGACAAAGACTGTGAAGCTTGAACCGGTGGGAACGCTGATCATTGGGTCGCGGGGTAGGGTTGACGTGGTGGGTCCCTTCGGTCGAGCTGTATTGGTTCTTCTAGATAGTGAGATCAAGGAAGTATCTCAGCTCATTCGCATTTCGGTCAGCGTCGGCGGAAAGCCGCCCATTCCCCCACCTAGCAAGCAGGCTTCCAAGGTCAATTGGGTGTGGCGGATCATGGCGCGACCTCCAAGACAGGCGATAGTGGAACTCAACAGAGACACATTTTATAGCCTTCTTTTGGAAGTTGCGAATGGGTAGGCAATTTACTAATGCCGCGCAAGAGTTGCCTGAAATTGCGGGCTACCGCAACGATACTGTGGACTCTTTGACTTACTTTCTTCAGCCACTTGTTCAGCAGGCAAACCCTCGATTTTTGAGCTTTTCCCCAGAGGAGTTCACTCAGCTCCTTCGGGACCGAGTGGAGGAGACCGATCTCCATTCCAGTTTCTCGATCTTGGCTGCTGTTGAAGCCGCGTTGCGTGTCGACTATTTGATTCGAGCTACAAAGAAACGGAAGGACCCACTTTCCAGGGCATTCAGAGGCATTTACAAACAAAAAGGGGAATACGCCCGTTTAGATGATGATTTGCTCGACGCCTGGTCACAATTTCATCCGGAGTTAAAGTCCCTAATTGGCGAATTCAGGGCTGCGCTCCATTTCCGCCATTGGCTTGCGCATGGAAGATATGGGGTTAAGCCAAGAAATGGAAGATTCGATTACATAAGCGTCTATACACTCGCGAGTTTTCTCTTTTCAAATTTCCCTTTGCACCATGGCTAGCCTCAAACGAGATGGGGTTAGGGCCAGGCCCTCGGCGGCCTTACTTCTTCAGCGGCTTGCGGGCGAAGTGGTACAGAGAATACGCCAACTGCGTAATGCCACGTCCTTCCGGGATCGTGGCGGCGCTTGGTTGCCCTGGAAGTGGGCCCGCGCCCTAATGCAAGTCCGCCAGTTCGTCGACAGACAGCTCAACATCGCGCAGGATCGCACGCAACAGACCCGGACCAATCGTCTCACCGGAATGAATGGGACCTGTGGTGGTCCTGCCGTCCGGGTGTCGGAGAAAGACGTGACTCCCGCGGGTCCGGTACCCAGTGAAGCCTGCTCTTTCGAGGGTCCTGAGTCTAGAGTTCTTTGTAGAATGCGCGAAGAAACAAAAGCAGATCCTTCGACTCACCACCCCCAAACTGAAAGGCGTTTGGGGCCCCGTTCGCTCAGGACGACAGTCTCTGTTTTGTAATGAACTTTAGACTCAGGACACCAGCTCAAGCGCGCCGGGAGGATTCTTCTCCTCTTCGAGGCACAGGGAGATGACCTCGCGTACGCGCTTCATCAGGGTGTCGAGGTTCCTGGCTTGAGTATGGCATCCGCGAAGGACGGG
>PLPU01000244.1:0-17923 GCA_003159975.1 Acidobacteriaceae bacterium
GCCGCATCTTCCGCAAACTTGTGCAGCCCGTAACGCAAAATGGGATTCAGATAGCTGAAAATCACAATTCCAGCCTTAGCCCGCGCCGCGCGAATCTCCCTGGCCAGCCCCAGCACATCCTTCAGCCGCGTTCCCTTGGCAACCGCCCGCTCGCTGGCCCGCTGAATCACCGGCCCATCCGCCAGCGGATCGCTGAACGGCACGCCCAGCTCGATCACATCCGCGCCCGCATCAATCGCCTCCAGCGCAATCGCCCGCGTCGCATCAAGCGACGGGTCCCCTGCCGTCAGGTAAACCACCAGCCCCGGTTTGTGATCAAACTGAATCATTCAAAAATCTGCATCTGAGTCCTTGGTTGTCCAAACTTGCAGTTCGCTCCCTGCCCCATCCATGCGAGGTTTTTGTCGCATGGGTGGGAAGCAGTGCGCCCAACCCCGATTTGAAAACAGGTCCTGCTCCACTTTGAAAGGGCACGACTTCAGTCGTGCCGTAAACGCCTTAAATGAATGTGGGCTTTAGCCCCTGAGTGAACGAATGATCCCGCTCAAACAGACAGCTTCAGTTCCCGCGCCAANNGCCACCGCGTGCGCGCTCTCGATCGCCGGCAAAATTCCTTCCGTCCGCGCCAGCCTCACCACCGCATCCAGCGCCGCCGCATCGTCCTGCGACGTGTACTCCGCCCGCCCTGAATCGTGCAGCGCCGCATGCTCCGGCCCAATCGACGCATAATCCAACCCCGCGCTCACTGAGTGCGTCAGCGCAATCTGCCCATCCTCATCCTGCAGCACGTACGAATACGTCCCCTGCAGCACCCCCGGCGACCCGCCCTTGAACCGCACCGCGTGCTCGCCCAACTCCGGCCCGCGTCCTCCGGCCTCCACGCCAATCAGCCGCACCTGCCTGTCGGGAATGAACTCGTAGAACGCGCCAATCGCGTTCGAACCCCCGCCCACGCAAGCAATCACAGCCGTAGGCAGCCGGCCCTCTTTCTCCAGGATCTGCTCCTTCATTTCAATGCTGATGCAGCGATGGAAATCCCGCACCATGGTCGGATAAGGATGCGCCCCCAGCGCCGAGCCCAGCAGATAATACGTCGTCCTGACGTTCGTGACCCAATCCCGCATCGCCTCGCTGATCGCGTCCTTCAGCGTCTTCGATCCCGACGAAACCCCGCGCACCTCCGCGCCCAGCAGCCGCATCCTCAGCACGTTCAGTTCCTGCCGCTCCATGTCCACATCGCCCATGTAGATCACGCACTCCAGGCCCAGCAGCGCGCAAACCGTTGCGGTAGCCACCCCGTGCTGCCCCGCGCCGGTCTCGGCAATGATGCGCTTCTTGCCCATCCGCCTGGCCAGCAGTCCCTGGCCCAGCGCATTGTTGATCTTGTGCGCCCCGGTATGCAGCAGGTCTTCGCGCTTCAGGTAGATCTTCGCCCCACCCAGTTGCTCCGTCAGCCGCTTGGCGAAATAGAGTGGCGTAGGCCTGCCCGCAAAATCCTTCAGCAGCCCCGCCAACTCCGCCTGAAACGCCGCATCCGCCTTCGCCAGGTCGTACTCATGCTCCAGCTCAACCAGCGCCGCCATCAGCGTCTCGGGAACGTATCGTCCCCCATAAACGCCAAACCGCCCCGCCCGCGATTCAGACGGAATTGAGGGAACAACAATCGAAGCCATAAGAAATCTCCTACACTCGCCCATGCGAAGGGGAACCTTCCAGTGTACTAGGGTAGCTGTTTCCCACGGCTATTCTGGAATTTCAATCTCCGCTTGATTTGCACTCGTAATGGAGAGCAAAGCCGTTATCCACTCACCAAAATGCCTGCACTCGCGCCGGAGGGTCGGCAAACCAATGTGGTTGGCGATCAAGGGTCCCGACGAGACTTTCCCATATTGGGGAACTATCTCGCAAATTCGCTTTGATGGGGGACTATCGTTATCGATTAGCTCCGGGGTCTCGAATTGGCCTCGAACAGCTCTTAATGCGGCCAACTCAGCTCCAATGCCTGGAAGAGCAACTTGGAAGCACTCTGTGTCGGCGAAAAGCAGCGCCTCAAATTCGTGGAGCTGAAGATACGGAATGAATCTTGGATGGCCCATATCCTCTTTAAATTGACTCTCTACGAAGCTGACCCGGTCATACGCGCTCGCAAGGCGTTTGGATTCGGCAAGGCCCGGAAACTCCAACGGAAGCCGATAAAGGTCAACCATAGTGGTAAACCAAGAATCGCGGGCACTGTCCTGCTTCATCCACAATACTAAGTCGTTTCGCAGATGCTGATAGCTGACCATCCCACCACGAAAGACCTTCCCTTTCCTGCGGCCAGTCGTTATCCGATGCACATCGCAGTAAATTCCATTCGCACCCAGTTCGGTCGCAAGTAAATCGCGTACGAAAGTCTCTTCGGTCTGGCCCTCCACGACAAAATGAAGACGCACTATGATGCAGGCCTCCCACCGATGACGTTTTTCTCCCAGAGTTCAGAGAGAGTGTACTCATTCAACCACCCATCCAACTCGCCTCCATCAAGGCGGCGGAATCGCGACTCTCTCCCAGGACGGTCGACCACAACAACATCCTCAGGTGCAAACCGGTCGATTAGCGAAACCGACTGCGTCGCAAGGATCACCTGGACTGTTTTCGACGCAGCCCGAATCAATCCAGCAAGGATCTCGATTGCGTATGGATGAAGACCAAGCTCTGGCTCATCAAGAATGACAACATCAGGCAAGTCAACGTCGGGTTGCTGAAGAAGAGTTACAAGTGCCAGAATCCGCAGCATTCCATCTGCAGCTTGGCTCGCATTAAACACTTGATCGGTGCCTTTTTCTCGCCAGCTCAGCAAGACTTTCCCAAATTCCTCTTGCAACTCGAAATCGGCAAAGAATGGGAGAATTAGACGCACGGTTTCAAGTATCCGTTGGTAGTACCTAGCGTGTCCCAAACGCAAACGATAAAGAACGGCGGCCAGATTGCCTGCGTCTTCTTTTAGCCACCGGCCTTCCCCGATACTCCATTTCTGTCGAATTCGAGCTGTGGAAGATGTGTTGTGAAATTGATACACGATTATCTTTCGGAGCAACCCGTGAATTGTTCGTGCGGTTGCGTCACCCCCTTCCGCTTTATTGATTAGCGCGGGCTCCCTATGACCCGCACCGAGGGGCTTCCATGGGGCGGGGTACGGAGAGCCTTCCCAAGAGAATCGATACTCCTCGTCTGTGTAGATGAGGGAGTCGCCCCCCGCGTACGCAAGCCGGAACAAATACTCGTTCTCACCAGCGTCAGTTTGCAAAACGAGATCGGCCTCGATGTCTCGTGTATGAGAAGGACCATCGTGGAGCAAGACGCTTGCGCCGCCCATCATCGCTACGTGTTCTTGAAGCTGCCCAGGGGGCGCCAGCGCCCAGGAGAGGAGGCGAAAGAACGAGATGAAGTTTGATTTTCCTGCCCCGTTCGGGCCAATGAGAACGGTGACCGAGCCCGGCTGAAAATCCTTGAGCTCCTTGAATGTCTTGAAGCCACGTATTGTTATGCTCTTTAAGCGTTGCCTCATCTCAAGCCGTCTTTCACCTTATCTGACGCTGCATTCAATGCGGTATTGGCAGTTCAGCATAAGGATACCCCAGCAAATCGTGCCTGCAATAGACGGATGAGCCAAACGGCCCAACCGCAGTCTGCTAGGCAACGCGCAGTCTCGACACAGATCAGTCATCTCTTGGCGCATCGGGCGCCCCAAATCTCGCTCCTGAGATGTGAGATCGCAAATCCCTCGTCAGCCCCTTTTCGCACTGTGCGTCGCCTTCCCCGCAAGTTGCGAAGGGATAAGCGCCACCGGCTCCTGATCCGGAAAGGTCGCGATCATCGTCAGGTGCCCGCCCATCGCCGCCACCGTGCGCTGCATCGTCGACAGCCGCGGGTCCTTCCGCTTCTCAAGCCGCTCGCGATCTAGCTGGATTCCTTTTTCGGTTCCGCAGGCATTTCGTCCGGCCATTGCTGCGCGCCGTGAAGCAGGCGCAAGATTCGAACGGTCTCTCCCTCAATACGATAAGCAGCAATATAGGGAGTCCCGGCAATGACCAACTCGCGTGTACCCCCGGTCCGGCCGGGACGCCCCATCTCCGGGAACTCTGCCAGGGCCGCTATGCGTGTCCGGATGCGCTCGTCAATCGCCACCGCCGCGCGGGGCTTGTCCGCTTCAATGAAATCGAAGATCGTTGTACGGTCCGTCCGTGCAAAGACTGACCATTCAAGATTCATGAGCTTACTTAGGCTTTCCGCAACGCAGCCGCACGGCGCTCAGCGAAATATGCCTCAACTTCATCGTGAGGAATCGCGGGGCGCGGGTCATCCAGAGCCTCCTGCACCTTGGCCCGGAACCATGTGTCGTGCTCTGCCGCGTTCTGCGTCAAAAAGAACGGAAGTGCGCCCTCATTCGCTGTCCGCGTAAGAAGGATACGCACCGCGTCCGAGACCGTAATCCCCGCCGCGCTCAGCACAGCCGCGGCACGCTCCTTCACTGCCGGATCGATCCGTGTTTGCACCAGCGCACTCGCAGCCATAGAGGAAACTCCTCGATTTCATTGTAATGCAATTGCATTACAAACTCAAAACCCCTGTGCCGGGTCACGGTTGCCCCACAACTTCCTTCTGAGCTGTGAAATCCCAAGTTCCTAGTCAGCCCCTGAATACCGATTTGAATTGGACAGGTCTTTAGCCACGGGCCCTTCGCGAACCACCCTGAAAGAAACCCCCCAAAAAAACTGCCGCTGTTTTGCCGATAATTTCGACCATTGAGCGCACAATCATTTCAGAGTCCAATACAAAGGAGTTACCGTCTGCGCACCGCAGACGGTAACTCCTTTGTTTTCTTGGGCCTGTGAACAACTCCTTTGTTATGTCATGCTTACCTCGTAACCTCTTGAAAATACTATGCTTATTTCAAGGTGGTGGGGGGGTATCCACTGCAATCTGTCATCTGTCACCTGTCATCTGCCCTTCAGGGCAAGGAAAGGTTTTGCCATGCCTGTCATGTCGTACGAGTGTCGCCACATCATGCCCAGCGGAGCCAAGTGCGCATGCGTAGCTCTCAAGGGTAAGCCCTACTGCTACGCCCACACCCGCCTCCACCAATTCAAGGCCGCGCCCCAAATCCAGCCCATGGACGACCTCCGCCTGCCCGTCCTTGAAGACCGCACCGCCATCCTCATCGCCATCGCCATGGTCACCGACGCCCTCTGCTCCGCACGCATCGACACCAAGCGTGCCGGCATCCTGCTCTACTCCATCCAGATCGCCTCGCAAAATGTCGACAAAGCCGACGTCATGCCCTTCAAAACCGTTGAAACCATTACCCAAACCGACACCGGCGAGGAATTAGCCCCGGAAAAATACATCTGCGACAAACACAAATGCGCCGCCTGCCCCGAACGCGACACCTGCGAATTCTGCGAATTGGACGAAGACGAAGAGCAAGAGGAAGACGAACACGGAGAATCCAAACCCGTCCCCCGCGCAGTGCAATCCGCCCGAAGCATAGTGGCCGCTGCGGTCCACCGTGCAATGGCCGCTGAAGGCTGGACAATACCCACTGCTCACGGCTCAGCACCCACAGCCCATTGCGCACCCGTTCACTCTTTCACTTCTTCACTTGTTCACTGCCCTTCGTCACTGTCCACTGATCACTGACGACTGCTTACCCGATTCCGACCAGCAGCGCGCGCCCGAGCGACAAACTCCCTCACCTTCTCAGGATCCTTGCGCCCCGGCGCAGCCTCCACGCCCGAGACCACATCCACGCCCCACGGCCGCAGCGTCGCAATCGCCTCCGCCACATTCTCCGGATTCAGTCCGCCCGCCGCGACCAGGCGATTCTGCGGACCATGAATCTCCGGTCCGTGAAAGAGCGTGAGCCGTGCCGCAGCCCAGTCAAAGGCCACGCCCGTGCCACCCACGGCCGCAGCCGTCCTCGAATCGACAAGCACCGCATCCACATGCGGATCGTGCGCATAATCGGCAAGTTGCGTAGCGATTCCCGCAAGATGTTCCGCGTCAAAATGCAGTACTCGCAATATGCGTAGTTCGCGTCCCAATCGCGCGTGCAGTTCTTCGGGCAGCTCCGGGTCCGCCGCAAAGTGCAGTTGCACGCCCGTGAGTCCCGCCTCGCGCACCACGGCTTCAATTCCCTCAAGGTCCGCGCCCACAAACACGCCGATCTTTTCCACCGTCTCCGGAAGATGCCGCATAATCGCTGCTACCTGCGCCGCCGTCACGCGCCGCGGGCTCGCCGCAAACACAAACCCCACCGCATCGGCTCCGGCCTCGACAGCCAGCCGCGCGTCCTCCAGCGAAGTATTGCCGCAAATCTTGATCCACACGCTCATCGCGCCGCCGCAACTCCCGCCAGCAACTCTGCCAGCGCGGCTCCAGGGTCAGCTTTCCGCATCAGGCTTTCGCCGATTAAGAATGCATCAAACCCCGCCGCTCCCAGCCGCACCAGATCGTCAGCCGTCGCAATCCCGCTCTCAGCCACGCGTACCGCAGTCGCCGGTATCCCCTCCACCAACTCAAGCGAAGTTTCGAGTCTGACATCGAAAGTCTTCAAATCCCGGTTGTTCACGCCGACCGCGTCCGCGCCGGTCTCGCCCAGTGTATCCAGAACCCGGTCAAGCTCCCCGGCCGTATGCACCTCCACCAGCACGTCAAGCGCATATCCGTGAGCGACTTCGGAAAGACGCCGGAGTTCCGCATCGGTCAACGCCGCGGCAATCAACAGAATCGCATCGCCCCGGTGCGCGCGAGCCTCCACGATCTGGTATTCATCCACCGTAAAGTCCTTGCGCAGGCACGGCAACCCCGCCGCCTCCGAAGCCAGCTCCAGATTCCGCAGACTACCCTGAAAATACGGCTCATCGGTCAATACAGAAAGCGCCGCAGCTCCGCCCGCCTGGTAGCGCCCTGCCAGCCACGCCACATCGAACTCCTCGCGAATCAGCCCCTTCGACGGCGAAGCCTTCTTGATCTCGGCAATCACCGCCGGCCCCATTGTGGCCTGTCGCCGCAAAGCCGAAGCCCAGCCGCGTGGCTCGTGCAACGCCGCTTTTCGCTCCAATTCCGCGACCGGCACACGCGCCTTCGCCGCAGCCACCGCGCTCCGCGTCGTTGCCAGAATTGTGTCCAGGTGCGTCGACATGCTCTTGGTCGAGTATAAGGGGACGCGCGAGCATTGATACTGATATCAGGGTTCAGAGGCCTTGAAGATGGAAGATGAAATTGGCGTAGGGGTGATCGGTTTCGGCTTGGCGGCAAAGGTGTTTCATTGCCCGTTTGTCTCCGCAGTGCCGGGCCTTGCCCTTAGGACACTCGTCCAGCGCAAAGGGGATGAAGCAGCCAAAGCCTATCCCAGCGCAACGATTGTCCGGTCGGTCGAGGAACTGCTCAGCGACCCCAGCATTCAGCTCGTGGTGGTGGCAACTCCGAATGAGACGCACTACGACCTGGCCACCCAGGCGCTCAGAGCGGGCAAGCACGTCGTCATCGACAAGCCATTCGCGGGTTCAAGTCACCAGGCCAGCCAGCTCATCGACCTGGCGCAAAAGTCGGGCCTCGTTTTGGCGCCGTTTCATAACCGCCGCTGGGATGGCGACTTCCTGACGGTGAGGAAACTCCTCCAGAACGGGGATCTCGGACGGCTCGTAACCGCCGAGTCGCATTTTGACCGCTATCGGCCGCTGCTCCGGGAAGGAACCTGGAAAGAATCGGAAGGCCCCGCAAATGGGCTCCTCTTCGATTTGGCGCCGCACTTGGTCGATCAGGCATTCGCGCTGTTTGGTCCGCCAAAGACGGTGACGGCAAGTGTGCGAACGGATCGGAATGACTCGAAGATTGAGGATGCTTTTGATATTGCTTTGGGATATAACGGCCTCATCTACTGTTGCCGGTCGAGTCTCCTTGCTTGTGATCCGGCGCCTCGCTTCCTGCTGCACGGAACCGCAGGCAGCTTCAGGAAGCATGGCGTCGATCCCCAGGAACCGGCACTGGTGGCGGGCGCGAAGGTGCCGAAGCTGGGTGAAGGGGAATGGCTGGTGGAGAACGAAGAAATGTGGGGTGAGCTAACTGTTGCTCCTTCGCTGGCCACCCCGGGAACCTTAGTGAAGACGCGCGTCCGCACAGAATTAGGAGACTATCGTGGATTCTATGCGAATGTCCGTGACGCGGTTCAGGGAAGGACAGAACTCGACGTTACAGCCGCGGTTGGGCGCGACATAATTCGGGTGCTCGAACTGGCACGATCAAGCTCATCGGAGGGTCGAACGCAAAAGTTCTAGCGAAAGCTGTGGATCGCGCCATACTGACGCGCAGACAGGAAGAGTCGATCGGAATCCGAACCCGGCAATCCTGTGAAGACAGCATCGAGAGGCTGCCGACTGTTGGTTCGATGGTGGGCCCGGAGGGATTTGAACCCCCAACCAAGGGATTATGAGTCCCCTGCTCTAACCGTTGAGCTACAGGCCCAATTTTTCCATAAGCATATGAATTACAATCGCTTATAGTTGTTCGTCAAGGCACAGCTTGGAGCATTTCTGCACCTCGTTCCGATTCTGACAGCCTTCGCGCCTGGCTTCATCCGGCGGCGTTGCATGCCCCAGGACCACACTAATCAACTCTGACCGTCGCCACAGGGTCCGTCAGGAGCCATTTTCGCACTTCAGGTGCCTTGGTCATCAATGTTGCACCTTGACACCCCAGGCCACTGCCTCACCATCGTACTCGAATTCTCCGTGGTGCCCTCCGCGCAGGGAATGAAGCACCCTCACGAATCACAGGATTGTCGTCAGCTCGCCAAATCCATGGGTGTAGGGTTCACCTGATTCGAGATACTACGACCAGGACGGATACAATCACAATCCAGATCGCTTGGAAGAGGAACGGCATGCACTCTCAAGGTCAATTTCGAAAAGCACTGGCAGCGGTCCTTGTCATTCTGGCAGCGCTCGCCATGCCAAAATCCGTGCGCGCCGCCACGGAGTGCCTCGGGACCGGCCACGTGACCTCAACTCAGACAGTCAATAGCTTCCTCCTGGAAAACTGCAACCTCGGCTTGACGCTCACCATAACCGGCGAAAAGTTCAGTGGCCTCGTCTTCGATGACCGTCTCCACAAAACCGAGTTGCCCATTGCAACGCCCTTCGCCATCCTCTTGACCGACGGCACAATCTACAACGCCACCAATCTGGAGCTGGACGGCCAGCCCACAAACCATGTGCTCCTTCCGCGTCCCGACGCATCCCGCCTTGCCGAAAGACTCCGCGGTGTCCAGTTGGACATTCCGCTTGAAACCGTCGACCATTCGTTGCATTTCACCTGGTCGTTGATCCTGCTTGACGGCTCATCCTATTTTCGCCAGCTTCTCACTCTTACAGCTGGCGCCCATGACCTGCCCATCAGCCGCGTTCAACTCGTCGATTTGCCGCTGCCAGGCGCGCATGTCAGCGGAACTGTCGACGGCTCACCTATCATTGCCGGCAATCTCTTCATGGGCCTTGAGCATCCGCTTTCACAAAGTACAGTTACCGCAGGCCGAGCCACCGCATGGATTGACCGCGATCTGCCGCTTCGCGCAGGCCAGGCAGTTACCTATTCGTCGGTGATTGGCGTTGCGCGCAAGGGCCAGATGCGGCGCGACTTCCTCGCCTATCTGGAACGCGAACGCGCTCATCCTTACCGCACATTTCTTCACTACAACTCCTGGTACGATCTAGGCTACTTCACTCCATACGGTGAGGCGGACGCACTTGATCGCGTCAATGCCTTCGGGCGCGAGTTGACTCAAAAGCGCGGCGTCACACTCGACTCGTTTCTCTTCGATGACGGTTGGGACAATCACAGTTCGCTTTGGAAGTTTAACGGCGGCTTTCCCAACGGCTTCGCGAGGGTGAAGCAGGCCGCAGAAACATATGGCGCCGATCCCGGCGTCTGGATGTCCCCGTGGGGCGGCTACTCCGAGCCAAAGCGGGAGCGGATTACTTTTGGCAAGGCCGCCGGTTATGAGATCGTCGACGATGGATACGCGCTTTCCGGCCCCCGCTATTACGCGGGATTCAGAGACGTTTGCCTGGATATGATTCGCCAATATGGAGTGAATCAATTCAAATTCGACGGCACAGGCAACGCCAACTCGGTCTTCAAGGGCAGCCAGTTCGACAGCGACTTCGCCGCGGCAATCCATCTCATCGGAGAACTGCGCGCAGCCAGGCCGGACCTCTTCATCAATCTCACAACCGGAACGTGGCCGTCCCCGTTCTGGCTCATGTATGCAGACTCGATCTGGCGCGGCGGAGAGGACGACTGGACGGCCGGGGTCGGACCGTATCGCGAGCGCTGGATTACCTATCGTGATGCGGACACCTATCGGCGCATCGTGCAAAACGGCCCTCTGTTTCCGCTGAATTCCCTGATGCTTCATGGCCTGATCTATGCCCAGCATCACAAGCAACTCAACTCAGACCCAAGCAACGACTTCCGCAATGAAGTCCGCTCATACTTCGGCACAGGCACCCAACTTCAGGAAATGTACATCACGCCATCGCTGCTGACCGAGGCCAACTGGGACGACCTGGCCGAAGCTGCGAAATGGTCGCGTGCCAATGCAAGCGTACTCAAAGACACGCATTGGATCGGTGGCAACCCTGCCTGGCTCGAAGTCTACGGGTGGGCCTCATGGTCGCGAAAAAGGGCCATCCTGGTGCTGCGCAACCCCAGCGCTAAGCCGCAAACCATGCGCATCAATCTGCGGGATGCTCTTGAATTGCCTCCCGGAGCCGCACAGAACTATTCTGCAAGAAGTCCTTGGAAGTCCGATGCAAGCCGCCCCGCAATCGAGCTTTACGCGCAATCTGTGAACGACTTTCAACTCGCTCCCTTCGAGGTGCTCACGCTTGAGTTGACTCCGGAACGAGCGCCGTAAGCGCGTTCGTATGATCGGAAGGAACGAATGTCCTCTCCAACGCTTCTCATCATGGCCGCCGGCATGGGCACCCGCTACGGCGGTTTGAAACAGATCGATCCCGTTGGGCCCGGCGGCGAAACCATCCTTGAGTATTCGATCTACGACGCACTGCGCGCCGGCTTCGGCAAAGTCGTCTTCGTCATTCGCCGGGACATTGAGCAGCCCTTCAAAGAGTCGATTGGATCTCGATTTGAAGCGCGCATTCCCGTCGAATATGTCTTCCAGGAACTGGACGAGTTGCCGCCGGGCTTCTCGGTTCCGTCCTGCCGGTCCATGCCCTGGGGCACCACGCACGCCGTTCTCATGGCCGCCGGCATCATCGATGAGCCGTTCGCTGTCATCAATGCCGACGATTTCTATGGCGCGGAGAGTTACCGCGTGTTGGCCCAGCATTTGCATTCAAGTACGCCCGATTACGCAACGGTGGGATTTGTTTTGCGCGAAACGCTCTCCGACTTTGGATCGGTCGCGCGCGGCGTTTGCCGTTGCAATCCAAAAGGCTACCTTGACGGAATTGAAGAGCTCACCTGCATTGAACGCGTTGGCGACCATGCCAGAAACACCGATGGCAAAGGACAAGTAACAAGTCTTACCGGCGACGAAACCGTTTCAATGAACATGTGGGGATTCACGCCGCGGGTCTTCCCCCAATTGCGCCAACTGTTTGAAGAGTTCCTTGATTGCAATGGAACTGATTTGAAAGCGGAATGCTACCTGCCCAAGGCGGTGAATCGGCTGGTTGCCGAAGGCCAGGTTCGAGTCAAGGTCCTGCGCTCCCGCAGTGCGTGGTTCGGCGTCACCTACCGCGAAGATCGCCCGTGTTTCTCTCATGCAATCGGCAGCCTCGTAGAAGCGGATTCCTACCCGCGAAAGCTCTGGTCATGAGCTCTGGCCGCCAAATCGGGAGTGTCGTTCGCCAGTTTCAGGTTTCTGGTGAATTCGTTTCTGCTGAGCCCTTCGGCAGCGGACACATCAATGAATCCTGGCGTGTCGTTGTTCGAGAGGCAGGCAAGCCGCTTCGCTTTCTCCTGCAGCGAATGAACACCAGCATCTTCACCCGCCCCGTCGCGCTCATGCAGAACATTGAGCGGGTCACGGCACACCTCGCGAAGCAAGTTGAAGGCGAACCCGACCGAGATCGGCGCGTGCTTACGTTGATTCCCACTGTCGATGGCCGCGCCTGGCATGAAGACTCCATTGGCGCGTATTGGCGCATGTACCGTTTCATCGAAGGTGCTCGCTCGTTCGATTCCCTCGATTCGCCGGATCAGGCGTTTCAGGCTGCCCGCGCATTTGGACGATTCCAGCAGCAACTTACCACGCTACCATTGCCGCGTTTGCACGACACCATTCCGGAGTTTCACAACACGCCCCTACGGTTTGCGGCGCTCGTACGCGAAATCGAATCCGATGCCGCTGGCCGTGCGATTGTTGCAATGCCGGAGATTGAATTTGCTCTCTCGCGGCAATCCATTACGGCCAAGCTGCTCGATGCGAATCTTCCGGAACGCATCACGCATAACGACACCAAGATCAACAATGTCCTGCTCGACGACGCCACAAACGAAGGAATCTGCGTCATCGATCTCGACACCGTCATGCCCGGCCTTGCGCCCTATGACTTTGGCGACATGGTGCGGACGGCAACCAGTCCCGCAGCGGAAGATGAGCGCGACCTCTCACGCGTCGAAATGCAGTTTGATTTCTTCGAAGCGCTGGTTCGCGGATATCTAAGCTCTGCGGGCGAATTCCTGACCAAAGAGGAAAAACATCTCCTCGCATTTTCAGGAAAGCTAATCACGTTTGAAATCGGCATGCGCTTTCTCACCGACTTTCTTCAGGGCGACACCTACTATAAGGTGCATCGTGACGGGCACAACCTGGACCGATGCCGTACGCAGTTCAAACTGGTTGAGTCGATCGAGAGACAGGAAGAGAAGATGAATCGGTTTGTGGAGGTCGCTGGATAGAACAAACGTTCCGTTCCCTCTAACCTGAATCTCTCACAGGAAGCGAGTCAAGCCTGAGAGCCGATTGATGCGATGAGGCGATGAGAAGGCGAACGAAAAGAGACCCGCATATCTTATTGAATTGGTATGACTTAGGGTGGATAAAGGCGAAGATTAGGCAAAATCGAATTGGCCCATTTTTCTGCGTCGGACCCCCGGAGTGCGAATAGATTTGCTGCGGGAAATGCTCGCTTCGCCTGCGTTTCGCGTAGCCGGGTGGATTCCGCGCTGGTATCCATAGTTCCAATTGTGCGCCTTCGTAGGGTAATTATCGGCAAAACAGAAGGCGTTTTTTGCGCCGGTTGAGATTCGGCCCTTAATAGGCGTCGCTGAGTGTGCGGAAGCAGCTCTGCGAGAATAGTCGTGAATGCTAACTTTGCAAAATGCCGGAAAGCGGTTTGGCCCCCGCGTACTGTTTCTTGAAGCCAACTGGCTGATCCGGGCGCGCGAAAAGACCGCTTTGGTGGGCGCCAANNATGAAGGTGCTCGCCGGCCTTGAGACGCTGGACTACGGCCAGGTGCAGCAGACCCGTGGCATGAGCATCGGCTACCTGCCGCAGGAGGGGCTGCGGCTCACCGGGCGCAGTGTCTTTGAAGAGTGCCTGACAGTCTTTGACGAGCTGCGCGATATGGAAAAGGAGATCGAGCATCTGGCCGGGCAGTTGGCTGTTCTCGATCACGCTGGCCCCGAATATGAAGCGGCTGCGGAGCGCTATTCCATGCAGCAGGAGCGGTTTCACGCGCTGGACGGCTACGCACTCGACGCGCAGGTGGGTAGCGTGCTCACAGGGCTCGGCTTCGGCAAGGAGGATTGGGCGCGGCAGACGGATGAGTTTTCCGGAGGCTGGCAGATGCGCATCGCACTGGCCAAACTGCTGCTGGCCAAGCCCAATCTGCTGCTGCTCGATGAGCCCACCAACCACTTGGATCTTGAAACTCGTAACTGGCTCGAGGACTATCTCAGGACTTATCCCTTCGGTTACATCCTTATCTCGCACGATCGGTATTTTCTCGATGTGACGATCGATCGCACGGTGGAGATATGGAACAAGCGCCTGAATATCTATCAGGGCAACTACACCAAATACCTCAGCCAGAAAGACGAGCGGCGGACGCAGCTCGAGGCCGCTTACCGTAATCAGCGCATCCAGATCGAGCATCTGGAGGCGTTCATCAACCGCTTCCGCGCTCAGGCCACCAAGGCAAAACAAGTACAAAGCCGCATCAAAGAGCTGGAAAAGATCGAGCGAATCGAGATTCCCGAAGAAGAGCCGGTGATTCATTTCAAGTTTCCCCAGCCGCCGCCTTCGGGGCGCACTGTGGTTGAGGCTGAAGGGCTGGCGAAGAGTTACGGCGCCAAGCATGTGCTCAAGGACGTGCGGTTCACAATTGAGCGCGGCGACCGGGTGGCACTGGTCGGCGTGAACGGCGCGGGCAAGTCGACGCTGATTAAACTGCTGACCGGCGACGAAGCTCCGACAGCGGGCCAGGTGAAGCTGGGCCACAACGTCGTCAGCGAGTACTTTGCGCAGGACCAGTACAAGGTGCTGAATGGCGACGCGCGGATGCTGGACGACATCAGCCAGGCCGCGCTCAAAGTGCCGGAGCAGGCGCTTCGCTCATTGCTGGGCTGCTTCCTCTTCTCCGGCGACGACGTGTTCAAACCGCTCGGCGTGCTCTCCGGCGGCGAGCGCAACCGCTACGCCCTGGCGCGGATTCTGGTTTCGCCGTCGAATTTCCTGCTTCTCGACGAGCCCACCAACCACCTGGACATGCGCGCCAAGGACGTGCTGCTTGAGGCCATCGCAGCCTTTTCAGGTACGGTGGTTTTCGTTTCGCACGACCGCTACTTTATTGACCGGCTGGCTACGCGGGTGATGGAAGTGGAAGGCGGCACGGTGATCAGCTACGAGGGTAACTACGAGGACTACCTGCGGCGTAAAGAGGGGATTGCAGCCGGCAGCGCTTTCGAAGAGGCAATGCCAAGGGTTCAGGCGCAGCAGACTGCGAAGGCTGCGCCGGCTGCGGTGATTGAAGTCCCAGCGGAGGATTCTTCGGGCAAAGACCGCACGCGCCGCCTCAATCCAATCAAGCAAAAGCAGATGGAGGAACGCTGCGCCTTTCTGGAAGAAGAGACGCCGCGGATTGAGTCGGCAATCCGCCACACCGAGGAGCAGTTGGGCGTTTATGTTTCGGCGGCGGAGACGGAGCGGCTGACGAAGCTGGCTGAGGATCTGCGCGCGCAATTAGAGACATTCACGGCTGAGTGGGAAGAGCTGATGACGCAACTGGGTGGGCAGGCCGCAGTGTCTTAAGCGGCCCTTGTCAACCGGTTGAAAATCGCGGTAGACATGACGAAAAATGCAGCAGGAACGGTGTCTTTAGGGTGTTTTCCGATCTCATGAGGCGAAATTATCGGCAAAACTCCCGCGGTAGAGCCAAACCCAAGCCCCGGGGACAAATCAGCTTGCCTTAGACGGGAAGGGGGTGGATCCAGTAGAATTGAGCATAATAGCTCACGTTTAGCAATGAACCGCCTCGCGCTGTCGGGCCTATTGGCCCCGCTATTGCCTGCATGAGGGATGTGCCACGGGCCGCTGCTTCGAATAAAACTCAGGAGTCTTGCCGTTTTGCCACTGCGTTTCGCAACGTACCTTCGTCGCCTCGCCTCTGCCCGTCCTCTTTGCACACTCACTGCCCTTGTTGTGCTGGTCGCTCTTGGGCCAATGGCCAGCGCGCGCAGCGCCGAGCACCACGGGCACCCTCGTCTCCACGCGATGAGGCACATGCTCAAGAACATTGGCCTGCCTGGCATGGGTTTCATCTCCGACGAAGATGCGCCGGAGGATGGCCAGAAGTATGAGCTCAAGCTCGCGCGGCAGGGTGGCGAGATCATCGACGTCATTTACCGGGTCGGCGATACATATATCCCCGATGCTCTCGACCAACTCAGCCATTTCCTGCGGGACAGCCACAACGACGAGGTCAAGAGCTACGATCCCCGCACTTTCGACGTGCTCCACACGATGTTAGCGAAGTTGAATCGACCGACCAGCGTCATCGAGATTCTTTGCGGCTACCGAACAAAGGAGACGAACGACGCTCTCCGTGAGAGTGGAACCACGAACGCAGCCGAACACTCACAGCATATCGAAGGCAATGCGCTCGATATCCGGGTTCCTGGCATTCCAGTGGTGGAGTTGCGGGACGCTGCGCTTTCACTCGGCGCTGGCGGCGTGGGTTATTACCCTAAAAGTCAATTCATCCACGTAGACACTGGTCCTCTCAGGGAGTGGACCTTTTCACCGCACCGCATCCTGCACTCTCACCGCCGCCGCAGTTCGTGACGCCGCTGTCCCGCCCAGCGAATGACAATCAGTGTTCATTGTCCGCTCAGGATGGCGGGGTGCTTTCGTTGGTCGTTCAGCGAACACCATGCATTTTCATGGGTGGTTGAAATCCCTTCGAGTTGGCCGATAAGACAGTCTTTATAGGTCGTCGTGCATAATCGAAATACGATGGCTTTATTGTGGAATCCCGAGAGCTGGTCGCAGCGGCTGGCTGAACTTGAAGCGCAGAGCGGCGACCTGAAGGAAGCTCCGCTGCGGCGCGATGTGCGGTCGCTGGGCATGCTGCTGGGCGAGGTGCTGCGCGAGCAGGCCGGCGAAGAGCTGTTTGCCGATGTGGAAGCGCTGCGGCAGGGGACGATTCGGCGGCGCGACGCCGAAGCGCACGGACTGGACGAAGAGGCTGCGCGGCACGCGGCTAATGCGCTTGAACTGGTACATGCGCTTCCCGTCGAGCAAGCCATCCTGCTGACGCGGGCCTTTGCATTCTACTTTGAGCTCATCAATCTGGCAGAAACCAATCATCGCAAGCGGCGGCGCATTGCGCTGCGGCTGAGCGGGCAGGCTGGACGGCAGCGCGGGTCGCTGGCCGGGACTTTGTCGGCGATGCGGCGGGTGGGCATCGGCGCGGACGAGGCTCTGGATTGGCTGAAGCGCGTGCTGATTGTTCCCGTGTTCACTGCGCATCCGACGGAGGTGGCGCGGCGGTCGGTGATGTTCAAGCGGCGGCGGATTGGGGATTTCCTGGCCACGCTGGATCGGATTCCCGTGCCTGAGCAGGACCTGGCACGGCTGGAACAACTGGTGCTGGCGGAGATTACGAGCCTGTGGCAGACGGATGAGGTGCGGTCGCGCCGGCCGACGGTGTACGACGAGATCAAGATGGGGCTGGACTACTACGATGTTTCGATCTTCGAGACATTGCCCAGCTTGTACCGCGAGATCTCGGAGGCGCTTCAGGCGTCGTATGGGCTGGAGATTGAGGCGCTGGCACTGCCGCTGGTGCTGCAATTCGGCTCGTGGATCGGCGGCGACCGGGACGGCAACCCTTTTGTGACGCCGCAGGTGACGCGGGACTCGATTCAACTGGCGCGCGGCCATCTGCTTCTCTACTACCAGCGGCAATTGCAGGAGATTATCGACCTGCTGACCACGAGCGCACAGCAGAGGCCGGTGAGCGTGGCGCTGCTGCAGCGGCTGGAGGCGTACGTCGCGCAGGTGCACACGCCCGAGGCGCAGGTGTTCGGCGAGCAGTACGAGTTCGAGTACTATCGGCGGTTCATTATCTGCGTGAAGGCGCGGGTCCTGAGGACGATGGAGCATCCTGGGCCAGCAGGCGCCCCTCTGCCGGTGACTTCTTACACGCTGGCGCAGGGGCAGGAACAACTGGCGCAGGTGTTGCCGGCTTACTGCTCGGTGGAGGAGTTCCTTGACGATCTGGAGACGCTGCGGGCGTCACTGGCTGAAAATCGTGGGCTGCGGATTGCACGGACGCTGGTGGATCCGCTGATATTGCAGGTGCGCACGTTTGGGCTGCACCTGCATACGCTCGATATCAGGCAGCA
>PLPU01000493.1:0-169 GCA_003159975.1 Acidobacteriaceae bacterium
AGCTTCAGCGGCGGCTTGAGGCTTTTGACAAAGAGGCGGACGGCGTCGTGGCACTCAGGCTTGGTGGCCATGCGATAGCCGCCGGCAATTTCGCGAATCTCGACACCGCGGCCGTCCGCGGCATATTCGGCGACGAGCTCATCGACGATCTGGCGAAGGATGGCGCGCA
>PLPU01000493.1:268-5620 GCA_003159975.1 Acidobacteriaceae bacterium
CTGGGAATGAGTAGTAAGGGCTCAGCGGCTTCCGCGCTGGCGGCTTCGGCGGCCTGCTCGGAAATCAACGACTGCTCGCTCTTCCACTCGAAGGCTTCGGCGGCAAAGAGGGCGGAAAGCTGGGCCAGTGTGACCGGCTCCTCCGCGGCGTAGATGACTGCTTCAAGCTTGGCTTTAAGGCTCATTCTGCAATAGGTACCTCCAGTATGGTACCGGAAGTGGAGGGACCTGTGCGTTGAAAGGCTCTTTAAGCGACTCGGAGCAGAAAAAAGCGCCCGGCAAACGCCGGGCGCTCAGAAACGCAGGAGGATAACCGTTTAGCGGGCAAACTGGCTGAAACTCCAGAACAGAAACCCGGAGAGAAGCGCTGCGGCGGGGAGGGTGAAGACCCAGGCTGCGGCGATGTTGCGGACGGTGGAGAGCTGCAGGCCGCTGCCGTTGGCGACCATGGTTCCAGCCACGCCGGAACTGAGCACATGGGTGGTACTGACCGGCAGGCCAAAGTTGTCGGCGGCGAAGATGGTGCACATGGCGACCAATTCGGCGCTGGCGCCCTGCGCGTAGGTCAGGTGCTCCTTGCCGATCTTTTCGCCGACGGTGACCACGATGCGCTTCCATCCCACCATGGTGCCCATTCCGAGCGCGAGAGCGACGGCGACCTTGACCCAGGTTGGAATGAACTTGGTCGCCTTGTCAACCTGGCCCTTGTAGGCGGTCAGCGCGGTATTCTCGGCGGGCGTGAAGGCCGGATTATGGTTCTTCTGCATCAGGCGGATGGCTTCGCTGGCGACGTACATGTCATTGCGGACGTTGGTCTGCTGGCCGGGCGGAACGGACTTGAACTCCTTGTAGAGGCCGACTTCGTGGTTCAGNNCGGGCGTCGGCGCCGAGCACGCCGTTCTTGTCGATGTGCTTGTCGAGGATGTGGCCGGCCTGCTCGGATGCGGCGATGAAGGACTGTACATCGCGTGTCGAGACCGCGTGGTTGAGGGCGTAGGCGGTGGGCACGGTGCCGATGAGGATGAGCATGATGAGTCCCATGCCCTTCTGACCGTCATTGGAGCCGTGGGAGAAGCTGACGCCGGAGCAGGTGAGGATGAGCAGGGCGCGAATCGGCAATGGTGGAGGGTTGGTGCCCTTGGGGGACTCGAAGATGGCCGGGTAATTGGCGAGCCAGCCCGAGGCCAGCACGATGATGACACCGGCGAACACTGCGAAACTGCCGGCCCAGAGCCAGGTGCCGAAAACGGCTAGTCCAAGATATCCAGCGATAAAGCCGCCTATGAGCCCGGCCACGACGCGGAATATGGGGCGCTTTACGCCGAATTTGGCATAGACCATCAGNNACCATGGTGTGCGAACTGGACGCCGGCAGTCCAAACCACCAGGTGCCGAGGTTCCAGACAATCGCAGCAATCAGCAGCGCGAAGACCATGGCGAACCCGGAGCCGGAACTGACCTGGAGGATGAGTTCGACGGGCAGCAGGGTGATGACGGTAAAGGCTACGGTGCCGGAGGACGTGAGTACGCCCACCAGGTTGCAGAGTCCCGACCAGACCACCGCGATGTTGGGATCGAGCGAGTGGGTGTAGATGACGGTGGCGACGGCGTTCGCAGTGTCGTGGAAGCCGTTGACGAACTCGAAGCCGAGCGCGATCAAAAGGGCGATGACGAGCAGTACCCAGGGCCAGACGCTGCTCAGTATGATCCCATTCAGGTCCTGGATGAGGTGGAAACCAATGAAGCCGAGACCGACAACCAGGGCTGTCAGAACCACGCCCCCGCTGATCATGGCGTGAGACTTCTTCATCTTCTTGTCGAGGATCGCAGCGGCGGGTGGACGGGCTGCAACGGCTGTTGCCAAATCGGACATGGCTGATGCTCCAAACGTCGGGGTGGATTTATGTCCAGTCGCGCGGGGGCTGCAGATTCCGGACTCACCAATGGATATAGGAGTCGTATGAAAAGGAAATGAATTGTTACCGAAGATTTTTGGAGATTCAATAAGGATCTGTTCTTTAGGGGCGGTTTCAAGCGACTGGAGCGGAGGCCGCGGCGATCTCTGCGTGGGGGCAATTGCTCAGGCGATGGCGCGGAAGAGCCAGTAAAGCAGACCCGAAAGCAGTGCAGCGGCCGGTAGCGTGAAAACCCAGCCCGCCGCGATGTTGCGAACGGTGGAGAGACGCAGCCCGCTGCCGTTGGCGGTCATGGTCCCGGCAACGCCGGAGCTGAGTACGTGGGTGGTGCTCACCGGCAGGCCGTATGTGTCGGCGGCGAAGATGGTGGCCATTGCCACCATGGCGGCGGCAGCACCTTGCGCGTAGGTCAGGCGGTCTTTGCCGATTTTTTCTCCGACGGTGACGACGATGCGTTTCCAGCCGACCATGGTGCCCAGCCCCAGAGCCAGGGCCACGGCCACTTTCACCCAGACGGGAATGAAGCGCGTGGTCTTGTCCAACTTGCTTTTGTAGCTTCCGAGCACCGCGCTTTCGTCATGATCGAAGGCCGGATTGTGGCTCTTGTCCATGAGCCGGAGGGCTTCGCTCGTGACGTACATATCGTTGCGGACATTGGTTTGCTGGCTGGGCGGAACCGACTTGAATTCCTTGTATTGAATGACTTCGCGATCGAGGTTTTCGACCAGGTCCCGAAGCGCCAACACGGTGTAAGGCTGGATCTGCTTGGTCCGGATGTAGTTGGTGACTTCAGTGCGTGGGTCTGCGCCGAGTACGCCGGCCTTGTTCACATGGCGGTCGAGGATGTGCGCGGCTTGCTCCGACGACGCGATGAATGCCTGCATATCCTGAGCGGTGACAGCGTGGTTGAGCGCGTAGGCCGTGGGGACGGTGCCGATGAGGATCAGCATGATGAGTCCCATGCCCTTCTGCCCGTCGTTGGAGCCGTGAAAGAAGCTGACGCCGGTGCAGGAAAGGACCATAAGGGCGCGGATGGGCAGCGGGGGCGGCTGATAGCCTTTGGGCGCCTCAAAGATCGCCGGATAATTGGCGAGCCAACCCGAAGCCAGCACGATGGCGACACCGAAAAATGCTGCAATGCTTGTGATCGCGATCCAGGACTTGAAAGGGACACTGGCAAGAAAAGCGGCCGCGAAGCCTCCGAGAACGCCTGCCAGGATGCGCATCAGGGGGCGCTTCACGCCATATTTTGCGTAGAGCATGAGCAGGGCAGCGGCCGTGTAGCCGACGACCGGCGAGATGAGCAGAACCTGGATCACTTTGCCGGCCTGGCTCCAATCCACGCCCGAAGTGCCGGTACGGCCGCTCATGAGCTGGTTGGCGACGCCCACGCCAATGATGGAGCCAACCATGGTGTGAGAGCTCGAAGCCGGAAGGCCTAGCCACCAAGTGCCCAGGTTCCATAGAATCGCGGCGATCAGCAGGGCAAAGACCATGGCAAATCCGGCGCCGGAGCTGACCTGAAGGATGAGTTCGACCGGAAGCAGCGTTATGACGGCAAACGCTACGGTGCCAGTGGAAGCGAGCACGCCTGCCAGGTTGCACAACCCGGACCAGACCACGGCGATGTTGGGATCGAGCGAATGGGTGTAAATCACAGTCGCCACGGCGTTGGCCGTGTCGTGAAAGCCGTTGACGAATTCGAATCCGAGAGCAATCAGCAGTGCCAAGGCAAGCAGGAAGTAAGGCCAGGCGCTGGTGATGGTGACGCCGGTGAGGTCTTTTGCGAGGTGGTACCCGATGTACGCGAGAGCGCCGAGCAGGGCCAGCATGAACACAACGATGCCTGCGCGGCTGGCCGGCTTCTTGCGCTTCTTTTCAGCCTGCGAAGGCCTTTCCCGGATGATTTCGACTGCAGTTGCCAGGCCGGCCATTAGAGATTTCCAAAGCGGCCGGAAACGGTCCGGGAGCGCCTGGGCCTCCATGATCGGGACTCAATGGTTGAGTCGAAGTGCAAGTACTCGATTTCGAATTGCAAACACAAAGGGGATGGAGTGTGGCAGGAGGGAGAAGAGCCGGATAAATTGGCGTCCATAAAACCCCGGCAACCGCGATCTTGCGCAGTTGCTTACTCGGCGAACCGGGGGGAATCCAGCTCTGCTGGCTTCATTCTACACCGGACGGGTGAAAAGCGGATCAAGAGACGCATTAGCCGCGGGAAAATCCGGGAGATTAGCTTTTGGCGAGGCAGCTAGAAAGAAGGCTATTTGTTTCACTCAGCAGTGGTATGTTCGGCAAGCCAAAGCGCCAATTCGGATTCAGTGATTTCACCCGCTGCAAGGCGCAGAAATGTCAGACAAGCCTCTTCCTGGCTGGCAGTCACGGAAGCCCCGTTGAACTCGAGAAAGACGAAGGCAACCTCCATCGCAGTTCTCTTGTTGCCGTCGACAAAAGGGTGATTGCTGGAGATTCCGAAAGCGTATGCTGCCGCCAGGTCAGGCAGGGTTAGCGCAGTTTCTGCATAGGCGAAGAGATTCTTCGGACGAGCCAGGGCTGAGTCCAACAAGCCTCGGTCTCGGACACCGTCAGAGCCGCCAAATTGGGCGATTTGATGGGCATGAAACGCCAGCGCTTCAGATTCACGAATCCAAATGGGCTCTTTCACTTACTCAGCCAGCTTCTTGAATGCATCGCGATAACGGCGAACAATGCGATCCGCGACTTCCATCTTCGCTGCGAACTCTTCGTCGTATGGGCTAGCCTGGAAGCCCGCGGGAGTTTCATTGAGGTAAAGCGTGTCGCCCTTTTCCAGGTTGAGCTTTGCGAGGATTTCTTTGGGCAGGATGATGCCGGCGGAATTGCCAACTGAGATGATCTTTGCGGTTGTGGGCATAGGAAACCCTCCTGCTGTCATCATAGCAGACGTTTTAACAAATGTAATAACTTGGTTTTACCGCCAGTCGTCGAGCGCGTTGGCGACGCCGTTGTTCATCACGGCTTCGAAGCCGGTGTGCTTCTTGATGAAGATTTCGCTGAAGGCGCGGTCCTGGCGCAGCAGCACCGCCTGCAGCCGGACCAGCTCAAGCAGTGCGAGGAAGATGGCCACCAGCGCCTTCTCAGAGCGCGTGTGGCTGAGCAGGCGGCGCAGGGCGATGGGCTTGTCTTCCATGGTGAGGCGGCGCGCAAGAAACTGGATCATCTGGCCGACGGTCGCGGTGTCTTCCTCAAGGTCGAGCACGGGGCGCTTGCGGGCGCGCTCCAGGATGTCTCGGAAGATGCGCACCAGGTCGACCGTGTCGGCGGCGATCTCCGGCTCGGCGGCGGCATCGTCGGCAAATTCGCGGAAGCCGGGGTTGGACCAGGTGGCGGCCTCGAGCATCTGCTTCTGCTGGAGCATCTGCGCGGCGTTCTTGAAGCGCTCGTGTTCAAGCAGGCG
>PLPU01000287.1:0-5508 GCA_003159975.1 Acidobacteriaceae bacterium
TTAAGGTCCTCGGCAAGCATTGTCGATGACCGAAAGACCGGCCGTAGTTTTGACCGCGGGATGGAAGTTCAGACGAGATTCTTTGCGAGGAATTCTCTCATTGCGGCGGCGATCTCTTCCACATGGGTCTCAAGAGCGAAGTGCCCTGTATCGAGAAACTGAACCCTGGCGCTTGGAATGTCCAGGCGGAACGCCTCCGCACCGGCCGGGACAAAATATGGATCGTGCTTGCCCCAGATTGCCAGCAGTGGCGGGGCGAACTTTCGGAAGTACTTGTGGAAGGCCGGGTAGAGCTTGACGTTGTTGGCGTAATCGAGAAAGAGGTCAAGCTGAATGTCGGTATTGCCGGGACGTGCCAGCAGCGCAGCATCCAGCGTGTACCCCTCGGGTTTGATCAGATCAACGTTCGAGATACCCGAAGCGTACTCTCTACGCATGCCCTCGGCATTGAGGCCCTTGCGTATGGCTTCGCGATTCTCTGAGGTAGGGGCGCTCCAGTAGCGGCGAATGGGCGCCCAGGCATCGCCTAGTCCCTCTTCATACGCGTTGCCGTTCTGCGAGACGATTGCCGTCACTCTTTCCGGATGCGCCATAGCCAATCGAAGTCCCGTCGGCGCACCGTAGTCGAAGACGTAGAGCGCGTATTGCTGCAGATGTAGCGCGTCTGTGAATGCGAGGATCGTTTGCGCCAGCGCGTCGAACGTGTACCGGTATTTGCGCTCCGCGGGCACTTCGGTAAACCCAAAGCCGGGAAGATCAGGTGCGAGAACGTGGTACTTGTCAGCAATGCGCGGAATCAATTCTCTAAACTGGAACGACGACGTCGGAAAGCCGTGAAGCAACAGCACAACCGGACCATTCACCGGCCCAGACTCGCGATAAAACACCTGAACTCCGTCGGCTTCGATTCGATGGATCGAGGTCAAGGGCACCATCGGATTTTGAGTCATACATCCTCCTTTTGTAAGCTGCTTTTCACGCGGAGCCAAGGCGTCTCCTGGGATAGCTTCCGCTACCGCGAATAGGCTACCTATCGAAATGAAGTCTCGTCGATTCATGAAATGTGCCACAGCGTAGTCATTGCAAAACAGCATCACCGCTCGACACAATCAACGGTCGTGTGGGCGAGCACGAACCCCGCATGTTGGCGCGCGATAAAGTCGGGCCTTCTGGATGGAGATTAGCCCCTCATTCACACCACGACAACCCCGCGAACCACGGAAATCACCCTGTATTTTTCTTCAGTTACCGTGCCGCGAAACCGGCAATTGATTTAGAAACCTGCACAATCCAAGCGCTCGCGATGTATGCTATTTTGAAAATGGAGCACGTGTCCGGCCTTCCGGCCCATTCCCCGGCGGAGGTTTCCCGTGGTTCAGTCCCGACCTATTCGCATCCTGGGCGTTGAAGATCATCCGGTATTTCGAGAAGGGTTGAGCACCGTCATTGGGTCTCAGCCAGACATGCTGCTCGTCGCACAGGCAGCCAATGCGACCGAGG
The DNA here is from genome assembly GCA_003159975.1 of Acidobacteriaceae bacterium. GTDB lineage: Bacteria > Acidobacteriota > Terriglobia > Terriglobales > Acidobacteriaceae > Telmatobacter. Next base: position 1,501 of record PLPU01000287.1, read on the forward strand.
CAATCGCGTCGTTTCGCCAACATCGACCGGATATCACACTGATGGATTTCAGACTTCCCGGGACAGACGGCACCGATGCGCTTATTGCAATTCGAGGTGAATTCAAGGATGCCCGCATCATCATGCTGACAACTTCAGATTGCGATGGCGATATACAGCGGGCCTTGCGTGCCGGCGCATCCGCCTACATTCTGAAGAGCATGCCGAAAGCTGAAATGTTGGCAGTGATTCGATCGGTTCATTCCGGCCGGCGGCTCGTCCCCCCGGATGTTGCTGCACGAATCGCGGAGCACATGGGCGAAGAGGACCTCACTGGCCGGGAACTGGACGTTTTGCGGCTGATCCGGGACGGTTACCGCAACAAACAGATCGCCGACCAACTCTGCATTGCGGAGACCACGGTGAACTTTCATATCAAGAACCTGGTGGACAAACTGCGAGCCAACGACCGGACCCACGCGGTAACCATTGCGATCCGGCGTGGCCTTCTTCATGTTTGATCCCGCTGTTTAACCTGTAGAAAACTTCAGGATGACTACTCCAGATTCTCATCTAGCGCGATAAACATGAAATCTGTATGGTTGAGAAACTCGGCGCACGGACACGTGGGAATGACGACGGGTCTATGACGTACTGAATGGTTGATGGCCCTGGTGGCTGATGAGTGCGCCTGTGAGAGCCAGCATCAAAAGTGAGCGCACTTGAATTGCGGCGCAAGTGCTGTTGCCGAGGCCAAGAATGTGAGAATTCAACGGTCACTTTCGCTGTTCGTTCTTCTATTGCTCCTCGCAACGTCTCCGCTCCGGGCGATCGATCCGAACAGGCACGTCTCCCAATATGCGCATACCGCCTGGAGGATAGAGGATGGATTCTTCGGTGGGACGCCGCTCGCGATCACGCAAACAGCGGATGGTTACCTGTGGATAGGGACCCAAGATGGCCTCTTGCGTTTCGATGGCGTTCAATTTGCTTCGTGGACTCCACCGGACGAAATGCAATTGCCGTCTCCAATCATCACCTATCTCTTCGGGGCGCGCGATGGAAGCCTGTGGATTGGAACGCACGCCGGGCTCAGCCACTTGGTAAACCAGCACCTGGTCAATTACTCAAGTGCAATGGGCGTCATCACCTCTATTCTTGAGGATCGCGATGGAACAGTCTGGTTCACGCATTTAGGAGCTCTCGATGGCTCCGGGCCCCTTTGCCATGTAATTGGTACAAGCACCCAGTGTTTCGGGAATGCGGATGGAATTCCGACTTTTGGCAACGCCGATTCGCTGGATGCCGACTCGCTGGGCAATCTCTGGATCGGCGGTGACACGGCCCTTGTCCGGTGGAAACCGGGTTCTTCCACCCTATACAGCCCTGACGGGCTGAAATCCAATGAGGGCATGGCGGGCGTGACCGGTTTTGCGGCCGATGCCGATGGCTCTCTATGGGCCGGCATGGCACTTCCTGGTCCGGACATGGGGTTGCAGCACTTCATCAAGGGCGCATGGAAGCCATTTATCGCACCCGAATTGGATGGGCGCACCCTGGAAATCGAAACACTATTCATGGACAGCCATAATGCGCTCTGGGTCGGGACGCTCAAACAGGGGATGTATCGCATCTTTGCGCACAGGGTGGATCATTATCAGCGTGCAGACGGGCTCTCCAGCAACTCGGTGTACCGATTCTGCGAGGACCGTGAAGGGAATATGTGGGCTGTCACGTCCAGCGGTGTGGACAAGTTCAGCAATCTTCAGGTTGCCACATTTTCAACCCGCGAAGGACTCGGTACGGAAGAGGCCGATGCAGTCCTAGCCGCCCGGGATGGCACAGTCTGGATTGGCGGTGCGGAGTCTTTCGACGCACTCCGGGACGGCAAGGTGTCTTCCATGCAGGCAGGGAAGGGCCTGCCGGGAAATCAAGTCACTTCGCTGCTTGAAGATCATGAGGGCCAGTTGTGGGTCGGCATTGACAGCACCCTGACCATATATAAAAATGGGCGATTCCACAGGATCAACAAGCCGGATGGAAGTCCGTTCGGCGTCATCGTGGGGATGGCCGAAGACACTGACGACAACATCTGGCTTGAGACCATCGGGCCACCTCGAACACTCATTCGCATTCACGACTTGAAGGTGCGGGAGCAATTCCCTGCGCCAGCAATGCCTGCGGGCCGCCAGGTTGCCGCCGATCCTGCGGGCGGCATTTGGCTCGGCACGAGGAATGGCGATCTGGTGCGTTACCGGAACGGCCATGCAGAGGTAATTGCATTCAAGCACGCCCCGGATTCCCAGGTGGACCATCTCCTCGTCAATTCCGATGGCTCGGTGCTGGGCGCCACGGTGTTTGGACTCATTGCGTGGAAACAGGGTAAAAAGGAGACACTCACAGTCCGGAACGGTCTCCCTTGCAACAGTGTCTTCTCAATGATTCCCGATAACGCAGGCGCCTTATGGCTCTCTACGCAGTGTGGGTTCGTTGAGATTGCAGGCACGGAGTTGCAACAGTGGTGGGAGCAGCCTGATAGTGTGCTGAAGCTGAGGGTCTTCGATGTATTTGATGGAGTTCAACCGGGGTGGGCACCTTTCCAGACTGCCGCGAGAACTCCGGACGGGCGTCTTTGGTTTACAAACGGTGCTGTACTGCAAATGATCGATCCATCTCACCTGTATGAGAATACTTTGCCGCCGTTGGTTCATGTTGAGGCGGTTATTGCTGATCGAAAGGGCTACTTGCCCAATGAGGGCCTTCGTCTTCCTCCTCTCCCGCGTGAACTGGAAATTGACTATACGGCGCTGAGTTTCATGGTTCCGCAGAAAGTGCGATTCCGCTACAAACTCCAAGGCCACGATGTGGACTGGCAGGACCCGGGAACACGGCGCCAGGCCTTTTACAATGACCTACATCCTGGTAATTACAGCTTCCATGTGATCGCGTGCAACAATGACGGCGTTTGGAACGACACTGGCGCAACCCTCGAATTCAACGTCGCACCAGCATGGTTTCAGACGATCTGGTTCCGAATTCTGTGCGGTGCTCTGGCGATTCTTCTAGTCTGGGGCATCTACACCTTCCGTGTTCAACAGATCGCGTCTGCGCTTAGTGCCCGCTTCGATGAACGCCTCGCAGAGCGAACCCGCCTCGCACAGGAATTGCATGACACTTTTCTCCAGACTGTCCAGGGCAGCAAGTTGATCGCCGAGGACGCCCTCGACGCTGACGCAGATCAAAATCGAATGCGTCAAGCGCTGGAGAAGCTTTCAAGATGGCTGGGGCAGGCCGTAGACGAAGGGCGAGCCGCGTTGCACTCACTCAGAGTCACTACCACTGAGAAGAACCATCTTTCTGACGCTCTTCGGCGAGCAACTGAAGATCATCAACTACCGTCTTCAATGACTGTCGCATTTTCCGTGATCGGCGATCCCAAAGATCTGCACCCGATCGTTCGAGATGAGGTTTACCGCATCGGCTATGAGGCTATTCGTAATGCTGCTGCCCATTCAAGGGCAAGCCGTCTCGAGATCGACCTTCGCTACGCGAACGATCTCTCATTGCGTATCAAGGATAACGGTTTAGGAATCGACCCCTTTATCCCAGAGATAGGGCGAGAAGGGCATTTCGGATTGCAGGGAATGCGCGAGCGGGCCGCGCGCATCCACAGTAAACTCACCATCGTAAGTTCTGCGAGCTCGGGAACAGAAGTGACGCTTATCGTTCCGGGCAACGTGATCTACCGCAAAACCCACTCGACTCTACTTGACAGATTCCAGGCAGCGGTTCAGCGGCTGCTCGGTATATCGGGCCTCGATGGCAAATAAGGATCTTCGGGATGCACCGCCGACAAAATGGCGTTAGAACGATTCCGTAGAAATTCACATCCCTGTTATTGAGTAACGAAAGACTAGAGAAAAACACGGGTCCGATCCCTCAGTTTTAGAGCTGTTCAGCAAACCGTTTCGAGCTTAGGCTTTCGGAATACGAGCTGGATGCGCCTGCAACAATTCCAATCGGAACCTA
>PLPU01000429.1:0-3228 GCA_003159975.1 Acidobacteriaceae bacterium
TTGCCACACTGGCCTCCGCGCCGGGGCAGCCGGTGAAGCTGACCATGGTGACCAAGAAGCTGGACAACGGGAGCACGTTGCAATGGGATGCGCCGGCGGGGGCTGTGGCCAACGTGCACTATGAGCTGCTGTGGCGGGAAACGACGGCGCCGGACTGGCAGTATATGCAGACGGTGACCCCGCAGGCCGGAGCCGGGCCGATTACGGTCACGGTGCCTATCTCGAAGGACAATGTGGTTTTCGGCGTACGGGCAGTGGATGCGGCTGGGCATCGGGGCCTGGTTCAAGTTCCTTAACGGGACTGCGCCGGACCTGCGTACACTCCACTGCGGTCGCGAGCTGTTTTCCATGGGGTGGCAGAATGACACCCAACCGCTCCAGCGTTTACCCTGTTGATTACGATGGCAAGGTTTGGCGCCACTCCGTTTTCCTTCCCTGAATTCCGCGGCGCTACCCGCCGCCTGATTCTCATAAACCTGTTCGCCTACTTCGGCTTGGTGCTGGTGGCATTTCGGGCGGATGCATCCGGGTTTATCGGCGCGCTCGGCTTCGCCCCCAGCGCTTTCTTGCACGGGTACGTCTGGCAACCGTTCACCTACAGCTTTGTCCACACCGGCATTCTGGGAACGCTGCTTGAGCTGCTTTCGCTATGGTTTATGGCCGGGTTCCTTGAGACCATGCACGGGGCCAACTGGGTTACCGGGCTTTACGCGACGTCCGTGCTTGGAACGGCGGTGGCGGCTACGGTTATTTATGCGGCTCACGGCACGCTGGGCTATTCGCTGCCTGAGATTCCACTCTTTGGCTGCTTCGGCGGCATCTTCGGGCTGCTGGTGGCGATCGGCACGCTCTACGGCGACATTGAGTTCATCCTCTTTCCTCTGCCCATCGGCATCAAGGCACGCTATATCGCCGTCATTTACGCGCTGGTCTCGCTGGCCATGATGTTTGGCGCGATGCGCATGTATGCGTTTGCGGAACTGGGTGGGGCGCTGGCCGGGCTGTTCTTCATCCGCCTGTCGCCGCGCAGGGGATTCTCCTTCGCCTTCAGCGAGACGTGGTACGGGCTGCGCAACCGCTATTACCGGTGGAAACGGCGCAAGGCTGCGCGCAAGTTCGAGGTCTATATGCGGTCGCAGGGCCGGACGGTGCGGTTCGACGGAAACGGACGGCAGATCGACGACGACCACGACGACAAGAAGCGGTGGAACTAAGGTTCCCGAGCAGCACGATAAAATCAGGAACGAAATGTCGACTAAAATTGCTTTTCTCTTCCCCGGCCAGGGTTCGCAGGCAGTTGGAATGGGCCGGGACCTGTCAGAGCGCTTCCCCATCGCCGCTGAGACCTTTGCTGAAGCCGATGAGGCGCTCGGCTTTCCGCTTTCCAAGCTGATTTTTGAGGGCCCTGAATCCGACCTGCGGCTCACTGAAAACACGCAGCCGGCGATTCTCACGGTCAGCGTGGCCGCGTGGAGGGTTCTGGCGGAGCACGGCGTGGAGCCGGCGCTGGCGGCAGGACATTCGCTGGGCGAGTGGTCGGCCCATGTGGCGGCGGGAACGCTGCAATTCGCCGATGCGGTGCGGGCGGTGAAGGCACGCGGACGGGCCATGCAACTGGCGGTGCCGGCCGGCGAGGGCGCGATGGCTGCTGTGCTTTCCTTATCGCCTGTGCTTGTGGCGGAAGCCTGCCGGGAGGCGGAGGCGGAAACCGGGCTCACCGTGGCTGCGGCCAATCTGAATTCGCCGACGCAGACCGTGATTTCTGGAGCGCTGGCGGCTGTTGAAAAGGCCTCGGCGCTGGCCAAAGCAAAAGGCGCACGGCGCACGCTGATGCTGCCGGTCAGTGCGCCGTTCCACTGCGCACTCATGCAGCCGGCGCGGGAAGAGGTGGCGCGGGTGTTGGCCGGGCTCGCGCTTGAGGGGCGCGCGCTGGCCGATCCTGGGATTCCCGTAGCAGCCAATGTGACCGGGGGCCTGGTGACGACTGCCGACGCCGCGCGCGAGGCGCTGATCCGGCAGGTTACCGGAGCGGTTCGCTGGGTGGATTGCATTCATGCGCTGCTGGCCGCGGGGGCGAACCAGTTCATTGAGGTTGGGCCGGGCAAGGTTCTTTGCGGGCTGCTGCGCCAGATCGATCCGGACCGGAGTGGGCTGAATGTGGAAGATGGCGCGAGCCTGGAGGGTACGCTGGCGGCTTTGGCGGAAGGGTAGCCGGCACGGTCGGTGATCGATATTCCGATGCGCTCACGCTGGTTTGGGCTTTTCTGTGTCCTTCAGCAGTTGTTCGGAATGCCGGTGGGCGTTCTGCGAGTGCTCGACAGCTTGTTTGCTGAGCTCGTGAGCGGTGAGATGGTCTTCTTTGCCGTGGGCGGCAGCGGCGGCGGCGTGGGCGTGCGCTGCCAGGTTGTGTAGTTCTGCTGCTTGGCCGTGCGAACTCTGGGGCATGGTGTTCTCCTGGCTGTTGGATGCAAACCAACGGGACAGGGTCGTTGCAGAGGTTCGCAGACTCGCTGGCTTGCCGGGCAGCTCGCTACGGTCCCAGATACAGTTCTTCGCCCGGTGGCGAGAAATTGATGGTGTGCGTCTTGGGGTCGTAATCGAGGTTGAGGGCGCCGCTCTTGCGGCCATTGATCAGGACGGCGACCAGCAGGACGTTGCCGTACATGCGAGCGGCGGCAATTTTATGGCTCTGGATGACGCCATACTCGTTATCCGGACTGGTCCTGCTCCAGTCGCCCTGGAAGCGGGAAAAGGGATAGGTACCGGTCTGGTTTGGATGCTGCTGCCAATTCTTATCGTGAATCCAGATTCCGTAGGCTTTGGACAGATCGTTCTGTTCAACCGCGGTGAGGAAATTGTTGACCGCCGAACGCCCCAGCAGGTGATTGTTCCAGTTCCAGGGCCAGTCGACCGGCATGCCGGCAATCAGCCACCAACCCACAAACAGCACCACCAGCAACCCCGCGCCACTGTAAATTGCCATACGGCGGCGGCGGTCGCGCCTTTCGTCAAATACTGGAGCGTCGAGCAAGGTCATGGCGATTGTTCCTCGGAAACAGTTGTCAGTTATAAGTTGTCAGTTGTCAGTCGTCGGTCGTTACCGACTTGCCACTGTCTGGTTAGACACCGAAAACAGATGCTGGGTTCCCAGCGCAGCTTCGGCGCATTCATTCGATCAGGAGAACGGACAACTTACAACTGATAACTTACAACTGACAACTGACTTTA
>PLPU01000445.1:0-2917 GCA_003159975.1 Acidobacteriaceae bacterium
TCACTTTCGGGGTGCAGTCCATGGTTGCGGTCCGCGTTTGGGGTGCCGAAGACCCGCTCATCGCGATAAAGCCGCCGACCCCGACCCAGAGGGTGCCCCGGTACCCCGACGGGGCACAGCCCCTGGCGCCGTGATGAGTGGGACCCCTGCCGCGCCGCCACAATGATTGCAGGAACGAATAAGACGGGGTGATTTCAGTGCAACTAGGCTAACATTGGTGAGGTTGCGCTCATCGAGGGCGAGCGGGCCGGAGAGGAAGTTGAAAGCGATGCGCCTGTGCTGGAAGGTTTTGGCTGCCGCGGTATTGCTGGCTTTGCCGGGGTTGAGCTATGCGGCCAATTGCAGCACGCAGGCGGAACTGCTTTCTCCGGATCGCGATGCGCTGACGGCGGCCGGGGGCCGGCTTGCGGTGGCTGTGGCGCAGCAGGATTTCGACGGCCTGAAGGCCGCTTTGCTGCCCGCCGAGGCCGCGGAGTGGGATGGGATGCGCAGCGCCGTGGAGCAGGCCGCTCCGCTGTTGAAGGGCGGGCAGATCCAGTTGCGGAGTATCTACCTGCTGGACGCGAGCACGCAGTTGGCGGCGATGGATACGCAGTTTTTCTGCTCCAATGCGACGGGTTCGCTGACGGTGACGATTACTTTGCGGGCGCTGCCTCCGGGCCGCTACGCGGTGGTGCTGGCGGATGCGGCGGGCGCTCCGCTGGGCGGGCAGATGGGGCTGATTCTGGCCTGGGATGCGACCGGCGCCGCGGCGTGGAAGCTGGCGGGCTTGTCGGTGAGGCAAGGGATCTTCGAGGGGCACGACGGGGTGTGGTGGTGGACGCACGCGCGGGAGTTGGCGGCGCAGGATCAGCCGTGGAGCGCCTGGTACTGCTACGAGGCGGCGCGGTGGCTGCTGGTTCCGGTGGATTTTCTTTCCTCGCCAAATCTTGAAAAGCTGGATCATGAGCAGTCGCTGATCAAAGGGGGCCCGCAGGATGCGTTTCCGCTGTCGCTGCACGATGGGGACCGGGTGTGGAAGATTGACGCGGTGCGTCTGGACACCTCATTGGACCAGGCGGATCTGGGCGTGACGTATGAATCGACCGGGGTGACGGACCCGGCGGCGCAGCGCACGGAGGCGATCTCGGTGCTCAGCACGTTTTTGAAGGCGCAGCCGGGGCTGAGAGGTAGTTTTCACGGGCTGTGGGCGTATGCGATGAAGGATGGCAAGCGGTCGCCGGTGATGGAACTGCCGATGGGGCAGATACCGTAAGGCAGTGGATGGTGGGTAGTGAATAGTGATTAGTTTTCAGTTGTAAGTTGTCAGTGGTCAGTTTTCAGAGAACAGAGATATTGGGCTGGATTCTCGGAGAGGCGTGAGGATTGATGCGAAAGATTGCTTGTACGATCGTGATTTGCGCAGGAGTGGTGGTTTGTTGCGCGGTATTTTCCGCGGCTGCTAGCGCGCAGCAGACGCCGGCGGTGGGCAAGGAGCAGGTGTCGGGCTTGGATAAGAGCTTCATGGATACTACGGCCGATCCGTGCGTGAATTTTGCGCAGTATGCCTGCGGAACTTTTTCAAAGCTTTACCCGATTCCGGCTGACAAGTCGGGATATGGGACGTTTTCCATTGTCTACGACCAGACGCAGGAAAAGCTGGACGCGCTGCTGAAGAAGGTCGAAGCCAATAACGCTTCGCGCACGGTGAACGAGCAGAAGATTGGCGACTTCTTTGCATCGTGCATGGACGAGAGCGCGATCCAGGCGGAGGGATTGAAGCCGCTCAAGAGCGACTTCGAGCGCATTGCGAATCTCAAGAGCAAGAGCGAGCTGACGGCGCTGCTGGCGCACGATCAGATGATCAACGTGAACGCGTTCTTCGGCTACGGCGAGCAGCAGGATTTCAAGGACGCGCGCAAGCAGATTGCCTCAGTGGACCAGGGCGGGCTGGGATTGCCGGAGCGCGACTACTACCTGCGCACCGGAGCGGCGCCGGAGAAAACGCGTCAGCAGTACGTGCAGCACATCACCAACACGCTGAAGCTGCTGGGCGAGACAGATGCCGCGGCGGCCAGCGACGCTGCGAAGATCATGGCTCTGGAAACGGCGCTGGCGAAGGTGTCAATGGACATTACCTCGCAGCGCGATCCGAAGAATGTGTATCACCCGATGACGGTGGCGCAGTTGACGGCGCTGACGCCGGCGATTGCGTGGCCGAGATTCTTTGAAGATACGGGCGAGCACGGAATCAGCGATCTGAATGTGGCGAATCCGGATTTTTTCAAGGGACTGAACGCGCTGATTGAGTCCACCGATCTGGAAACCATCAAGACCTACCTGCGTTGGCATCTGATCCTCGGAATGCCGGGCTACGCGCTGCCCGCCGCACTGGACGAGGAGCGATTCAACTTTTTTCGGCCACCAGTTGAGCGGGCAGCCGCAGCAGCGGGCACGCTGGAAGCGTTGCGTGCAGGCGACCGACGGGGCGCTGGGCGAGGCGCTGGGCGAAGTGTACGTGAAGGCTTATTTCCCGCCGGAGAGCAAGCAGCGGACGGTGCAGATGGTTCATGACATCGAGGATGCGATGGACCGGAACATCGGCACGCTGACGTGGATGAGCGATGAGACCAAGGCCAAAGCGCGGGAAAAGCTGCGCATGGTNNACGGAGTTTGAAAACAAGCGGGAGTTGGCGAAGATCGGCACGCCGGTGGACCGCGGGGAGTGGGGCATGTCGCCGCCGACGATCAACGCGTACTACAACCCGCTGATGAACGACATCAATTTTCCGGCGGGCATCCTGCAGTCGCCGATGTTCGACCCGAATGCGACAGACGCCGAGAATTATGGGCATATCGGCGCGGTGGTGGGTCACGAGCTGACGCACGGCTTCGACGACCAGGGACGGCAGTTTGACGGCAACGGCAACCTGGCCGA
>PLPU01000445.1:2981-3836 GCA_003159975.1 Acidobacteriaceae bacterium
TGCTGGCGGATGCCCAGCGCAAGGGCATCGACATCCATGCAAAGGATGCGAGCGGTTATACACCGGAGCAGCAGTTCTTCCTGTCGTTTGGGCAGAACTGGTGCGGGAGCCTGCGCCCCGAACAGGAACGGCTGCAGGTGCAGACCGATCCGCACTCGCCGCAGGAGTTTCGCATTCGCGGCGTGATTCGGAACATGCCGGAGTTTGGCAAGGCGTTCGGATGCAAGGTGGGCCAGCCAATGATGCCGGCGGATGCTTGCCATGTGTGGTGATGCCTTGAAGCAGTGAATGAGTGAAGAAGTGAATGAGTGAATGAGTGAAGAAGTGATCGAGAACGGATGTATATGCTGATGCACAACGATGGAGGATTGAGGGATTGGCGAGCTTGATTGATTTACGTTCCGATACGGTGACGCGGCCTTCAGAACAAATGCGTGCGGCGATGGCGGCGGCCGAGGTGGGCGATGACGTTTACGGCGAAGACCCCACGGTGAACTTGCTGGAGAAGCGCGCGGCGGAGGCATTTGGCCGCGAGGCGGCGCTGTTTGTGCCAACGGGGACGATGGGCAACCAGATTGCAATCCGGTTGCTCACGCAGCCTGGGCAGGAGGTGATCGCCGAGTCGCGGTCGCACATTCTGGATTGGGAGATGGCGACGACGGCGGTATTTTCAGGCTGCCTGGTGCGCGCGGTTCCAGCGGAGCGGGGCATCCTGACGTGGAAGCACATTGAGCCGGTGATTTACGCGCGGGGAGCGTTTCGCGCGGCCACCGGGCTCATTGAAATTGAGAACACGGCCAACCTGGCTGGCGGCAGTTGCACGCCGTTGCCGGTGCTCGAAGAGATTTGGAACGG
>PLPU01000149.1:0-3137 GCA_003159975.1 Acidobacteriaceae bacterium
GATCTCGACTGGTACGAGACCAAGTCCAAGACCACCGGCGAAACCCAGCGCTACACCGTAGCTCACTGGTGCACCACTGAAGCTCGCTTCCGCAACCACTTGAAGAAGCTGAAGCCCGAAGCCGCGGCCAAGCTCATTCATCTTGACAACATGCTGGTCCGCATCACGCAGCAGGACGTGGTCTATCGCCGCTATCTCACGCCCGGCCACCGCGCCTTCATCCCTGACTTCGGCGTCTACATCACCTACGAGGAGAACGGCAAAACCGAGTACCGCGCCCTCTCTCGTCAGTTGGTAATGTTCTGCGTCGAGCGGCGCAAAGCGTGGCGCATGTTGCAATCGAAGGCGGGAATAGTGAACAAGGAATACGCCGCCCAGAAGGCTATTCTTGCAGACGTAGACGCCGGCAAGATTCCGTTGGCCGAGTTCCTAACCAACGCCCACGAGTTACTAAAAGAGCGCCTAACCGGCGCCGTCCTAGCCAAGGCATAAGCGGGCTAAATGCCCCTGGTCTCAGAATTGAGACCAGGGCATTTGGCTTGTCGAGCTTGGAATCCGCTCTCGGACGCGCTAGACTGCCCCTAGCCATGATTCCATCCCTCCACATCTCCGGATTCAAGCTCTTTCGCGAACTCGACCTCCCTCGACTGGGAGGCTTGAACCTTTTCGTTGGAAAGAACAATACCGGAAAGACCTGTCTGCTGGAAGCGGTGGAACTCTATGCCAGCAGTTCCCCTTGGGACATTCTCCGTGTTGCATCGCGGCGGGAACCGGATGCAGTTCAAAGAAAAAAGCTCGACAGGTTCGACCCGTTCGAGTTCGAAGAATCGCTTCGCCCCATCTTGAATCTGTTCCACCGCGAGCACGGTCACTTTTTCAAACCTTACATTCGGCTATCCGCTGAAAATCCAGAGTCAAGTCTTGCAATTCGCTGCGAACCATTCTTAGACGAATTGCTCGAAATGGAGGAAATGAATTCCGAATCAGAGAGAATGGAACCAAGCTCTCATCGGAGGCATTTGGGGCACCTTTTGGGAAGAGGCCTTGAAGTTGCTAGAGGTGGGAAAAAGGCCCGGCGTCACTTCTTCGAGCGATATTTCCGAATGTCTCCCCCTCCAGAAGAAATGATGAAAGATGAGGGCTGGCTGCACCCAGATGTTTCTACGGTTGCCTTTCTTCCTGCGCGAGGCTTCTCCATGAGCGACGCCAAACGCCTGTGGGATAGGGCTTCGCTGGCCGACAAAGACGAATTGCTTCTTGACTGGCTCAGATTCGTCGAACCAGACGTCCGTGATCTTCGATATATCAGCGATCCCGAGTCTGGAGTTGATCTTCCCTATCTCAAGATCGACGGCGAACGCGGAAGAACCCCGCTTGCCTCCATGGGCGACGGCTTGACTCATCTTTTTCATATCGGCCTCGCCATGGCCAACGCCTCGGGCGGAATTCTGCTCATTGATGAGTTTGAAAACGGCCTGCACTGGGAGGTGCAGGAGCAGTTATGGAAAGCGCTCTTTGAGGCTGCGACCAAGTTTGGCGTGCAGGTGTTCGCCACGACACACAGCAACGACTGCATCCAGGCCTTCGTTGAGGCGCGAAAGGACCGACTGATTTCCAGCGAGAGCTATGTATACAGGTTGGAACGAAAGGGCGAAAATATCCACGCGCACGAGTTTTCTCCTCAAGGCTTGGAAGCCGCCATCAGGCAGGGCATTGAGGTTCGATAAAGCATGCCGCCAAGTCCAAGATTAGGATCAGTGAAGGCAGACCTCAAGTCCATGGGAAGGAAGGTCCTGTTGGTCGAAGGGCCTGACGATTGGCACGCATTCAACAACTTGATTCATAAATCGACCGGAGCTTTTCCGGCCTATGAATTGGGACATTGCAACAACGACGATGGGGTCCTCGATATTCTTTCCGGCATGACAGAGGCAAGTACTCAGACGCAATCCGTGCTTGGCGCAGTTTTAGATACGGATCAAAGCAGGGAAGATGGCTCTGGAGGTGGCGGAATTCAGGCTCGGATTCGGACGCTCAAGGGACGATTGGAAAGGTATTACGCGGTCCCCGACACGTTTAGCGCCGAGGGGATAATTCTTCCCCCAACAAGCGAGTCGGATAGGGATCGGTTGCCAATTCTTGGAATCTGGCTGATGCCCGACAACGATCGAGACGGAATGTTTGAAGACCTACTCTGTACAGCTATGGCCCCTGAGTCAGGGAAATATATCGCAGCGGTGGTAGATCAAGCCACCGTCGATGGGATGACGGGATTCCGCAAAGTTGAACGGTCCAAGGCTATCGTCAAGACCCACATTGCATGGCAGGACCCAAATAAGAAGAACCTTGGTGAGGCAATCGGCAGCCATTTCGATAATTTAGATCCAGCCTGCCGTCCGTTTCTGAATTGGCTTCAACGCCTATTCAATTGACTCATGCCGCTATCTGGAGCGGGAGAAATGACGATGCCAAAACGCGAACTTGATTACACCGTAAGCAGCGGCAACGTTTTCGCCGATCTCGGCCTCCCAAACCCGGAAGAGCTACTCGCAAAAGCCGAACTGGCCAACAAGATCACCGTGCTGATTCGGAAACTAAGCTGCACCGATGGCTGGTTTTGTAATTCAATTGCATTACAAAACCGCGAGCGGCAGTCCCCATCCCCATAGGCGCTAATCTAGGTCATTAGAGCATTATTAGGTTAGCTGTACCCAGTTAAGCGTGAGTCGAAACCACGCTTTCGCATTTTGGGGTGTGATCTTTTGCAAGGCATCGGCGATGGCCTGTTGGAGTGCTTCGTTAGTGCGCGGCTTTGCCGAGCGAATCAGTTGCTTGAGTTTTGCCCAGGCTTTTTCGATGGGATTCAGATCGGGCGAATAAGGCGGAAGATAGAGCAGTTCTGCCCCGGCTGCCTCGATTCTCTCGCGGACGCCTTGCACCTTATGTGAACTCAAGTTATCCATCACCACCACATCGCCTTGGCGCAGCACCGGACACAGAACGTGATCCAGATAGGCCAGGAAGATGTCGGGCGTGGCCCAGGTCCGGGACGCTCGATTCACCGCAAATCAGGGTGCCCCAGGTCCCGCTTCTGGGACCTGGGATCGCATTTCGCTATTTGCGTTAGCTTTGCCGAT
>PLPU01000529.1:0-6536 GCA_003159975.1 Acidobacteriaceae bacterium
CAACCCGGTTGGAGCGATCAGCTTTGGCTTGCAGGTTGAGCTCTTCCAACTCCTCATAGGAGAGGGCTAGAAAATTGCGGTATTCAGTAGACATGGATCTCCTTTTCGGTGAGGCAAATTCGATTTTCGGCGTAGGACACCGGCAGGTTCAGAAAAGACTATCGCAATAATGATAACTCCACTTGCCGTGGGGGCGGACGCTCGCTATTCGCTCGCAGAAGTTTGTTGCGCTTGCGGCAGAAAGAAGCCGCAAGGGAGGCCTGGGCAGTGATCCTCGCCGCATGCGCCGGTTACCCCGGGCTGCGCTGCGCTTGCCAGGGGCCACTTTCATCCTGTCCCTCCGGGACGGGCGCCTGCGGTGCGTACCTGGTTCATTGCAATGGGCAATGGACTTTTTGTGATCATTCGACGTCGATAACACAAAGGTACCGAAGGGACTTTCTGGCTGGTTGGCTGACGGGCAGGGGCGCTGCGGTACTCTTTACGCTTAGGAGACTCCATAGCCAATGCAAAAGATTTTTCGCTTCCCTGCTTCCCTGCCTGCTGCTTTTTTGATTGCCGCCGCGTTGAGCCCTGCGATGGCGCAGAAGGCTCCGATCCAGATCACTGCCGACCTGAGTGACTCGCCGCGCAAGCTTTACCACGCGGAAGTGGACCTACCGGTGACCGCGGGGCCGCTGACGCTTACAACGCCGAGGTGGATTCCGGGCAATCACAGGCCGACGGGTCCGGCGGATGAAATTACCGGCGTGGTGTTTACCGCGAATGGGAAGCCGATCAAGTGGCGGCGCGACGATGTGGACCTGTACGAGTTCCACGTGGACGTGCCTCAGGGCGTGACCACGCTGCACGCGCATCTGGACTGCATTGTGACGGCGCGCGTGACGCAGAAGATGGCGGTTCTGGAGTGGGAGAAGCTGCTGTTGTATCCGGCGCATATTCCGGTGCGCGAGATTCCGATTCAGCCGTCGCTGATTGTGCCGGCTGGATGGGGCGTGGGGACGGCGCTGACGCCGGTCAGTTCGGGGCCTTATCCAGTGCCGGGTGCGGGGACGACGACCAAGTTTGCGGTGACCAACGTGGAGCAGCTTGAGGATTCGCCGGTGATTACCGGACAATACTTCCACGAATTCGCGCTGGCGCCGACGATCACGCCGAAGCATTACCTGGACGTGGTTTCAGACTATCCGGAGGACTCGAATCTGCGGCCGGCGACGCTGGCCGAGGTGGCGAACCTGGTGCGCGAGGCGAGTGCGCTTTACGCGTCGCACCACTACAACGTGTACCACTTTTTGCTGACGCTCTCCGACGTGGCCGGGGGTGAGGGACTGGAGCATGGGCAGTCGTCTGACAACGGGGTGGGCGAAAAGGGATTTTCGGACGATGCGCACCAGCTGGCCGAGGCGGATCTTCTTTCGCATGAGTTTACGCACTCGTGGAACGGGAAGTATCGGCGGCCGGTGGGTTTGTATCAGCCGGACTTTGCCACTCCGCAAGAGGGCGCGCTGCTGTGGGTGTATGAGGGCATGACGCAGTACCTGGGCAACGTGCTGGCGGCGCGGTCGGGGCTGAAAAACCAGGCGCAGTATCGGGATATGCTGGCGATGTCGGCGGCGAATCTGGATTACAAGCCGGGGCGGGAATGGCGGCCCACGGAAGATACGGCGGTGGCGGCGAGCATTCTGCGCGGCGGGAATCCCGCGTGGTCCAACTGGAAGCGCGGGCAGGACTACTACCAGGAGGGCGAGCTGCTGTGGCTGGATGCGGATACGCTGATCAGGAAGATGACGAATAACAAGAAGTCGCTGGACGACTTTCAGAAGATTTTTCTGGCCAAGGGCGGGAACACGGGGCCGCTGATTGTTCCGTATTCCTTTGATGAGCTAGTGCAGGATTTGAATGAGGTTGTGCCTTACGACTGGGCGACTTTTCTGCATGACCGCGTGGACAAGATCAATCCGCGTGCGGACCTTGCGGGGATTGAGCAGGGCGGCTACAAGCTGGTTTACAAGGACAAGCCGAGCGCGTCGGAGCGCACCATGGCCGCGGCGGCGGGCGGACCGGGCGGAATGCGCGGGCGGGGCCTCGATTGCTGGTACTCGATTGGTCTGCGGATTGGAGGCGATGGCACGATTGCGGATGTGCTGTGGAACGGGCCCGCGGACAAGGCGCGGCTGGCGCCGGGAGAGAAGGTGCTGGCGGTGAATGGGCAGATATTCTCGACCGATGCGCTGCGTGCGGCGATTCGCGGAGCCAAGGGGAGCGCGGAGCCGATTCACCTGATTGTGCAGGCGGATAACTTTGTTTCGAACGCGGAGATTGACTATCACGGCGGGGAGCGCTATCCGGTGCTGGAACGCGTGGACGGGGCGCCGGATTATCTGGATGACATTACCAAGCCGCTGACGGTGCCGGAGAAGGTGGCCGCTGAGACAGTGAAGGAGTGAAGAAGTGAAGGAGTGAAAAAGTGAATGAGTGAAGTGGCGGATGACCGCCAATTGGATGACAATGGCCCGGTCGGCTGGGGTAGTCTGGTTGCTCAGGAGACTTTCAGCCGACCATGCTCAATCTGCGCCGCTTCCCTTTCGCTGTCCTGGCCGTATTTGGCCTTGCGCTTCCCATTCTTTGCGCCCANNGCCGTCTATGTGCCGAAGGACGCGGCGGGTGGGCCGTATCCATTCCTGATGGACCGGACGCCTTATAGCGTCGGCCCTTATGGGGAAGATCGGTACCCGACGCACCTTGGGCCTTCGGAGGAGTTTCAAAAGAGCGGATACATCTTTGTCTACCAGGACGTGCGCGGTCGCTGGATGAGCGAAGGGGAATTTGTCGAGATGCGTCCGCATATCGACGAGAAAAAGACGCCGCAGGATGTAGACGACGCCTCGGACACCTACGACACAATCGAGTTTCTTCTGAAGCATGTGGCGAACAACAATGGGAAGGTGGGCATCTGGGGCATCTCGTACCCTGGGTTCTATACGTCGGCTTCGATCATTGACTCGCACCCGGCGCTGGTGGCGGCGAGTCCGCAGGCGCCGATGACGGACCTGTTTCTGGGCGACGATGCGTATCACGGCGGAGCTTTTATGCTTTCAGCCAATTTCGGGTTCTATGCGTTCTTTCATCCGCAGACCGAGCCGCAGACGCCCAAGCCGACCGTGCCCTTCGATTTTGGGACGCCGGACAGCTACAAGTTTTATCTCCAGGCGGGAAGTCTGGCGAACATGGAGAAGGAGTACCTGAAGGGCTCCAACTGGCTCTACAACGACCAGATGAAGCACGACACCTATGACGCGTATTGGCAGTCGCGGGACTTGTCGCGGCACATGAAGAATGTGAAATGCGCTGTGCTGGTGGTGGGCGGATGGTATGACGCCGAGGATTTGAGCGGACCGTACAAGACCTTCTACGCGATCAACAGGTTCAACCCGGACACGACGACGACGCTGGTGGAGGGTCCGTGGGTGCATGGCGGCTGGGCGCGCGGCGACGGCACGCACCTGGGCGATGTGCAATTCAACGCCAAGACCAGCGAGTATTTCCGCACGAATATTCAGTTCCCCTTCTTCGAGCATTACCTGAAGGGCAGCGGAGCGGCGCAACCCAAGGCCGAGGTGTTTGAGACGGGGACGAACGTGTGGCGGAGCTTCGATGCGTGGCCTCCGAAGGCCGCTACGGCGAAGACGCTTTACTTCCACGCCGGCGGGAAATTGAGTTTCGATCCACCAACGGAAGCCAAGGGAATGGACGAATATGTCAGCGATCCAAATCACCCGGTTCCCTTTGTGGGATACACGACGGACACGGTCCCACAGCGATATATGGTGGACGATCAAAGATTCGCGAGCTATCGGCCCGATGTTCTCGTCTATGAGACAGACCCATTGGAGGAAGACGTGACGATTGCCGGCCCCATCTCGCCCAAATTGAAGATTTCCAGTTCGGGGACGGACTCGGATTTTGACGTGAAGCTGATCGACGTTTACCCGGAGGACTACCCGGATCCGGAGGAAGCGACAGGCGGGAAACGTGTGCTGGACGCGCCGCCGCTGCATATAGGCGGCTATCAGGAATTGCTGAGGGGCGAGCCGTTTCGGGCGAAGTTTCGCAATAGCTGGGAGAAGCCTGAGGCATTGACGCCAGGCAAGGAAGCCGATGTCAACTTCATCATGCCGGATCTGTTTCATACCTTCAGGCGAGGGCACCGCATCATGGTCCAGGTGCAGAGTTCGTGGTTCCCGTTGACGGATCGCAATCCGCAGACGTTTACCGATATTCCCAATGCAAAACCGGAGGACTTCAAGCCGGCTACCGAACAGGTATTCCGACAGAGGGACGCTGCCTCCGGCGTGGAAGTGTTGGTGTTGCCGCATCTATAGACTTCTGTGGACTCCCACTCATTGTGCAAAGGGCGCACAATGAATGGGGCACAGCGGGGTGGGGCACGGCGGATTCTGTTTACACTTGAGTTGAAAATGCTCTAGTTCACACAAGGAAAAGGGGTCAGAGTCATGAAGTTGAAGGCAATGCGCAAACGAAGGACTCTGATTGTTCTCGGCCTTGCAGCGCCGTTGCTGCTGGGATTTGGAACGGGGTGCGGCGATTTCTGGAAGGCGCCGACCGGATCAACAGCGACCACAGTGACGCTCACGTCCTCCGTGGCCACGACGACTGTGGGCACAAGCATTACGTTGACGGCTACGATTTCGCCGACGACGGCCACGGGTACAGTCACGTTCTATAACGGCACAACCTCGATCGGAACGGGGACGCTGAGTTCGGGGACGGCTACGGCGACTTATGCACCCACCGCTGCCGGGACGTTTTCGCTCACAGCCGATTACGGCGGAGATGCCAACGACGCCACAAGTACCTCAAGCGCGGTTTCGATCACCGTCAGCGCGGCGGTAACTTTAACCCCGACCACTACCTCGCTAACAGCTTCGACCCTGGCGCCGACGACGACCGAAAGCGTGACGTTTACGGCCACGGTTACGCCGGCTACGCCGGTGCCAACAGGGACGGTGACTTTTTATAACGGCGCCACCTCGCTCGGCACGGGGACGTTGAATGCATCGGGCGTTGCGACGCTGGCATATACATTCTCGACGGCGGGGACTTACTCGGTCACGGCGACGTACGGGGGATCGAGCACCTACGCTACGAGTACTTCGACGGAATTGAGCGTCGTCGTCAGTAGTTCGCAATGAGGGGCTGCAGACAGGCGTTGGCGGTTTGCGGGTAAACGAGAAAGGGAGCCGTGGTGGCTCCCTTCTTTGTTGCGGTGCTCAGTTGACGGTCAGCCTTTTTTGCCGCGCATGCGATCGGGATTGGGAGGGCAGGTCGACTCGCGAATCATCAACTCGGGCTGGATCGACACCGCGTCGGGGAACGTGGCTTGGCCGCGAATTCGTTGCAGCAGAATCCGCGCGGCGGTCAGGCCCATCTGCTGCAGCGGTTGGCGGATCGTGGTCAGGCTGGGATTTTGGTAGGCAGCGCTCAGGATGTCGTCAAAGCCGACCACAGAAACGTCCTCCGGCACACGCAGTCCGCGATCCTTGAGCGCGCGAATGGCACCGATCGCCGACAAATCGTTGTAGCAAACAAGAGCGGTAAACTCAGCGCCGCGGCTCATCAGTTCGCTGGCTGGCCCAAAGCCCATCGCCGGGGTGGACACCTTCATCTCGATGGCTACCTTCAACTCAGGTGGAATTTCCAGTTTCAGGTCTCTCGCCACCGCCATCAGGTATTCCCAACGCTCGTCGGCGTCGGAACTGTGGCTCCCGCCGCGCATAAAGGCAATCTTGCGGTGTCCCAGTTGGACCAGGTGGCGCAGTAGCAATTCCGCCGCGCGTCTTTGGTCAAGCACCACGTTGGTCACGCCTTCGAACGTCCTGTGCCCCGCCACTGCCACCACAGGCAGCCTCATGCTGTGTTCCAGAACTGTATCGATCAGGATGAACCCTTCCACAGAGCGGTCAAGCAACAACCGCGGATACTCCTCAATGAGGTCGGGTTTACGCCGATGGCTTGCCGTCAGGTAGAAGTAACCCTCCTCGATCAGGAACTCTTCCACCCCGGTCAGCACCTGGGTCGCATAAGTGTCGTTCAGGTCCGGAACCAGTACGCCGACTGAAAACGTTTGCTTTTTCCTCAGCGACCGCGCATAGAAACTCGGCCGATATTCGAATTTGGCCGCGGCCGCCGTCACGCGATCCCGCGTCTCCTGTGGAATTGAGCGCACTCCCGGGGCATTGTTCAGGACCAGCGAAATGGTGGCCGGCGAGAGGTTCAGATACTCGCCCAGCGTGCGCAGGCTGATTGGCTGGCCAGGCGGGGGCTCAGTTCCGGGTTTGGTTCGCTTGGCCATTTGTTACTGTTTTAACACTCTTTACAGTCAGTGCGCTGGGAGTTTAGCGGTTTTGGAGGGTTTTGAGGTGTTTACGGCGAGGTAAAGCAATTTATGGGATTCATCCTGCCGGGCGATGCGGGTATGGAGGCTGGCTGGCGTGGGTCGCCCAAAAATGCGCGTT
>PLPU01000549.1:0-2243 GCA_003159975.1 Acidobacteriaceae bacterium
TCTAGCTCTCCCAGGTCTCAGGAACGAGACCCTTCGACTTCGCTCAGGGCAGGCTCTGGGGCACCCGGCGACCTGTGCGGATGGCGTTTTCTTCTCCTCCCTGCTACGCTTTTCTTATGCAGATCACGGTCAAGTTCCCGGATGAGTTTGCCGCGCAGGTTCAGGCTCGCGGCCTGACCCCGGAGAGCTACGTCGAGAGCTTGATCGACGACGCGGCGCGGTTGGCTCCCGTGGCTTTGGGACCGATTCGGCCAAAGAATAAGATGGATATGGAGACATTCCTCCGGAAGATGGCTGAATTCTCGGACAGGATTCCCCAACTTCCCGACGAGGCTTTTACGCGCGAGAGCTTTTATCAGGACCATGACTGATGGCCTCCGCGCCGGGGTATCTGGCCGATACGAATGTTCTTTTGCGAATGTTTCGGCAAGACGATCCGCAGCACAGGCTGGTTAGGGCCGCGCTCGACGAGTTGGACAAGCGCGGAATCGAAACCTGCTTCTCGTTGCAGAATATAGCCGAGTTCTGGAACGTTTGTACCCGGCCCGTGGAACGAAACGGCTATGGCCTATCCATCTCCGATACCAACCAATGCGTCGAAGATATTGAACGGACAATGACGTTTCTGCCCGACACCGGGCAGGTTTATTCCATCTGGCGTCACCTTGTCATCGTCCATCAAGTTCGCGGCGTGCAGGTGCACGATGCGCGGCTTGCCGCGATTATGCAGGCCTATGGCCTGACGCATATTCTGACGCTGAATCAGCCCGATTTTCTGCGCTACTCGGATTTGCAGGCGGTTCATCCCAGCCAATTGCAGTCCTCGGCGCGATAATCGCGGTTCGTCCCAACGAATCAAAAAGGCACATGGCCACCAGGCTCCATTCCGGATGGAGTATTCTCGGCTGGACGCTTCCATTCAGTTGCGGGAGGGCTTGCCGGTTAGCGACTCCTATCTCATTGCTGTGCTCGGGGCTTTGCTACTGCCCTCGATCTGGTCTGCCGGTTTCAGCCTCATGGTGCTGCGCCTGGGTGAGCCGGCTCGCGCTGCCACCTGGCCGGTCTATGTTGCCCGGATTCGAATGCTGAACCTGCTGGCGGTGCCGGCCTGGTGGGCGATTGCCGATGCGTTGTTTGAGTCTGTCCCGGCAAAGAGTTGGTTGTCCGCGTGGCCACAGACGGTCATTCTCATCTTGCCATTGAGCGTTGGGGTGACGACTGCGCGACTGCTCACCGCGCTGATGGGCAGAAGAATCGACGAGCTTCATTGGACCACTGGAGATCTTTTGAACTTCGCCCTTTGGAGCACGCTGGCTTCGACATTCCCGCTCCTTGTGTTTGCATCTGGCATTGACGCTTTGGATGAATGGCGGTTCAGCGGTTTTCTTTTGGGCCTGTTTTGGATCACGGCGGCGGGTTTTATTGCAAGATTTTCCATCGTTGGCCTTCGTTTCGCAGCGGGATTCAAGCCTCGATTGGTCAAGTCGGGTGAGCTTTACAAGCGAGCCTTTGCGCTGGCGGAGAGGATGGGCGTGCCGTTTCTGGGAGTTTTCGTGGTTCCAGCAGGCCCTGGACGGTCAATCAACGCCCACGCCGGACCTGGGTTCGTTGGCATGACGGATACCTGCGTACATCGGCTGCGAGGGGCTCTGCTCGACTTCGTGATTGCCCATGAACTGGTTCACTCTCAACGGCGCGACGGAAGGAATCACCTGCGGATTGCGGCCGCGGTCTATTGCAGCATGGGCGCGCTGACTTTGACCCTGACTCGATTGCATGGAATCTGGCAGGCGCCGGTCAAGTATTGCGTGATTCTGATTCCAATGATGGTCTTCTATTTTCTTTCGCAGCAGTGCGAGCTTGCGGCTGATCGCGCGTCGGTGGAGTTTACCGGGGAGCCTGAGACGGCAATCAAATCACTGGCCGCGCTCAACTACTGGTCAGGTGGCCCGGAGGAGCGCGAGGACTTGAGCGAATTCTTCGCGAGCCATCCCAGTTTTTCCAGGCGGATCGACGCGATTGCGCGGATGGGAGAGGTTCCTGTGGAGCGCGTGAACAAGATACTGGAGCAATTCAGAGATGAGGCTGATGGCGCGCAAAGTGCATCTCAGTAAAGCGATAGTATGGTCTTTGCGGCTTGCTGCCGGAGTCGCACGGGGAGAGACAACGATGAGCGCAGAATCCAAGTCTAAGATCAAGTTTGGTACTTCCGGTTGGCGGTCGATTGTGGCCGAGGATTTTAC
>PLPU01000549.1:2314-4019 GCA_003159975.1 Acidobacteriaceae bacterium
TCGCACAATCCGCCGGAGTATAACGGCATCAAATTTTCAACGCATGACGGCGCGCCGGCGCTGCCCGAGGTCACGAAGCAGATTGAAGCGGCGATTGCGGGGCTGAGCGACGATTTCAAGATTGCCGACACCAGCACCGATACCTTCGACACGACGGATGTGAAGCCTGCTTTTTTGAAGCGGCTGGCGGAGCTGGTGGACTTGAAGGCGATTGCCAAGTCGGGCATCAAGGTGGTCTACGACCCGTTCTGGGGCGCGGGGCGCGGGTATCCGTGCCACCTGCTGCGCGAGGCGGGCGTGACGGTGGAGACGGTGCACGATTATCGCGATGTGCTGTTCGGAGGCCACGCGCCGGAACCTGACGAACCCTTGCTGGGCGACTGCAAGGCGAAGATGAAAGAGATTGGCGCGGCCCTGGGCATTGCCACCGACGGCGACGCGGATCGCTTCGGCATTGTGGATGGCGATGGAACGTTCATTCAGCCGAACTACATTATCGCCCTGCTGTTCGACTACCTGGTGGAGACGCGCGGATGGAAGAACGGCGTGGCCAAGAGCGTGGCGACGACCAACCTGATCAACGCGCTGGCCGACTATCACAAAGTGCCGCTGTTTGAGACGCCTGTTGGGTTCAAGTACATTGGCGAGCTGATTATCGACGACAAGATTGCGATAGGCGGCGAGGAGAGCGCGGGGCTGACGATTCGCGGCCATGTTCCGGAGAAGGATGGCGTGATTGCCGGGCTGCTGGTGGCGGAGATGGTGGCGGTGCGCGGCAAGAGCCTGGGCGTGCAATTGAAGGAACTGTTTGGCAAGGTTGGTTCCTTCTATCCGGTTCGCGAGAACTTCCACTTGACCCCGGAGGTGAAGGCCGCGTTCACTGAGAAGATGAAGGCCGATCCCACGGAGCTGGGCGGCCGCAAAGTCACCAGCGTGGTGCGGACCGACGGGCTCAAGGTGATTCTGGACGACGGCTCGTGGGTCTGCTATCGACTGTCGGGGACTGAGCCGGTGGTGCGCGCCTATACCGAAGCACGCAATGAACACGACATGGAAGCGTTGAAAGCGGCGGCGGAGAAGTTTGTTAACGACAGGGAATAGGGACTAAGGGACTGGGCGCGGCTGAGGGTCTGCCCGGTTTAATCAGATTGGGACAGAATGGCGGACGAACAGACACAACCGGTAAAGCGCACGGCGGTTAAAGCGCCCGTGCCGCTGGGCAAGCGCATTACGGCGTGGACCGTGCGCGCGTGGCGGCCGGCGGGCACAGCGGTGGCCGTGCTGCTGGCGCTGCTGCTTACCTGGCACGTGATCAACGGCAAGAACGGCTTGCAGGTTTGGCAAAAGAAGCGCGCNNGATGCCATTGAGCACGAGGCGCGGGAGAAGCTCCACTACGCCAAGCCGGGCGAGGTGATTTATACGCTGCCGGCGGAGAGCAAGTAGCAGCTCTTAGCTGTTAGTTAATAGCTGCTACTAAAAATCAATATGTGCGCGCACTGATCCTACCCAGACGGGCCCGCGGTCGCGGTTATAGCCTGGATCGCTAATGTGCTGGAAATCGAGCGCGTAAAACATTCCGCGCCAGGCGTGGTAGTTGTAGTAGGTCTCGACGATGTTTTCGCGGCCGTAGTTGAGCTTGCCGTCGCCGAGCAGGAAGCCGAGACCGCCCAGTTTCAAATACTCCTGGTGGTCGGCTTTGATGGC
>PLPU01000039.1:0-3941 GCA_003159975.1 Acidobacteriaceae bacterium
CCCTCCCAAGCCCCCGTCTGGCTAAAATTCACCGTAGGCGGTCTCCTCTTCACCCTGCTAAACCTCTGGCTCTTCCGCCCCGCCAAACCCTCCCCGCAGCCCGCCTAGTCCGCCATGAAAGCCGCGAGTTTCTTGGAAGCCTCCTCGCGAAATCGCAATTCGCACTCCCACACCGTCAGAACAGACCAGCCAAGCTGCGATAGCTTGACCTCGTTCGCTTTATCGCGAGCCATGTTGCGCTCGATTTTTGCGTGCCAATAAAATTGATTGGATTTTGGCCTATTTGAGCCGTGTCGACAAGCATGACCATGCCAGAAGCAGCCATGAACAAAGAGAGCCTTCTTGCGCCCCATAAAACTGATATCTGGATGTCCGGGGNNAACCGCGGAGCAACTGGCGCACCAACAACTCCGGCCCGGCATCTTTCGACCGCACCACATCACACGCGAACCAGCCAAGATACCTGACGAATTGTCCGCTCGCTTCTCTTGAATTGAAGGCCGCATGAAAGAGGATCTAAGTGGATTTCGTGAAATGGCGACTTCTGAAAATTCTTGACTACGAAGAGATAGTACCGGTCACGCATCTCTGCAGCCATCTCGTATTCCCGCGGCGTAAGCGATAAACTCCCAGTCTGCTCTCTCAAGCCTTTGACTTCGACAGCCAAGAATTCGCCGCGCTCCGATTTGCTGAGCCTGAAATCATACCCACACCCAAGACGCGTCGTGTTTTCCAAAACATAACCATCGAACTCCGAAAGGCTCGAATGAACCGACTCGAAGTACTGTTCTGCGGCCAAACCAGTAATCAATCTCTTCGCAAAACCAGACGGCCCCTCGTCCGGCTCGCCGACCTCCTCTACCTCGCTCCATATGTTCTCGTCGTACCCGACGAAAGATTTGATCAGTCCCGTGAACAAGTCGAAATCAAGGTCCTTGTATTCTTCAAACACCTCAAGACAATAGTCCCGAATCTGACGCTTGTGCCAGCCTTTTCGATTATTTGGGATTAACGGATCGAACTCATCCCTGTAGTTTTTTATGGAAGCTGGCTGTCCACCCAGAGAGTAACCAATGGCATTGAACGCCTCGGCGAAACTCCGAAATCCGAGCTTCTTCAAACCGACCGAATTGAATTTCGATAGGTAAAGCCCTGCGAGGATTAGCTTCACCCTCTTCGTGATCCGATCCGGAGTGAGGATCATACCGCTGACACCGCCATCGCTCTGTGCTGCGCCGTATTTAGGCTTCCGACCTTACATTAAATCCCACGCACGGTCGGAATCTAGCCTTGCCCGTATCAATCGGCTAAAGGGAGCTCCTTCTCTCGGGCGTTTTCCAGCCTATCGGCACATGACCCGCAAAGGCCGTCGTATCCTTCGCCATTATCTGTCGGCTGACCACACTGGGAGCAGAGAGCCGCTTCCATTTCTTCGCTTGCAAGACGATTCACCAACAGCGAACGTGGCATTAGGCTCCGCCCTTACGACCAAGAAACAGATTATCGTGCCTCCATTTTAGCGCCGGTGACCCCACAGTCTCGTCAGATTCGGTAAAAAGCGCCGACTGCGAAAGCCTTCACCCGTTCCGTAATCCCAACGGCGAGGGAAGCCCATCCTCCTCGTCATATGGCCCGGACAATTCAATATGCTCCCTAACCATCCTGCGATGCATCGCGCGCAGCCAGAGGTGCGCCCCCGCAATCAGCACAACCACACTCCCCATCTCCATCCCGCTCCGTTCCATCTCCGCTTCGCAAACCACCGGCAGCACAATCACTACCGGCAATGCCGAAAAATACTTCAGGAGCGTAGCCGCAAGCTGATGCTGCCCTCCCGCTGCCTGCTCTCCAGTGAATGGAACGATCCTCACCTGCAAAAAGAACAGGTTCGTCAGCAAAATGCAGATTCCGACCGCAACAATCAGCTGGCTCGCCGTCACATTCCACCCAAGCAACTCCGGCGGAGCCACAATGCGCAACAGTCCATACGCCCCCAGCGTAATCGTCAGCGCCCACATCAGAACCCAGGTCTTCGCCGGCAAAAGCTGTTCCAGCGCCGGCTTGCCCTTGATGACTCGGAAAATCCAACCACCGCGCTGATTGCCCGGCGAAACAAATGCCATCCGCAGTCCCGCAATCGTCCAGAACGCAATCAGCGGAAGCGCAGCCCTCATCCCATCCGCGGAGAGAATCACCCGCACATGCTGCCCCGTCGCGTGCAGCCGCAAAATCGCCGCCGCCACCAGCGACAGCCCCAGCCCGCCATACATGATGAGGTAAATGCGATAGCGCGGCACGCGCCCAAGCGTCTGTCCGATGAAGTGATAGATCGCGCGTTTCAGCGGCGACCGCGCCAGCGTCGCATTCGCCACCGCATCCATCGGTCCCGCCGCCCAGCTCCGGCTGCGTCCTCGACCACACGCCCCTCACACCTTCAAAAAAATCCTCTTCCGATACATGATCCACACCGGCACAAAACAATACCCCAGCGGAACTCCCAGATAAAGTCGTCCATTGCGATCCGATGACACGGAACGATAGCCCGTTCCTGATCTATACTCGCTTCGGACAGTGAAAGAGGCGATGCCATGCGGCGATTGATCTTGTTGGCGTTCATCGCTGTCCTGGTTCTTCCTGCCCATTCACAGCATTCAACCAGCATTACGGTGGAAGGGTTCGAGCGTGTACTCGCGGCGTCCGAAGCTGCGCATCAGCCAGACGCCGACCTCGCGCGCCAACTGCTTGCGATGGAACTGACCGAACGGCTGAGCACGGCCAAACTGGCGCGCTTACGGGCAGCCTTGCCAGGCGAAAAATCCCAGCAGGCGCTCATTGCCCTGGCCGACTCGTCGGTCTTCCTCGATCCGCCGCCAGCGGAGATTCCCTTGAAACCCATGCCAGACGCAGCCGCGCTGCGCCGGATGCTCGTTTCGGTCGTCAATTACGTGAATACGACCCTTCGCCAGTTGCCCAATTTTATTGCCGCCCGCGAAACGACCCGCTTTGAGGATAGGCCGCTACAGGATATTCAAGGGTCGGTTGGAATGACCACCAAGATCTATCTGCCTTTGCAGGTCGTAGGCAGGTCGAATGTCCTGGTGACTTACCGTGACGGCCATGAGGTTGTGGAGAAGGTTGCGGCGAAGGTCAAGAGAGGCGAATCGCAGGAGCGTGGGTTGTTCACCGAGGGAGTGTTTGGGCCGATCTTGAGCACGGTGGTGGGAGATGCCCTCAAGGGCAAAATCACCTGGAGTCGCTGGGAAGAAGAAGCGAATGGCGCGGAGGCGGTCTTCCACTATGCGGTGCCCAGGGAGAAATCACATTACGCGGTGAGTTTTTGCTGTGTATCGGACCGGCCGCCCGACGAGGCCGCTGATCTGGGAGACTGGCATAGGTTCGGCGATATCGCCGCTTATCATGGTGAAATCGCATTCGACCCGGCCAACGGCGCAATCCTTCGCATCACGCTGGAAGCGGATATGCCGCCCGGTGAAGTCGTCTCCAGGAACGGCATGATGGTTGAATACGGCGCTGTGGATATAGGGGGAAAGAGCTACATTTGCCCTCTGCGGAGCGTCTCTCTCTTGTTGGCGCACACCACACAACCTCCGTTGGGGACGACTCCGCCGGAGAGTTACAAGGGACCGGCAAAGACATTCTTGAACGAAGCTGTCTTTGAGCAATATCGCCGCTTCGGCTCGGAATCGCGCATTTTGGCAGCAAATTAGGATGCGAATTCAGTTGCGCCGTAAGCCGCTTTCAAACAAGAGAGATGGAGCTTTTGCCTTCGCGGGGTGTTTTTCCCTCCGGCCTGGCCGTATTGATCCAATCAGTTCTACGGCGGTCAACTGATCCTCAGTCACCTTCAACAGCTGGCCCACCCATCACACCTTCAAAAAAATCTTCTTCCTATACATGATCCACACCGGGATAAAACAATA
>PLPU01000577.1:0-9743 GCA_003159975.1 Acidobacteriaceae bacterium
CCCTTCAGTTCCGGATGCAGGGCCTCGTAGCCGGCGCCGGGCAGGCGGGCGTAGCCCTGGTCGACCTTGATGAACGGATCGCCGACCTTGAAGTTGGTGTAGTAGTCATCTCCTGGCAGCCAGCTGGGAGCTGTGTTGGGGATCTCGTTGGCCTGTGGTTCAAAGCTCTCGCGCTGGATAAAACGACGANNATCCCTGAAAGTAGACATTCTGGGGTAGATTCGGGCCGGAGCTTTGGATATTGATAGCAATGAGTACATACTCACACTGAGATCCAATCTGCGCCCTGGCCGTCTTGACAGGGCGTGTCCATGAGGAGCAATGCGTGTATGAGTATGTCGATTCGTAATCGGAGGAAGTTCCGTGAAGTTACCCGTAAGGTCTGGGGCCAGTTGTTCGGCATCTTTATGAGGAAGGCCCGGGAGAACTGCTGCCTGCCGCTGGAGGCAATAGCACTCCTGGCCGGCATGTGCACCTCGGAATGGCTGGCCATCGAGGCCGGGGCTGTTCCTGATCCGGCGCAGTTGGAACCCATGGCGGCCGCACTTGGCATGAGCCCGGAGCAGATGGGGGTCGCGGTCCGGATCTGCAAGGGCGCCTGGGATTAGTCAACTTGCCGCGCTGCCGGACCCCGGACCATCCGGGGTACTGGCGGCTGGTACTCAAAGACGTATACGCTCATCCTCATAGGGAGGGGGTGAGTCAGATCAAGAAGGAAGGAACAGGGTTAAAGAGAGTGAATATCAACATCGAAGTCAGCCTCCACAACGCTTTTAAGGCCGCAACGGCGGCCAAGGGCACTGACATGACGGTCGTGCTGCAGGAATTCATCCAGAGCTACGTTGCCGAGTATGGGGCCATCGCTCCCAAAAAAGGACGGCGTGCGTGAAGCGCGCCGNNGAGATCGTCCACGAGTACACCGACCGGATCAGCGGCGCCAAGGCCAGGCGGCCACGCCTTGACCAGATGATGGCCGACGCCCGCCGCGGCCGCTTCTACATCGTCCTGGTCTGGGCTTCAGACAGAATCGCCCGGTCGGTTAAACACTTCCTGGATGTGTTGGACGAGTTGAACCGGTTGGGCATCGAGTACGTCAGCTTCCGGGAAAACATCGACACCGCCGGCCCGCTGGGCCGGGCCATTGTCGTGATCATCGGCGCCATCGCCGAACTCGAACGTAGCCTGATCGTTGAGAGGGTGCGCGCCGGCATGCGGCGCGCACGCCTGGAAGGTCAGCACATCGGCCGCAATCCGCTGGTACTGGACCATGCCGGAATCCAACAAGACCGCAGCCGCGGCCAGAGCCTGCGCCAGATCGCCAGAGGGCACTGCATCTCAACGGCCACCGTACAGCGCGTCCTCAGGAAGCCTCCGGCCCAGGTTGAGACCCAGGTGCTCGATAAAACAGCCTGAAACCAGTCCTGGATCCTGTAACAAAAGGGGTCCGAAAACCGGTCTGCTAAACCCAACAAAACAATAGGCCGGATCTTACCGATCCGGCCGTATCAAAAGGTGTGGGTTATGGAACAGCCCGAAAACACCGAAGAGGGAGAAAATGGAAAGGTTGAGTACCCGCCAATTGGTCTTACAAGTTACGTTGGCTTTGGTCCGCTGAATCCGTGTATGCTCGCGGCCGGCCTTTGCCAATTGGCGGAAGTCAATCGATAACTAACGTGGGGTCATGGGGTCACGGTGACCACCACTGCGTTTGAGGTAACTGGCGGGTAGTTTGCGTTGCCTTCATAAGTAGCCGTGATGTTATGCGTGCCGACCGTCAGCCCGGCAGTTGCAAGAGTGGCAACGGCGCTTGGGTTTAGATTGGCTGTTCCGATGAGGTTGGCGCCATCGAAGAATTCGACCGTGCCTGTCGGCTTGACGCCACTCCCGGTTACCACAGCTGTAAACGTGAATGGCTGCCCTGATTTCCTGGGAGTGGCTAACACTGTCAGCCCAATGGTGTCGGATCCCTGGTATACCACGATGGTCTGCGTAACCTGCGGGGCAGCGGAGTAGTCCGCGTTCCCCGCCTGGTTGGCTGCAACCACCACGGAACCTGGTCCGGTAATCTTCAGCGAGGAGCCGGCGATTGTCGCTGGTCCGGATACCACATTGAAGCTGACAGAAAGACCTGAACTGGCGGTAGCAACGAGCGGGATCGGGGCGGTTCCATAGTTAACCGGGTTCGGCAGCGGGGCGAAGTTGATGGTCTGCGAGGCCTGCGTAACGGTCAGCGTTACAGAGATCTTCGCGGTGGTGTAATCGATCGTGTCGGTGGGCGTGAAAGTGGCATTGAGCGTATGCGATCCGGCATCGAGCACCGTGCCCGCTCCGGGCGCGTAGGCAAACGGGCTACCAGGAACGCTGGCGGTTGCATTCAGTTGCGCTGGGCTGAGGGCCGTGCCATAGGGAATCGCCGCCGGCGTAGCCCAATTGAGCAAAGGCGTAGCCTTGGTGATGGTCAGTGTGCCGCTCTTGTACTGGATGGTGTAGCCGGGCGCAACCAGCGTGCCGATGCCAACGCTGATTGGGTAGGTGCCCACGGGCGAAGTTGCGGTTGCCGTTGTCGAAACGGTTGGCGTTCCCGTGGTGGCGGTTGCCTGCGTTTGACCATTCACAAAGCCCGAGAGAGTGTACGTGAGCGCCGGAATGGGGCTACCGTACGTGATGGTCACATCGGGAGTCGCCAGGATCAGCGTCGCATTGTTGATCTTCAGTACGCCGTCTTTGAGGTCAAAGACATAGTTGGCAGCGGCCAGCGTGCCTATTGTTACGTCGATGGGGTATGAGCCCGCAGGTGAAGTGGACGTGGCTGTGGTGGAGAGTACGGGCGCTCCCGTCACCGCGGTTGCCTGCGTGTCGCCATTCACAAAACCCGAGATGACGTAGGTGAGAGTTGGAATTGGGCTGTCATATGTTATCGACACAGGGGGAGTCGTCACGATCAAGGTCGCCGGTTTAATCTTCAGCGTGGCGTCTTTGAGGTCAAAGACATAGTTGGCCGCTGCCAGCGTGCCTATTGCTACGTCGATGGGGTAAGAGCCGGCAGCAGAGGTGGCTGCAGCCGTGGTGGAGAGTACAGGCGTCCCAGTCACTGCGGTTGCCTGCGTATCTCCATTCACAAAGCCGGTGATTGTATAGGTGAGCACAGGCAGGCTGCCACCATAGGTCATGGTGTGGTTGTGGGCGGTAACTCTGAGCGTGGCCTCGTCCACTACCAGCGTCACCGTTGCCGTTGCCGTATTGTAATCGGGACTGGTTGGGGTAAGGGTGACCGAGAGCGTGTACGTTCCGGGCAACAGCAGTGTGTTTAGGGCGGGCGTGTAGACGAACGAACCGGCGACCGGCGAGGTGGCATCAAGCTGAGTTCCAGTCAGCACCTTTCCATAGCGGATAGCCGCGGGTGTATGCCATGTGATGACCGGTGTGGCCTGGCCAATCGAAAGCGTACCGCTCGAGAAGGTGAAGCCGTAGTTGTTCGAGGCCAAAGTCCCGATCGCTGCATTGATCGGATAAATTCCAACCGGCGACGTATCCGTTGCCGTAGTGGTAAGGTTCGGCGCTCCGGTGGTCGCACTCAGTTGCGTATCTACGTTTTGAAAACCAGTGATGGTGAATGGAAGCGTCGGAATCGCGCTGCCGTAAGGTACGGAAACATTCGAAGCCGTGACCATCAGTTGCGCCTTGCCGATGGTGAGCGAACCAGCATCGAAGACGAACATGTAGTTCGCCGATGCCAGCGTGCCGATTGAGGCGGTAATGGGGTATGTGCCCACCGCGGATGCCGAAGTTGCCGTCGTGGTGAGCGAGGCCGCTCCGGTCACAGCCGTGGGCGCGGTATCGCCGTTTACGAAACCGGTGATCGTGTCGCTGAATGCCGGCAGGCCGGCCCCGTAAGTCATCGCTGCACTGTTGGCCGTTACGGTAAGAGTGGCTTGAGTCACAACCAGCGTAACGGTGGACGTGGCTGATGTGTAGTCAGTCGTATCGGTGGGGTTAAGGGTTACCGAGAGCGTGTAGGTCCCGGGTGTGAGCACGGTGCTCAAGGCGGGCGAGTATACAAAGGGCCCTGCGACCGTACTGCTGGCATCGAGCTGGATCGCGCTCAGCGGCGTTCCATACTGGATCGGTGCGGGAGTAGGCCAGTTAATGACCGGGGTCGTTTGTGCGGCGCCGGAACCGGTTCCAGTCAGTGTTGCGGATACAGGCAAGTTGCCCGCGTTGTTCATCAGGCTAAGGGACGCGCTAAAGGCGCCCGCGCTCGCGGGGTTGAATGTGACAATGATGGTGCAGGTCCCACCCGGAGGCAGGCCGAACCCACCCACAGCCTGAAGCGAGCAACCATCGTAAGTAATGTTGAATGCGCCCGGATTGGTGCCCGCCAGAACTGCGTCCGGCTGTGATGGAACCAGCGCTGTCGCCCCTGTGTTTTTCACTGTGAATGACTGGGATACGCTGCCGTTCGGGGCGACTGAACCAAAATTGAAGGTGGATGGGGTGATCGAAACTGAACTGCTACCGATGTTGAGAGTGATGGGGCCAACGTTTGTGGCCGGCGCGTAAATGGACCCCGGGGCAGGAACCCATGAAGAGACAAAGTTGTGATTTCCCAGTATTGGTCCGTTGACCTCCGAAGGTCCGGTCCAGGTGGGCGCCATGGTTCCAGTGTACTGGTACATGTAATTGTTCGAGGTAGCGCAGTATGAGCACGGAAACGAGTCGTTCACTGTCGTCATCATGAGGAAGTCTTTGACGCCATCGCCATTCAGATCGGCAACCCCGGGGGAAACGGTACGAACATTGATGCCATTGGGCTGGTCGGCGTATTCCGCTACCTGATACGTGTACTGGCCGAGAGATGGGATATAGATACCCCATGCGATCTGGTTGACGTTGAACCCGATGAACAGATCGGGATAACCGTCACCGTTCAGATCAGTAGCCTGGATAGCCGTGGGGTGCGGGTTGGTCTCCGGATAGTTAAAATTGGGGTAATAGATCGTGTTCATCGCTTGATTTGCGTAATAGTTAAAGGTTCCTCCAGCCTGGCCGTAGAGGAAGCTGACCTCATCTTGTGTAGGACTGTCGTTGTTGGTGATAGCAAAGTCGAGATAGCCGTCGACATTCAGGTCGGCCATGGCGAAGGCGGTGGGTGCGGTACCAACTGGGTAAGCTGTCATCGGTTGGAAGGTGCCGTCTCCATTGCCGAAAAGGATGCCGATGGTGGCGTCAGTAGTGTTCAGCACAGCAACGTCGAGAAAGCCATCCTGGTTGAAGTCCCCAAGTGCCACCTGCGACGCTCCATTGCCAGCAGAAAAACCGACGCCGGTGGGCGTGAAGTTGCCCTCTCCGTCGTTGAGCAGCACATAAATCAGGTTGCTTCCATCGGACGTAACCGCGACGATATCCGGGAAGCCGTCTCCGTTGAGATCGCCCGTGGCCACGTTGCCGATGGGATTGCCGAGGTAGTAGACCGTCTCCGGAGCAGTGAACAGAGGGTTGCCGAGGGTGGTGATCGGATCGAAGTTCTGAAGCACAACCCCAACGCTTGCGCCCGCGCCTGAGGTGTCGTTGTGAGCCACCACCAAATCGAGCCAGCCGTCGCCATTCAGGTCGGCGGCCACGGCCTGAGCAGGCGCGTTGGCTACGAACATTGAAGCGTTACTGCCGTATGGGCTATTGCCATACGGTGCAGTAACCCAGATTTCGTTCTGCGCGCTGCTCACCGCAACCATTGCGGGCACACCATTCTGGAAAATATCTGCCAGGGAAAAAGAGGTAACCTGGGTCAAACCTTCCTCATTGATATATGTGCCAAAAGGACCGATGCCCGGCCCCTGGTACATATAGGACAACACCGGTTGATACAGAACATTGAACTGGCTGAACGTTGAGTTCTCAGTGAGCGGGTAGACGTCTCCTGTGGTCGTGTCGGTCACAGTAGAGGTTCCAGTGGGAATCTGCATCCCGTAGCCGTTCACAGAGCTGGCGCTCTGGCCTGGGTTTTCGGCCCAGCCACCAGTGACGGCTGTCGCTGAGTACGCTGGGTTAAAGTTGCCGAGCTGCGGAAAACCCCCAGGGCCCGTGATCTGGAAACTGTAGGACGAGGCAGCAATTCCGGTTGAGTTCACCGATGTGGGTGCGACCGTTGTCGAGGACGCAAAGTTCGGCGTGGCCGGAAAGATAGCTGTAGCCAGGCCGCCCGTGGTGCCGCTGTAGGTGGCAGTGAGCGAGTGCGGGCCGGGCCCGAAAGAAATCGGCAGTGTCGCAGCGCCGGCAGTGGCGTCGGGTGGTTCAAGGGTGGCCGGCAGATGGTACTGGATGCTGGCCGTGCCAATCACATCGGGACCGATTGCGCCTGGCATTCCCACGTTGTCATAGAATGTCACGCTTCCGCTGGTGACTGGTAGACCGGTTGCCGTGACCGTCACCGTTGCCGTCACCATGACCGGGTTCAGCACTGAGAGGACAGATCCACCGTAATTCGGCGTGACATAGGTCGGGGCGGCGTTCGAGACGGAGAGCACAATGGTCGTGGGAAGCTGCGCATACACGGCCGTCGAGACAAGCATCCCAAGCATCGCAGCCAAGCGATGAGCATGGCGCAATGCCAAGGCTCCCGCGGCACTCCTGAATTTTGTGTCCAGCGTGTTGAAGTTGACCTGCGTGAAAATCCTTTTCATGGCGCTCCTCTCGATATCTGAACTCTGGATGGGGTGGTGATCCTGAATTGTTCGCACTGTCTCTCTCTGTCTGCTCTCTTAACTGCGATTCCTGTCCTGTTCTTGCGTTGTTGGTGGCGGCAACTCCGGAAAAGATGGCTTCGGTCCTGCGCTCTCACCTGCTTGTCGTCCCGCAATCGCGGCGCCCCGGCCCCGCACCAGCACCGAAAAGATCTCCCGCTCCTGCGTGATCTCAATGCGGCGATGAACCAGCGTTCTGCCAACTGTCTGTCCACCGATACTTTTCGGCGCCGGCAAATTTGGAGGTATGATCTTCATGCGTGAACTCCATACAAGCTGGCGTTGCATCGACCGGCTTGATTGCCACTACACCGCACCTGAGGACCAGGAGTCCTTAATCCATCTGAATTCGAGTTTTAATTGTTCTTAAGAATTCTTAAGGCCATCTATGTCATTTATTACCAGTTACTTGTACCGATTCGACGAGTTTGAGCTGTATCCCGGACGGAGATCATTGGCGCGCAATGGGATTCCCGTCGCAGTCTCGCCCAAGGCCTTTGAGGTTCTCACCTACCTGGTAGCGAACCCCGGACGAGTGGTTACCAAGGACGAATTGCTGAAAGCAGTCTGGCCCGAGTCGTTTGTCGAGGAGGGCAATCTCTCTACGCATATCTTTGCGCTGCGCAGAGCTCTGGGAGACAAGGCGGGCTGCATTGCGACCATCGCCGGCCGCGGCTTCCAATTCACGGCGGAGGTGCATGCCACACCGCAGCCCCAGACAGTTTTGGAAGGTCCCGCGCACGCCGAGGATTACATCGTCCAGCACATCCGCGAACGGACACAGGTGGTGATTGAGGAGACTTCGCGGATTGCCATGGCGGTTCCAGATCGCCTCCCTCTCCTGCGCCGCATTCCCCGCCGCTGGGTCGCCTGGGGCATTGTGGCGTTGGTGGTGGCGTCCGCGTCCGGCGCCTATCTCTTTGAGCGCTTCGCCAAGCCGCCGGAGTTGCGCAAGGTGATGGTTGCGGACTTTCTCAATATTTCCAACGATCCGGCGTTTGACCACACCTTGAAATCGGCGCTGGCGATCGGTCTCGGGCAATCCCCCTATATGCAGTTGATGGGTGCGGGCGAGGAGCAGACCGCGCTGACCAGCATGGAAAAGGCGACGGATACGCCGCTGCTGGGCGACACGGCGTTGGAGGTTTGCCGGCGCAGCAACTACCAGGCGCTTCTAAGGGGAAAGATCGAATCCTCACCTGAGAAATTCGGCTACCGCCTCTCGATCGATGTGCTGAACTGTGCCTCCGGCACGACGCTGAAAACCTATCACGCCGATGCCTTCAATAAAGACGCTCTGCTGAACACCCTGGATGGACTTGGCGAGCGCGTGCGCAGGGAGTTGGGTGAGTCCAGGCAGTCGATCGAACAGTTCGACGTGCCGCTGATGAATGCCACCACTTTTTCTTTCGAGGCTCTTCAAGACTCCAACAAGGGAGCGGCTTTGGGGAGCGCAGGGAAACTGCAGGAATGTGTTCTCTACTTGCAAAAGGCAGTTGATATTGACCCCCGGTTCGCCATAGCGCAGGCCAATCTGGGCAACGCTTACTATAATCTGGGCGATCGGGCAAAAGCGGGCGTGTATGCCAAAACCGCGTTCGATCTGAGCGGAAATGTCAGCCAATTGGAGAAGTTCTATATCCGCAACAACTATTACTACATGACGCTCGATGATCTGAATGCGGCGGAGAAGAATCAGCCGGAGTGGACGCGGATCTATCCCAACGATGCCACCGGTTGGGAGGCACTGACCGATACGGAGACCCAGCTCGGCCGCTTCCAGGAGGCCATCAATGCCGGAGAGCATGAGCTGAAGATTGTCGTGGCACGGACCGCATCGGACTATGACCGGCTGTCCCGTGCCTACATGCGCGCCAATCGCAACGCCGACGCCAAGCGAATCATCGCTGAGGCGCAGGCCCAGAACATGGATGCGCCGAGCCTGCATTGGATCCTCTTCGAGATGGCCATTGCGGAGCGCGATCGACAAAGCATCCAGCGGGAGATAGCCTGGAGCAAGGGCAAGCCTCAACCGTATTTATTCCTTGAATCTCAGGCGATCCTTGCGGCCGATGAGGGGAAGGCGCATGAATCGGAGACGCTGTTCACGAGCGCCATCTCAAGCGCCGCGCACGAGGTGAGCGCGAACTTTGCCGATGAGATGCTCCTGGATGAGGTCCGCGTTCTTGCCGAGCTTGGACACACACCGCGCGTGGCGGAGATGCTGCGTCAGGTCAAGGACAAGACCAGTCTCGAGTACGCAGTGGCCGCGACCGCCGCAGGCAACGATACGGCTGGCGAGGCCTACCTCAAGAAGCCGGCAGAGCCTCCGTTTGGCACCATTGAGCAGCAACTCCTGTTTCCCGAGTTGAAAGCGCTACTGGCACTGGACCATCATGATCCGGCGGGTGCGGTCGCCGCGTTGTCGCAGGCCACCCCCTACGAACTGGCGCGCTGCGAAGTAATTGAGGTGCGCGGCCACGCTTACCTTGCCGCGGGGCAGGGCGACAAGGCGGAGGTCGAGTACAAAAAGCTGATTGCCAACCCGGGACTTGAGGATCCATCTCTTCCACGCACCACGCTGGCGCATCTTGGTCTGGCGCGCGCCTACGCCCTGGAAGGAAAGACTGCCCCGAGCCGGGATGAGTACGAAAAGCTCTTTGCCCTCTGGAAAGAAGCTGATGGGGATATTGAAGTTCTCCAGCAGGCGCGATTGGAGTATGCCCGCCTGCACTGAAGCATGTTCAGACTGGCCCTATCTCAGATAGGTAATGCACGAGCGGCGAAGAATCCTGCTCAGTAAAAAGAGACTCGATGTATGATCGGCCAGAATCTGGCGATCACACAGCAGCTTTCGTTTCCACGAGTATCGTAGAGAGGCCGGATGCTCTCGTGGCGATCGAGATCGTTCGACAACAACTTCCTATCTCATGATCTGAGCATGTCGATTCGGAAGGAGGAATTCGGCATTGTCACCGCAAAGGTCCCGGAAGTCTCAAATGT